>JBOGJS010000333.1:0-5950 GCA_050745365.1 Terriglobia bacterium
AAATTGAGGATCGTCCAGCGGTGCGGTGCCGAGTCCGATCAAGGGATCGCGATGGTCGCCCTTGAATCCGTCCTGAAAGGCGTGGGAAACCCACAAGGCCAAGAGACGGAGGATTCCGCGCGTTTGCTGGAATCTCGGCAATCCCTGCCACTTTCTCTCGAAGACGGAGAGGACACAAGGATGAAACGGATAGGTCGCCGCAAAGGCCTCGCGGGCGCCGTCGAAATTAAATTGCTCCGGGACCTGTTGGCGATGGTCCTTCACCCAGTCGCCAAACTCATTGCAAGTGCCAATCGCATCGCGTTTCAGCAGAACCCTACCATCAGCAGTCACCGCATTCTCATCCCACTCGAAGAGGCGACGGCGGATGATCTCAGAGGTCTCCGATTCCGCCGACATGATGACGGCCTTGCCGACCCGGTCAAGCAGTTTCTTGAATCGTTCGTAATCGGATTGGTCGTCGGCGCTCATTTCGAGTTCCGATGCCGGGACTGAGACGGCCAGGACCATGTTGTCGCGCCCGCGCGCCTCTTCGCTCAGATTATGGAGAAAGCTGTAGAGCTGTGAAGCCATGCCGCTTTTGCGGCTACGGCTGACGAAGTTCATCAGTTCGTCCATCAGGATAAGTACGGGCCTCTCCTTGGGGAGGAAGGCGCGAATCACGTCTCCGCCAGGTGCGACCATCTGCTTCTCATGCTCCGCCAGAATGGAGAGAGCACTTGCGCCGCCAATTTGAAATGCAATTTCACCCCAAGGCGTTTTCCGGTTCGGAGTTCCGTCTGCCCCTCCACGTCCGGCAATGGGATCGAATTCTGTTCCGACAAACACCGCCACCTTGGCGGCAGGAACCGCGTTCAGGCCGGCCACCTGGAGCAGCCGGGGCACGCCCTGCCAGTCCTTCGCCTTCGGACTATTGTTGGCCAGGTGATACAGCAAGGTGAGTGCGTGGGTTTTGCCGCCGCCGAACTGCGTTGTCATGTTGAAGACGGCGGAGGTTTCAGTCTTTTCTCCGGAAAGCCGCCGAAGCACCTCTGCAGCCAGACTAGTGAGACCTTTGGTCAGAAATGTACGCTCAAGAAACCGTTCCGGATCTTGGTAGACAGCCGGTGCGCGTTGACGCACTGCCAGCGTGCCCTCAATTTCTTCCTGAACGATGAATAGGCGGCGATGGAGTTCGTGGCCTAGGCCATCCCGAATTGCGGCGGAATAGACCGCGAGCCGGGCTGGCACACTGCGGTGTACGTCATAAAATACAGCGCCGCGTTCCATGTCACCACGGACTGCCTCAAGGAGCTCCTCACGCACTGTCTCGAAGAGAGGATGCCCTGGCGTTACCCAATCAAAGGTGGGCAATTTCTTGAGAATTTCCTTGTCGAACACGAACTGCTTATATTCTCGGCCCAATTTCCCGAATCGCGGCTCCAGGCGCTCGCCGGTCGGCCAGAGGGTCCGGGGAACGCGGGGCGCTCTGTAGGTATGCTGCCCTTTGCCTTGCTCGCTGACTTCAAGCCCTGTAATTGGAGCAGCCTCAAGGAAGAACTGCTCAATCACTTCCGGGACAAGACGCCGTTCCTTGGCTTCAGCGGACTTGCCAACGATGGCCGAGAGATTCAACTCGCGCTTCGCGAGCCCCTCCAACGTAGAACTTGTGATGCTGCGGAAGCGTTCGGGATCGACTTGCTCGACTATGCGCTGCTTGATGAGTTCTTCGGTCATCTGATTACGCGCATACATATCGCGCAGCATCTTTTCGAGCTGGTTGGCCGGGAAAATCTCTCCAAGGACATTGAAGACCTTCCCAGTGCGTTTGGGATCGAGGTCTTTTTCGATCTCCGAGATGCGTTCAAATAGCTTTTCGAGAACCCGGCCTTCGCGAGTGTTGGTTGTGACGAAATTGAAGATGAGGCAATCCTTCTCCTGGCCGTAACGGTGAATGCGGCCCATGCGCTGCTCAAGGCGAACCGGGTTCCATGGGATGTCGTAGTTAATCATCAGCCAGCAGAATTGGAGATTGATGCCCTCACCCGCAGCTTCGGTGGCCACAAGCACCTGACACGTCTCGCGGAACTCGCGCTCGGCGTAGATTCTGGTTCCAGGAGTGTCGCGGTCGCCGATCTTCATCCCGCCGTGAATCTGCGTCACGGACAGCCCCCATTGAAGCAACTTACCGAGCGGCCTGCCATTCCGCCCGTCACCTGCTAGAAAGTCAAGGGTGTCCTTGTGCTCCGTGAAAAGCAGGAGCTTCATGGTTGGATCGGCAAAGACTCCCTGATCGGTCAACAGTTCTTTCAGCCGCCGGACTTTCACTTCCGCTTCCTGGACTTCAAGAACTTTGCTGTCACGTATCAGTTTTTCCAACTCGGAGATCTCTAACTGAAGGTCGCCGGGGTCAAAGGAAGCTACAGCCTCTTCAAGGTCAGCAACTATCTCCTGCTGCTCTTCGTCGGGCAGTTCCTCGAAATCTTCTGGTAGGCGCTTTGCGATCTGTTCCTGACGAAACTTGGCCGGATCTTCAAGAACCTTTTCGCGTTTGTCCTTCATCCGCTCGAGCGTTCGCCGCACCGCATAGATACTGGATGCGAACCGACGCTGAAGCATAGCCATGGTGAAACCCACCGCGCGGCCTCGTGCCGAATCCTCTCGTGCGGCCTTGATGGACTGATCCTCTACGTACCGCGTGAGCTGGTCATAAAGCTCCAACTCATCATCGCTGATCTGGAACGGAGTGGTTTGGACAGTTCGTTTAGTGAAGAGCGCCTTCACGACGCCGGTATCAGGGTCGGGAAAGCTGACTAACGCCTCTTTGAGACGTCGAAGATAAAACGGCGCCTCGTGCTTTGCCATCGCCTCGTCAAGACTCTTGATATTGCCGTATACATCTTTATCGAGCAGCGAAAGAAAAAGGCAGAAATTCTCAGGATCACCCTTGTGTGGCGTAGCGGTCATCAACAGATAGTGGTCCGTCATCTGAGAGAGGGACTCGCCGAGTTGATAGGCAAGGGTCTTCTTGTCTGCACTGGAAGCGCTCATCTTATGGGCTTCATCGACGATAATGAGGTCCCACTGGCTTCTGAGCAACGATTCCTTAGCATCCGGAAAGCGCGAAACCCATGACACGGATGTGATGACCTGGTTCTTCTCTTGCCAGGGATTCATTCCGTAATTGGCGCGAAGCACATCGCTGCGAACGACCTCGAAGCTTTCCCGGAATTTATCTTTCAGTTCCCGTTGCCACTGAAACGATAGATTCGCCGGTGTCACGATAAGTGTCCGCTTGACCAGACCTCGAATCTTTAGCTCTTTGATGAGCAGGCCCGCCATAATCGTTTTGCCTGCGCCTGGATCATCCGCCAACAGGAATCGGATACGAGGAAGCTTGATGAAATAGTCGTAGACCGCTTCCAATTGGTGGGGCAATGGGTCCACACGAGCAATTGACAGGGAGAAGTAGGGGTCATATTCATACGCCAACCCGAGACGCATGGCCTCGACCCCAAGCCGGAACTTCGCTGCGTCCCCGTCGAATGGCTCCTGAGCCGGAGAGGCATGGAGCTGTGCAAGCTGATCGATGCTAAGGATCGGTTCATAAACCTTGTTTGATCGAACCCCTTTCCCGATCAACTTGATGGCGTCGCCCATCTGCGTCGCAACGATGACTTGAACCGGCTCGGGAAACAGGGGGCCGTAAAGGGTGACGTTTTGCCGGAGATCGCCAATATTCATATGGCCTCAAGTCATTGCATTTGAATAGGTTACATTTGAGCTATTGGAAATTGTACCAAAGCGGGTGCAACCGGCGTTGTATGCGCGCGATCAAGCGAGTGGGGTCTGATCAATTTATGAAAACGGGAATAGGATTCGCGCAGGCCCGTCGGGTGGGTGGGCAAGGCGCTTCCGCCGCAGGCAGAAGCCACGCCCAGGGTGGGAAGACGGGTGCACGAAAATGGGGCCTGCCACGCGGCAGACCCCGAAGTGATTCCATAACCTCTATGCCGACTTCTTCATCTTGGCAGGAACGGGCTTTGCTACCGGCTTCTTCGCCAGCTTCGCCTTCCCCTTTGCAGCGAACTCCTGTTTGACCTTCTGGCCGATTGCGTCCACGTCCACCTTGTAAACGCTGGCCGCGTCGCGGAGCATTTGCACCGTATTCTGCCGGGCGGCGGAATGCAGGATAGTGATTTCTACCAGCAAGCCGCCAAGCGTTCCTTCCTCGGCGCGGCGCAGGTAGGCGGCGAACAGCTTCTCGACGGAGTCGCTATCCTTCGCCTTCTTGATGCCGCGCTGACGGGCGACGATCTCCAGACGGCGTTCGTCCAGCGATGCCGCCAGCCGTTCAACTACAAACAGCAAGTCGCGTTTCATTAGGCGCACGGGAACCGCTGCGACGATGGCGGCAAGAGTGCGGATGCCGATGGTATTGGCAATCGCTTCCTCGCGGTGGCGCTTCTCCTGCTCCACTTTGAACGAAGCATCAGCCCCGCTCCGCTGGTGTGGCTTTTTAGGGTGATGGATTGGGCAATCGAGACTTGCGCAGACCTTGTGAACCTCGCCCTTCTCGCTTCCTTCCGCGATGATGGCCTCGGTGGTGTATTTGCACGTCTTGTACTCCGGCCTCTGCGCCTCCTCCTTGCTCCTTGGTTTCTCGTCGCGGATGGCAACGTACTTGTTGCGCGGGAGAACGGGGCCGCCTTCTTGCTGCTGGCCGTAAGCTGTGCTGATTTGCACAAGTTTCGGGTTGGCGGCGATGATCTTGGCAACGTGCGCGTCCAGCTTCGCCTGATAGCAGCTTGGGTCAGTGCAAGCGTCCTGCCGGACATCGGCGAACAGGAGCTTGTTGTGTCCTGTCCGCTTGGGGCAGTCCACGCAACTCCCCGCGATGGCGACCAGATGCGCGTCCCGCTTGTCGAACGGAGCATCTTTCAGGATGAGCATGATATTCGTCTCAATCCAGAACTGAAGATTGCGAACGGGCAGCAGAATGCGCTTGGCTTTCCGGTCGCCGGTTCCGCTCCAATCCTCTTTGAAACAGGCGGCAAGCGCCTCCTCCTGCTTGTCGGCTGGCAGTTTCGCCAGCAAGAGGGCGTGGCCGACGCCGATCTCCTCGCGGTAGAAGGCTTCCACCGCAACCTCGGCAAGCTCGGTCAATTTCAACCGATGGGCGACGTATACGGGCGTTTTGCCCGTGCGAGCTGCGATTTGCTCGACGGAGTATTTCGGCTCCTCCAGATTCAGCAAAGCTCGGAAGCCTCGCGCCTCTTCCATCGGGTGAACGTCCCGGCGTTGGAGATTTTCGATAAGCTGCGCCTCCAGTGCTTCGGCATCGCTGAGGTTGACGATGCGAACTGGAACGGTCGCAACCTCGGCCATCTGCGCGGCGCGGTAACGCCGCGCTCCGGCTACAATCTCGAAGTTGCGCTCGTTCAAAGGCCGCACAAGCAATGGGGAGAGAACGCCCTGGCTGCGGATGCTCTCGGCCAACTCCTTGAGGGCCGCATCCTCATAGATTCGGCGTGGGTTGGTGGCGGATTCGGTGAGCAACCCGAGCGGCAGGTTGCGGTATTCGGTGGCATTGATAATGGTGGTATCCATGATGATTGGCTCCTTTTGAGGGTTGGCATTCCGTGGAAGAATGGAGCGGGCGAACCTGTCACCCGCCCAGAGACAGAGCGGCTTAGCTGGCTGCAGCCAGTTCTTCGGGTTGTTCGGAGGCCATCTCCGAGACAGGCGGCTCCAAAGCGGCGAGAATGACGGCGGAGGCTTTCTGAATGACTTCAAGGCTTTCCGCCAGCAAGGAAGCATTGCCGTGGTAAAGGTGGATGTAGTCGGCGGACGCGCTGCCCGGCTCCAATCCAACCGCCTTGCCGACAATAAAGGCGATGGCCTCGGCCTCGGTTTCCTTGACGGTTTTGGTGGTGGTCGTCCGGCGCTCGGCCTTGTGCAACATCTCGTG
>JBOGJS010000334.1:0-6950 GCA_050745365.1 Terriglobia bacterium
GATGAGAGGGAGCTCTGTTTCGGCTCCATTTTATCTGCTCGCGGGTTCAACGTTCGCTTGCAGGGGTTGTTTTGGAGGCAAACGAGTCTGTCGCGCTTACTGAGCTGAGATACTCTCAAGAAAAGAAAGGGAAGTAATGGGACAACAGGGAATGGAGCGGCGGGAAATGATGCGTGCCCTCGCGCTAGCGTCCGTAGCTGCTAAATTTCCGGGGTTTCGGCGATGGGCGTTTGCCTGCGATCACGAGGGCGAGGCCAGCGAGAGGGCCAAGAAGACGGATCCTTACCAGCCTCTGTTCTTCGAGCCGCATGAGTACGCCACGCTCGAGCGCCTTACGGATCTCATCATCCCGAATGACGGCAAACCCGGCGCACTCGAAACCGGTGTTGCCGAGTTTATCGATTTCATGGTGGCGAGCAGCGCTGATGTTGGCGAGTTCACTTACCAGCCCGCCGGAGTGCACCGAGCCGTCGGACAGAGCGAAAGAATTCCGGACGCGCTCAAAAGCCGCAGCGAAAACGTCCAGGTCCATTTTCGTTTCGGCCTGAACTGGATGGATGGCAATGCGCAGTTTCATCACCGGCATGCGTTCATCGATTGCACTCCTGAGCAGCAAACCGACATGCTCGGACACTTCGCTTACAAGAGTCGCTACCGGGCAGGCGAGGACGAAGGGCGCGCTTTCTTCACCCTGCTACGGCAATACACCGTGATGGGCTTTTATACTACTCGGGAAGGACTCGATCAACTGGATTGGAAGGGGCTGCAAGTCATGTGGACGGCGATGCCGTCCTGTCCTCATCAGAATGATCCGGAACACCTTCATCTGCCCCCACCTGTTTCCTGAATCGTTTGCTCGCGCAAGCTTTGGGCGATTCCTCACCTGGACTTCCCACGAGCTTGAGCGCGCAACGCAGGGTAGAGTTTCAGCCCCGCCGGCGAAGGCCGCTGAAATCTGTCATAACGGCGGGACTCGAACCCCGCCCTGCCTGTATCGAGATTTACAGGCTCACTCTGATCAGATGGAGTTCTGCTTATGGCAAAGAAAATTTACGATGTCATCGTCGTAGGAACCGGAGCCGGCGGAGGCACGGCGCTCAAGGCGCTCTGCGAAGCGGGATTACACGTCCTGGCCTTGAACAATGGACCTCGCATCGTCCCCTCCCGGGCTTATCGCATGCACCGGCAGCCCTTCGAGACGAAATATCGAGGTTTCGGCGACCCCACGTTTCCGCGCTACCACGACGAGACTGAATACACCCAGCCCTGTTGGGAGCACGACGTCACCTATGTGAACGCACCCGGGACGAACTGGGAATGGGTGCGATGCA
Organism: Terriglobia bacterium; assembly: GCA_050745365.1. Lineage (GTDB taxonomy): Bacteria > Acidobacteriota > Terriglobia > UBA7540 > UBA7540 > RH2-MAG17b. The sequence continues at coordinate 1,332 of JBOGJS010000334.1, forward strand.
AGATCACCGGCGGCAAAGGGAATTTCTGGGGCCGCTCGTCGGCCCGCTTTGGCGAGATTGATTTCAGGGCCGCCAGCTTGGATGGCTTTGATGTAGACTGGCCCGTTACTTACGACGAAATCGCGCCTTACTTCACCCGTGCTGAAAAGATGATGGGCATTGCCAGCACTATTCAGAACCGCCCCAGCAACCCTGACGGTGTCTATCTTCCGGCAATTCCCCTCCGTTGCGGCGACTATATTTTGCAAGAGGGAGCCAAGAAGGTCGGAGTGCCTTATCTTCCCGATCGTTGTGCGCAACTGACCATCCCGCAGAATGGCCATCCGCCCTGCCATTATTGTGCGAACTGTGGGAGCGGATGCGACACGGGCTCATTCTTCTCGCCGACCTGGTTCACGATTCCCGATGCCGAAAAAACCGGCCGCTTGGAGCTGCGCGCGGACGCTATCGCCAAGAATGTTCTGGTGGATGAAAACGGGCAGGCCAAGGGGGTGGCCTATGTGGACCGAAACACCAAACAGGAAGTCGAGGTCTATTCCAGAGCAGTAGTCGTGGCCGCCTCCTGCGTTGAAACCACGCACATTCTGCTGAATTCCAAATCGCGCCATTGGTCGAATGGGATCGGCAATTCAAGCGACCAGTTGGGAAGGAACCTGTGCGACCATCTCTACGGCACCCCCGCCTACGGCGTCCTGCCGCAACTTGCGGGCCAGCCCAGCCGGGCCGACAACATTTCGGCGGCGACCATCGTCTGGATGCCGCGCTGGCAAAACCTGAAAAATCCGCATGAGGAGACATTTATTCGAGGATATTGCGTCTACAGCAGCGTCGGCTGTGATCAATTTCCCTGGTACGCGAGAGAAATTGAGGGCTTCGGAGTCGACTTCAAGCGCAGCATCAAACACTACTATCCCGCGCCCTTCAGCTTTGCGACCCAGGCACCCTCCTTGCCGAATCCTGACAACTTTTTGGACATTGATCCGCAGGTTAAGGATATCTTCGGGATACCAGCCCTTCGCATTCATTTCCACTGGGAGCCAAACGTTTTGGCCATGTGGGAGCACTCGAAACAAGTGATGGCTGAGCTCGTGAAATCGGCAGGTGGAGAGGTCTGGGGCGTTGAGCAGCAGCCGAAATGGAGCGGCAAGAGCAATCATGAGTTTGGCCCGTGCCGCATGGGGAACGACCCGAAGAAATTTTATACCAACGCATTTGGCCAGAGTCATGACGTCCGCAATCTTTATATTTGCGACGCCAGCGTGTTTGTCTTTCCTGGGGATAAGACGACAACGATGCCCATTGTGGCCTTCACCCTCAGAACCTGCGATCACATAATCCAGAAATTCCGCCGGGGTGATCATCGGCGAGGAAACGTCTCCTAATCTCCTGCCAGCGAAAACAGACTTGAATTTATTCATACGTTCTTTCGCCCTGGGCTAAAATTAGCTCGCTCCTTTGGAGCTGGATTACGCACGAATTAGTGTGACAGGAGACGATGTGCAGAGGTCACGCCTCATCCCCAAATGGTTGGTTTACGCGCTCCTTTCCATTTTCTGGTGGGGTATTTTCGGTTTTTTGGGCAAGGTGGGAGCCGACCGGGTAGGCCCGAGGCAGATGCAGATATTATTCACCGCCGGCCTTATTCCGATCGTGGTGATGTGCTTCTGGCGGCTTCGGATCAAAGTTGCCGTCGAGAAGCACGGCGTGACCTATTCGATTTGGATGGGTCTCTTCGCAGCACTCGGCGTTTTGACGTTTTTCGCTGCCATGGAGCACGGGAAGGCATCTGTCGTTGCGCCCGTCACCTCCCTTTCTCCAGTCTTGACGGTTGTGCTGGCGGTCATAGTTCTGAAAGAGCGGCTCAATAAGGTACAAATCCTGGGTTTATTTCTGGCAATGGCATCGATCGTCCTTTTATCGTTGTGAGGAGAATTCATGTCTGAATGGATGATCTTTTCTCTGGCGACGATTGTGTTCTGGGGAATCATGGGCTTGCTGCAGAAGCTCTCCACGAACTGGATTTCTGCAGATTCAGTGTTTATCTGGAGTCGAGTTGGCTATCTCATGCTCGCAATCTGGTTACTGGCTACAACGAGTCTGCACAACCTGACCGGCTGGAATATTGCTCTTGGCATCGTCGTTGGATTCACGAATGGGCTAGGCGCCTGGTATCTCTATGCCTCACTCGAGCAGGGAGCCAAAGCCTCCGTTGCTGTTCCATTAACTTCCCTCTACCCTCTGCTTACCGTTCTTCTCGCGGTAGCTTTCCTCGGAGAAAAGCCAAAAAGATACCAGTGGATTGGAATTGGTCTCGCGGTTGTTGCTGGCGTCCTGATGTCACTAGAGTCCGAGCCAGTGAAGGAGATTAAGGAGACGGCGTAGTTAGGTGTTCACGGGAGAGAGTGTCACGCTGTGCGGATATTGCGCGTCACTGGGAGCTCGGATGGATCAGAAAAGTGAAGCAGCCACACGCCTGAAGGAACGCCAGTCGCCCGTTCGCGTGGGGGTGATTGGAGCAGGCAATGTTCTGTGGGCCTATCTTCGAGTCCTTGATCTCCTGTTGCCACGCGGGTATTGCGTGGAAGGCCCGATCTGCGCGCGCCGTCGCGCGGCTTGGCCGCATCTGTTGGCTCGAAGACCGGGAATGCAGTTGGTGGCTGAGCCGCGCGAAGTGCTCGAATCGGACGTGGACATTATTTTGATCATCACCGCGCCCGACAGTCACCTAGAGTTTACACGCCTCGCACTCGAGCACGGCAAGCACGTGGTGGTTGAAAAACCGCTGGCATCGAGCCGCCCCGAGGCTGAGGCGGTGGTGAATCTGGCAGTTTCCAGGGGCCTGAATCTGTTAATTGCTCCCTTCGTACAGCTTGCGCCAACCTTTCGTGCACTATGGGGCGAGATTCGAAACGGAGCCATCGGCCGCCCTCACTCGGCGCGTGGGCTTTACGGGAACGCAGGCGGACGGGCGGTTTGGCATTATCGGAATGGCGTGGGACCGCTTGCAGAGAAAGGCATCTACAACCTGAAAAGTATCACGGCCTTGCTCGGGCCGGTTGTCGAGGTATTCGCGGCGGAGGCCACTGCTGTAGCGCCGCGGGTGGTGGGGGAGATGGTAATTCAAGATCCCGAATCCGACGTATCTCACGTTGTTCTCCGCCATGAGTCAGGAGCTGTTTCGTCGATCGTCTCGAGTGATGCCATCCAGCGGTACCGAAGGCCGGGACTGGAAGTGTACGGAACTCGAGGCACTGCCAACCTTCTTGGCGACGACTGGGACCCCAAGGGCTATGCGATGTGGTCGAACGAAGCAGGTCGCTGGGAGGAGTATGAGCCTATCGAAGCGACGTGGCATTGGGCCGACGGCTTGCGGGAAGCTGTGATGGCCCTGCACAACGGCCGCGACCCGCTTGTGGAGCCCACGCACGACCTCCACTTGCTTGAAGTGATCGACGCGGCAAAACGATCCGCAAAAACAAATGCGCCTGTTCAAGTGAATTCCCGATTCAAACCACTCGACCTCCGTCCGGGTGACATCGGGGCACGGCGATTGCGCTATGAGCTCCACGATCACACTCGTCCGGAGGACGAACAGTAGCGCTTGGTTCAAACCTATTTTGTGATGTCTGACCCAGCGGTAGCGGCGGCTTCACGCCGACAGTTTAGTGGCGCGATAAACCCGCTGCTACTCCACAACTGATCTTTACCCACATCTTCTGCTGGACACAGGAGGGTGGACCCAAAGTCATTGTTCCGCAGCGGATTGTGGAGGGCTTCGTATCAGGGCACGGCTTCAGCCGTGCCGGAACAGGGGCGCTTTAGGACGGGGCTTTAAGCCCCTGATTCCTTACCCGCAGCGGCTAAAGCCGCTATTTTGTTCGCGCTCCATCGGCACTGCTGAAGCCGTGCCCCGATACACCCCCTGTGTCCAGCAAAAGATGTGGGACACGATCAGCCCCGGGGGAAGGGTGCCCGAGGTACGAGGGGCGGGTGAGGGGTCATTTTCATGTTCCGGGGCGCCATAGACCAACGTGTTTCGACAGCTTCTTTGAGCTAGGAGGAAGATGGCTAGACGTTTACTCTCATGGAGCTTGATTTTGGGGCTGGTGGCGCTGTCGCTGACTGGCTGTGGTGGCACCCCTAGTGTGCCCGCGCCTTCGGATGGCACGCTGACCATAGTGGTAGGCGACACCCCCCTTTGTGATGTGCTTTCCTTCCGCACGCTTGTCACGGCTCTTAGCGTGACCAGAGAAAATGGCGGTACCGTCTCCGTAATTCCTGCCAACTCTTCGATTTGGGTGGACTATGCCGCCTTGAGTGATACTTCCACCATCCTCGCTCAGGCGGCGACCCTGGGTTCGGGAACTTACACGCAAGGAACGCTGACGGTTGCTGCCCCGACGATGAGCATCTTTGACCCGACTGTGAGCCCGCCCGTCGATGTCGTTACGCCAACTTTCACCACGGAAACCATCAATTTCAATATCAATCCGCCACTGGTGGTCACCGAGGGCCAGGTCAGCGTTCTGAAGGTGGATTTCAACCTACCTGAATCCGTTGAATCGACGCAGCAAGGCCAGCTTAACGTCACGGGCACGCCAGGAGCATTGACGGTTAAGGTCACGCCGGTGGTCACCGGAACACCGCTGGTAGCTTCCGGCAATCAGGGCTTCGGCAACATGGATGATGTCTATGGGTACGTCCTGAGTGTCAGCTCGACGTACGCAAGCGCCAAGTTCACTGGTAGCTTTGTCCTCCAGCTTCTTTCCGGCCTGTCAACGGTTACGCCGGGCGGCGGCCCCTCCGTCACCGTGAATCTGACCAAAAACACGCAGCTCATCGGGACGCCCGCCCTCAATCAATTGACGACCGAGAGTTTTGCAGCGGTCGACGGGTACCTCGATACGGATGGAGACTTTGTGGCCAAATCGGCCACCATCGAAAATCGGGAAGATATCGATAGCAACGTTACGGCATTTCTCGGTCCCATTCTTTCCATTACCAAGGACTCGAGCGGCAATGTAACCCAGCTCACCATGTCCGTACGCGACGAGGAGCCGAATACCGGCGCTTCCGACGGCGGTAACCCTGTTGATCTGGATACTCCGCCAGTCATTGTGAACATTCCTGCCTCCACCGGTTTTTATTTTGCTTCGCCGGCTACGAATTTTGCGAACAATACTCCGGACTCAAGTTACCTGGCCGTGGGCGAGCAAGTGGTGGTGCACGGAAGTTATGTCCCGCCTCCAACCGTCACCGCTCCCGCGACGCCTCCGCCCGTGACCATGACCGCCGAGGATATTTATATCCCCTTGCAGACCGTTCCGGGCAATTTCATTTCGCTGATTTCGGCAGGCTCCGATAGTGTAACTGGCGGTTTTCTCTTTACCCCGTGCCCGCAGATCTTCCGGGGGCAACCGATTTATGTCTTTACCAGCGGTGGACTTAATCCCGTCACAAACCTTCCGGAAACGCAGTTTCTGAACGTCAATGGGCTTTCCGGGCTTACTGCTCCTCCGCAGTTGTTCGTCCGCGGCCTGCTGTTTTATGACCTGAACGGCAGCGTCATCAACGGTGTCTCCGTTCCATCCGGGTCCTATGTCCTGCTCGCCGAGACAG
>JBOGJS010000335.1:0-5285 GCA_050745365.1 Terriglobia bacterium
ATACGGCAGAACAAGTCGGCTGAATATCTTTTGAGGTCCGACGGGCAAAAGATCATAGACAGAAGCTCCAACACCGAGGCCCTTGAACAAACCTTTCCGGCGCTTATAACTAGCCCCCGCTTCGTAATCCGAGAGGAAACCGAGGCTCTCGTAAGGCCGGGCTTCCTGATAGGGCCTGGGCATAACGAATTGACTCACCGCTCCATTCGAAGCCCCAAAGTTTAAGAAGGGCGTCAGGTTTCCAAACGTCTCCTCCACATGATTGAACAAGTCTGCCCCGAAGCGGCCCGTGCTGTAAATCCGGTCCTCATTTGCTGCCGGGATGGTTACGGTGATAATGGAGGTCAGCTTTACCTTCTTGCCCAAGGGACGTGTGTACCTCATATCCAGGTATGGCTCGCCGATGGCTGTATCCCAGAACCAGTCGCGATTAACTACGGGAGAGAACGGAGTGCGCACAAATAACAAAGGCACGCCGATGTCACCTGCAAAGCGATCGCTGAACTGATAGCCCACATCGGCATCCAGGGTCATGACCATGCCCAGAGAGTTCTTGCTGCCCTGGTATTGGGCGAACGCGATCACGCTGGGAGAATTGGATTGGTCTGAAGCGGCCGGCGTTGCGGTGGCGGTGGCGGATTGGCACATCATCACGGACGGCAGGCCAAGCAGAATCACGATGCCAATCCACAACAAATACAGCGGGCTGTGGCTTTGCGGCGCTGATTTAGACCGCCGCAATCCAGCCTCACTGCTGCTAGGCCGGCTATACCGCCGGAGTCGATTTGTGCGCATGGGGGATGAGATAGCTCCTTATTGTTGTACGCTGACTTCGAACGACACTGACACTCAAGTGGCAGGCGAACTTCGTCGGCCTGAAAAGTGATGCCTCGGTCTATTAAATTCCAGTTTGATAGAGCCGTTCGGCAGAAGGTTGTCCCAAGAATGTAAACTCAAGATAAAGTCTCGGAGCCCCACAAGCGGAAGTGCGACGGCTATTCTGACCTGGCGTGAATCTGCCGTACGGGGAATTCGGTATATTGCGGCAGCTTCAGCCGAAACCCCTCGGGGCTTGAAGCTGGAAAATGCCAGGGCCGAATTCGCAGGCTGAAGTGCGTCGATTGTGCGCATTGTTCTGTGAGGCGTCAGGCGCCAGGTACGCTAGCTGTTTTGGTGTCCTTCCAGTTGAGTCGGTCCGAACGGACCGGCAGATGATGGGCTTCGGCGTACCGGTTTCGCACCGCCTCGACCTGATCGTACCATTCGCCCAAGGCCAGGATCTTCTCCCGATAGACCAGATAGCTCATGTCGACGGTCCGCCCCGGCAAGTGGTCCTTCACATCATCAATCGCGTTGAGGTACTTCCTCCCGTTCGCCTCTGCCACCCGTGGATACCAACTCTTGTACCAGGTTTCGACCGCGCTTTGGAGAGTAGCATTCCGCTGCTTTTTAATGGCCTGGGCAATATCCAAAGCGCGGTCGAGAGCCGCAGTTGCCCGCGCAAATTGCACTTGCGCCGCGGCTGTTTGCGCGGCTTCGAGCGCGCTGTCGATCTCCTCCATTTCCTCGAGCATCTGGAGATTTTGTCGGTATAGCCCCGCGATGGACAGAAACACTTCCAGATTGTAGCGGTTGAACTGGACCGAGCGCAAGTTTTCATGAAGCAGATCGAATAGCTCGGCGAGCGGGGGCCCCGCTCGTTCGGCCATCTCGACTCGCCCGGCATTCCCGAGATCCCAGTCGAAAGGCAGTCGCAGATATTCGCCCTTCGGCACGGGCGGCAGGGGCAGAGTTTGATCGTGCGCGGGGCGCGGGGGCTTGAAAATCTCGTATGAATTTCCGAAAATCGGTTTCCGCGCGGACGAGGGCTCGCTGCTCCAACTTCGCATCCATGCCTGCGCCTGCGTACTCATCAGTTGATACACGCGTCCCATGTTTGTCGAGCCCTGTCCATAGAACAGATGAAAGAAGCTACTCTCGGCTTCCCCGGGACTCGGAGAACCCGAATGCCAGCCCCAGCTTGATCCGGTTGTGTAGCCCAGCCAGAACGTCTCGGGGTGCAGACCCATATCGCCCCACGCAGCAACGATGGTTCCCATCAAATCCGCATTCCGCCGTGCCGGGGTGAACGAGATCAGGTGGTACATCTGTTCGAGCTCGGTCCTTTGCGGAGCCCTGCGATGGAACAACCGCGGAGCGGTTCCGGGCTGAATAAGGTGCGACGGCGGCAGAATATAATAACGGGGAAACAATTGCTCAACGCCTTCGGTCGAGGTGTAAATCATTTGCCGGATGCCGCGGGCTTTGAACGCGCGATCAAACTCCGGGCCGTAGATTTCTCCATTGATGAGATACGAAGGCAAGGACGGAATATCGTCTGGCTTCAGTGGATATTCTCCCCAGAAGATCACGCTTCTTCCGCGACCGTGTAAATAGCCAGCCGCCTTGTCCAGAAAGGCCGCCAGCACCTTGCCGACGCTTCCCAACTGTTTTTCGAGCTGGGCCGAATGGCACTGATTGTTGTCAGCTAGCCCTATATAGTAAGACTCGTCCGTCGAAAGGAGGAAATACTTCACGCCTCGGTTGGCGTCCAGCAGGTTCTGATACATTCCGTCGAGCAGCTTGTAGGAATTCGGGTTGGTTGTGCAGAGTTCGTAGTTGCTGTCCGGGAATTCACGCAGGCCGGCATACTCCGGGTGCCTCAGGATGAACGAAATATGCGCGGGCGCATCAAGGTAGGGAATGAGCTGGATGTGATAATGGAGTCCGTAATTGGTCAGCTCCTGCAATTGCTCAGCCGATAACGCATAGGGATCGACGACGGCGGGTGCGCTTTGATACTGAAAGTGCCCGTTCAGCTTAATCACAAATCCATTGATCTTGTAAAATGCTGCCCGTCGCAGCGCCTCTTTCAGCACGTTTATGCGATCGAGGTGATGATTGTCGTCCCAGTAGATATTCCGCATCTCCAGGTCCGGCCAGTCCTTAACGCTTCCCACCGGAAGCCATAGCTTTCCTTTCGCTGGCCTCACTAACTGGACCAGCGTTTCGATGCCGTAGAACAGTCCCGTTGGAGCGTTGGCCGTGATGTGAATCTCGTTCCCGCCGAGTTCCAGATTGTACGCCTGCTGTTCCAGTGCGTCCGTGTTCTGGTCCATTGCCTTCCCGATCGTGACCGAGCCAGGCTGAATCGTAAGAGTTATCGTGCGGGCAGACTTCGGGCTCGCCTTTCCCGTTTCGAGTGTAATCCCGTAGCGGCGGGAAAGCCCTTCCTCCAAGGTTTCCACTGCCACATCCGAGGCCTTCACTCCCCGGTCCAGTTGCAGCCTCCATCCATCGCCAATGGTGAAATCTCCGGGTTCCAGCTTCACTTGTTGGGGCTGCGGAACCACGGTGTAGCCACGCGCAAAAAGAGGAGATTGCGCCACAAGCGGCGTAGCTGCGCAGATTCCTACGAAAGCTGCTCCGAAAAGCCAGAAATAAAACATCCTTCTCATAGCGACTCTCATGTTTGAGCTCCTACCTGGCTGCGAAATAACTCGAACCCCGGTGAATGTGATACCACGAATGCAGAGCAAAATTTCCTAATGGATTCTAGGTACCCGGAAGATCACTGTCAAGAGCTTTGCTGGGCTTCGCGTGTCGTGCTAATACCCACGGCACAGAGGCGGTGCCGTGGCTACCAGATCTGGGCCGGAAAACCGGGGCAGGTAGTCACGGCACGGTTTGTGTGCCGTGGGCGTTTCCGGCACGCCTTTTCGGTTCCTGCAAGCGTGGTGTAATCAAGTGCGGCAACGTGCGAGAAAGGGCTGTGCTACTGCAAGAAAGCGCAGGAAATGGCAAGAAATGGCTTGACACCGGGAGGCGTATTGCTTAAAGTGTCACCTAACCGTGATGTGAAAGCTCGCAAATCTAAAAATTCAAGAGAGGAGTGTAAATGGCGAAAGGGATGACGAAATCTCAGGTGGTCGGTCACTTAGCGGATAGAGCGGGTATTCCCAAAAAAGCTACGGTCGCGGTCCTGGAAGAGATGGTGACCCTCGCAACGAAGGAGTGCAAGAGCGGCGGTCAGTTTGTTATTCCAGGGCTGGGCAGAGCGGTGAAGGCCAGCCGGAAAGCCAGGATGGGCCGGAATCCGCAGACGGGCGAGCCAATTAAAATACCGGCGAAGACAGTGGTGAAGTTCCGTTTGGCGAAGTCCTTTAAAGACGCGGTCGTTCCCCCCAAGAAAAAATAGTCCACCAATTTGGGCGGCGGAGCATAAACATTGTCCGCCGCTCTGGATTCTAGTTTTGGCCTGAGCGCCTGGCGCGACCAGCAAGGCTTCCCGGGTTGGCGGGGAGTCTTGCCGCGGACGGCTGAGAACGCCGCTTCGCGAGATAAAGCGAAGGATAGCTGCTGGTGATGTAATCTTTCTGGCAGTAGCCCAGCCGCCGGGCGATTTCATCAATCCATCGCGCAGATCCCTCAAGCTCCAGGAAGTTTCCTACGGGAGTTTCATCATAGAGCAACAGCTCGCTCCTGCCTTTAGCTGGCCTGCCGGAAGGAGCATACGCGGTGCGGTGCTTGGTATACGAAAATACTTCGCGCAAGCCGAGATGATCAAGGATTCTGCGCAGGCGTTGCGGGCTATCGACCGTGGTCTCGATTTCTTCACGAACTTTGTGTTTACTGGACGCGCGAGGCTTTCCCTTCAGAGTGAGCAGGCTTTTCCCTCCTGTCGTCCGGAGCCGAAGGGCCACGTGCTCACTCCTTAGCCGCGCATCGGAAAAATCAAACAGAGTATTTCGTTCGAGAAGCCTCGGGGTAACCGGGTGGAAGCCCAGGCTCCTGATGCGCTGCCTGATCTTAGCCGGGCTTATGACTCTCAGCTTGATCTCGATTTCGAAACGCGAATCCACTTAATACCTCACAATGTGGGAAAATTTCGAATCTGTGACGGAAGGATCGACGGCTGTCATTCTGAGCATCCGCAGCCTTGGGCTGCCAATCTGGGGCAATGATAGGGTGTAGCGCGGAGACGCGGTAAATTTCGATCGGGACCCCTCATCCGGGTCGCGGAGTTTACCGTGAGCCCCTTCGCTCCGCTCAGGGCGATTCGAAGAGGAGCGAATCGGCTCCCCACCTTCTCCCCTGGGGAGAAGGTGCCCGACGTAGAAGGGCGGATGAGGGGTCGTTTTTCTCACGCTGAGCAGGAGGCATGTCATGCAGAGCGCCCCAGCCATCGGGCTGCCAATCTGGGGCAATGATAGGGTGTAGCGCGGACCTGCGCTGTTCAGGTCCGC
>JBOGJS010000336.1:0-19299 GCA_050745365.1 Terriglobia bacterium
CTTAAGCATATCAGCTCGTCATTTCGATTTGCGACGCTCGCAAACCCTGAAAAACTACCCCTCATCCGCCCTCCTATTTCGGGCACCTTCTCTCCTGGGGAGAAGGTGGGGAGCCGATTCGCTCCTCATCGAAGCGCCCTGAGCGAAGCGAAGGGGCTCACGGTAAACTCCGCCACCCGGATGAGGGGTCTTGATCTAAATTTTCGAAACTGAACCCTCCGATTGTAAATCAATCCACGCAGGACACAAACGTAAAGGCGTAGGCTTCAAGGCCCGGCGTAAAGGTTTCGAGCTCCAGCAACCGCGATTCCACCCGCACGGTCTTTAGCAGGCGATACATGCGGGGCTCTTCCACTCTCATGCTGGCTCTGCCGCCCGCCCATGTCACATCTTCCCCTGCGAGTTGCTCCGGCATCGGCTTCCCGTTGAGCCGGACGTCGATTGCTCCGGCGCCTGTTTCTGGCGGAGCCATCACCAGGTTGACCTCCGCAGCCCGAAATGATAGCGATAGGCGCGATGGCTGTTCTTCCAGGGGACAGGCGGTAATCCCTTCGGGGCCGGCGAACCAAGGGCCACCCAAGTATGGAAGATCGGGAGTATCGTTCGAGTCGATTGTATAGATCTTCACCTCGTTTTTTGCGTAACCGGATTCATTGCCGAGGCGCCCACGCGTGAAGCCTAGATAAAGCTCCGGAGTGACGGGCAGGCACCGCGCGCCGGGCTTATCCTCGCTGCGAATCGGTTCCATCAGCGGCGGCAGTTTGGCTTCCGGATTGATTTCGCGAAGGAGTTTCTGGATGGCTTCTTCAGTCTCTCGGTAAGCGCCCTCGCCGAAGTGATAGTAGCGGACATAGCCGTCGCCATCGATCAGATACTTCGCAGGCCAGCAGCGGTTTGAATAAGCCTGCCAGATTTGATAGTCGTTATCGAGCACTACCGGATACTCCAGCTCCATCTCTTTCACGGCTCGCTCAACGTGCCGGCAAGCGCGGGCAAAGTGGAATTCCGGCGCGTGAACGCCAATCACGGTAAGGCCAGCAGGCCGATAACGGTGGTCCCATCTCTTCACGTAGGGCAGCGTGCGGATGCAGTTAACGCATGTATAATCCCAAAAATCCACCAGCACGACGCGGCCGCGAAGCTCGGTCAAGGTGAGCGACGGGGAATTGATCCAGTGGCGTCCAACCTCCGGCGCGTGTATCTTCTCCAAAACGTCAAGCCACATGTTCACCCCAGTTGCTCACTTGATTTTTTTTGCCGGAAAATCGTGTCCGGCCTGGTGCAACACCAGGCTGGTCGCTTGGCCGTCGGAGTTTTCGATAAATGTAATCTGGGCATCGACGACTTTGTAAAAGAACTTTGTGGGCGATTCAGGGAATATGGGGAAGGCCGGCTGATGGGTCGCCTGTGCGACGAGCCGATCCCCGGCCCGCGTGATGGTGATCAGAAACCCCGGCCAGAGTTGATACGTCCCAACGAACTTCCGGAGGACGCTCGGGGCGAGCTGCACCACCTTGGGAAATGCCGGCACTTCTGAGCTGATCTTTTTCGCCGAGATGGCACGTCCGTTCTGATGAAGAACAAGGCCGATGACCTGGCCGCTCGGGTTCTCGAGAAAACTGATCTGTGCGTCAACGACCTTAGCGAAAAACTCATTCCGGGACTCGGGATAAATCCGCACGTTGCCCTGCCCTGTTGCTCGAGTGGTCAGATGGTCTCCCTCTCGCCGGACCGTGAGAATGAAATTTGGGCGAAGCTGATACTGCCCAACGAATTTCTGCAGATCATCCGGAGCCAGCACAATGGCCTTGTGCTCGCTGGGAATTTCGTATTTTTCTCCGAACAGGATGGCCGCGAGCGAGCGCGCGACGCCGCCGACCACCGGAGAGGTGACGTTATCGAGCACAATGACGTAGGCGTCATCATCCGGAAACCAGCAATTCTGGGATGTGAAGCCGTTGATTGCGCCGCCATGCGAGATCTCCTTATGATTGAACTCGGTCGAGATAAACCATCCGAAGCCGTAATGCTCGCGCTCCGGAAATCCCGTAACGACCTGGGGCGCAAGCATCTCATCCATAGACTTCTTCGAAAGCAGCTTGCCGCTCTGGAGCGCGCGATCCCATTTGTATAAATCAAGAACCGTTGAATAGAGCGCGCCAGCGCTGAAGGGAACAGTCATGTCCACATAAGGCGCGGGCACGTATTCGCTCGGAGAGTGAATGTACCCGACGGCGTGATTCTTCGCGGTCGGATGGCTCGTATCGTAACCGGTGGACGCCAACCCAAGGGGCTGAAAGATGTTCTTCTCGAGAAACTCCGCGTAGCTTTCGCCGGAAGCGCGCTCGATGATGTAGCCGAGCACCACGTAACCCGAATTGCTATATCTGAATCTGCTCCCGGGCTTCGAATCCAGCGGCTTGTTCTCAAACAGCGCCAGCAGCCCCGCCGGCGTGATGGGCTGCGCCTCGACTTTCAAAATGCTCGGGAACGACGTGTAATTCGGTATGCCGGAGGTGTGAGTGAGAAGATTAACAATCGTGATCGGGGCCCAGTCTTTCGGGCAATCCGGCACGTATTGGCAGATCGGGTCCTGAACGCTTAACTTGCCCCGATCCTGGAGCTCGAGAATGGCCGTGGCCGTGAATTCCTTGGTGATCGATCCGATACGAAATTCGGTGTCAGGCGTGTTCGGGATGCCGAGTTTTACATCGGCCATTCCGTAGCCCTTGCAGACGATGACTCGGCCGTGTTGCGCGACGAGGATCGAACCCATGAAGTGGTTGATCTTCATGCTGGCCTGCATGTAGTCGTCTATTTTCGATTGCTGGTTCTGTGCCTGGACAGCGCCGTAAGCGAGGAGCAGCGCGAGAGGGAGGAATAGAAGCCATTGATGAGATGATCGCATTTCGTCGGCCCCCCACTTCAGGATCGCGTGACCGGCGTGGAGATCCTTGTGGCCGATTCCGAAACAGATACTTTCCGGAACTGCTTGCTCAGCGCCAGTCCCTGCTGCTGGTAAGAGGAGCCGATGCCCTGCCCATACAATTTGTCGGGCGGAGCAGCCATTTTATGGTAGATCAGCCGCCCCACTTCCCGTCCGTCTTCTAACAAGATGGGCACTTCGTGCGCCCGCACCTCGAGCACCGCCGTGGTGCCTTTGATCTCCCCTGAATTCCCGTAGCCAAACCCGGGGTCGAAAAAACCCGCATAATGGACGGTAAACTCACCGATCGAGGGATCGTAGGATACCATTTCCGCCGCGTAGTCGGCCGGAACGCTGATCTTCTCTTTCGACGACAACAAATAGAAATCGCCGGGGTTCAGCACCAGGCTGCCCCGGAGATCTCCAGCCCGAAGTGGCTCCCAAAAATCATGAGGGTCGTAAGTTCCAACACAGGCAAGGTCAACGGGTAACTCCGTTTTTTTGGCTTTGTACGCGACAATGCTCCCCTTTTCACCGCTGAGATCGATGGATATTCGTAATCCCTCGCGGATCGTCGGGCCGCTCGCGTCTTCGCCTTTATCGTAGTAGATCAGTTGCCTTTTCCTGGCTAGCCGGCGCAGTTGGTCATCATCCGATTGAGACTTTCCCCTGAAGAATCGCAACTGATTCAGCTTCGTACCCGCCCTGACAACAATCGGGAAAGTCCGCGGCACAATCTCCACGTAGAGGTCGCCGGAATAGCCTTCGCGCACCACTTCAAAGGTGGACTCACCTTCCGTCATCAATCGGGTGAAGATGTCCAGGCGGCCCGTTGTGCTTTTGGGATTGGCCTTGCCGCCCATATCCGGTGGTAGCGCGAGGCTTTCAACGAGCGGAGCAATGAATACGCTTCCGGGCGTCAGCAACGCGGGGCACTTCAGGTCAAGCTCCTGAGTCTGTAGCTCTCTGATTTTTGGTCCGATGAGAGAGTTCGGGCTGGGAAGGAAACTCGCCTTAACTTGATAGGCCACCTCTCCCAGACGCAAGTCAATGCTGGCTGGCTGAATTTGCTCGTCGCCGACCGTCGGGGCGATAATTTTACCCGTTTCAATGAGCGTGCGGATGGTTTGCGAGGGCAGAATGCCGGAGCTTAGCCGCTCGGGCTTCGGTTGCCGGAAAAGGTTTGCTGCGCCGTTGTCCTTTTTCATTCACCCGCTCTGGTTCTTTGATGAGAAGAACAAATTAGCATGGCGGTAGTTGTTTGTCACGGCTTCGCGCGAGACGCGTAAGCCGTGCCGTGGCCACCCGCCCGTCGAATGTCAGTTTTTCAGTGCTTGAGTCCCCCGGGTCGCATACATGCCAAATAGCGGCATGTATGCGCCACCCGCGCACGCTGCGCTAGCTTGGGGCGAGGCGGGCAGCGGGCGTGAGGCCGTGGCGGCGCATGATCTCGGCCATCTTCGCCCGGTCCGGCGGACCACCGGCTGCCGCGTTGATTACCTCAGCGGACTCGCGGAAATACTCCGGGCCGATTGCGGCTGGGGTGATCACGCAGAGTGCCTTCGCGTCCTTGATCCCATTGTTATCAAACCGGTGAATGGCGCCGCGCGGAATGCAGAGTGCCTGCCCCGGACCGACGTCGATTTGTTGTTCGTTGACAGTCCAAGTAAGCACTCCATCGGTGCCATAGATCGTCTCGTCGAAGTGGTCATGGCTATGCGCCGGCGCCGCCAGGGGCTGCGCCCCGGGGACAACAAGCTCAAAGGCTGCGATGCTGCCGTTCGAGTTGTCCCCGGTGAGCAGGAACCGAACAGCGAGCGGCCCGATACGGATGCTCTCTTCGGAAGGATTGATATGGAGATCGACGTTGTGCTCTTTCATGTGCGTTCCTCCTATTCTTAACGCCCGCGCGTGGCAGCTTACCGCCAGTTGGCTAAACCTCACGGTCACCATCATAATCCGGGGAGCTTTGCGAGGGAAATTTACTTGAGCGTCGTTTGCTGAAACGAAGTAGACTCTTCCTACCGCGCTTCGAAAACGGGGGTCATGTTCCGGATGGAAGAGTCTGACCAAAAAGACTTAGACGCAATTGTTGACCGCGTTGTCGCAGCGGCCCACATTGAGCGGGATCTGATTCTCCCGGAAGACGTTGCTTACATTCGCCAGCATGTGCTTAAAAAGCCGCTTGGAGTGATTCACATTTGGGCGCTGGGTGTTGGCGTCGTGATCACGGGCGAGTATTTTGGCTGGAATTTCGGACTCCCAGTTGGAGGGCCCCTGGGAGTGCTTATCGCGTCACTCATTGTCTGCGTGCTTTATCTGGCTTGGGTGCTAGCCCTCTCGGAGCTTTCAGTGGCGATGCCGTTCGCCGGTGGGCCATTGGCCTATGGACGTCGTGCGGTGGGAAAGTGCTTTGGGTTTGTGATGGGATGGTCGATGTTCCTGGAGTGCTTCTTTGCCACCGTTGGCACCGCATTAGCGACTGGGGGGTACGTGGCTTTTCTGCTCGACCCGAATAAACCTGACCCACGCACAACGACAATATTCGCAATAATCTGCGCTCTCGGGTTTCTTCTCCTTCAGTGGGTAGGGACGCGGGAGCAGGCAGCCATAATGGTGTGGCTAACTTACGCGGCAATCGCTGCGCTCATCTGGTTCTGGTTAGCAGCCCTTCCCGGTATCGATCTGAAAAGGATTTTTACTCACCCATTGCTCGTTCATGGATGGAGCGGAGTACTGGGCTCGGTGCCTTACGCGCTGTGGTGGCTGGTCATCATCGAAACGGTTGCTCTCGCTTCTGAAGAAGCCCATGAGCCGCAGGTATCCATTCCGCGCGGCTTGGTGCTGGCGCAAATCACGCTGGCTTTGCTCGTTCTCCTCACATGGTTCTGCGCTTCTGCGGCAGCGCCCTATCTGCAAACCGGCGCAGTGGACTATCCACTGCCCCTCGTGGTCAAAGGCGTATGGGGGACGGGGTGGTTTTCCACCGCATTCTCTACCGTTGCGTTAGTGGGGATGGTGGTCTCCTATAACGGCATGATCTACGCCACCAGCCGCCAGTCATTCTCGCTGGGTCGAGCGGGCTATTTGCCGAAGGCACTCGGCGCTGTTCACCCCCATCGCCGGACTCCCCACATCTCACTTTTCGTTTGGACTGGAGCAACCATCGTTTTCATTGTGGTTGGCCATTTTTACGCCCATGCAACCGCCGCGGCGATCTTGATCTCGACTTTGGCCGCCGTGATTTGGTACATCCTTGCTATGGCGTGCTTGTTTATACTTCGCCGTAAGGAACCTCGACTATGCCGACCCTACAAGGTGCCGGCCTACCCGTGGCTTCCAGTCTTTGTGGCGGCTTTAGCTGCGTTTGCAGCGTGTGTTTACGCCTGGGTCAACGTGCAGGTCCTCCTGCCGACAGCCCTTCTTTACGTGGGCGCCCTCATCTGGTACGGAATCTGGTCTCGCAAAAACGTGTTGTCGGTGGCACCGGAAGAAGTGGCGGCGCGTATCGCTGAAGAACTCGCCTTGCGACAGAAGAGGGCTGCTTCCGAAAATCATACTGAGAAGATGGCTTCCGTTTCACCTATGCTGACGAAGCAGCCAGCGGGGCCGACCTTTCCGGTTGGAGACAGCATCACAAACACCCGGAGATGGCGAGAATGGCTGACCGGCGCGATTTTTCTGCTTGGAATCCTCTCCCTTGGTTGGATGGTTTTGCGCGCCCTGGATATCCTCCCCGCAGTCCTTCCAGAGAAGGTTGAAGTCGTTATCATCATGCTGATCTGGGCAGTGCTGTTCGTCGTTGTGAGCTCGATGGGCCTCTTCAGCACAGCTCGGGGGAAAGCAGAGAGTAAATGAGACTGACGGTGAAGCACGAAGTTTCGATGCTTCTACGAAGCTTGCGGCTTGCGATGAACGCGGCCAGCGAGGACCGGACGGCCGGAAGCCTGCTGCTTGGCCGGAACGCGCTCGCCTTTGCGTTCGAGGCAGGCAGCCTTATAGCCGATTCCCAGAACCACAGCGAAAACGAATGCGTTCGATGGAATGTGAAGATTAAAATCCGCAACGCTGTGAATCAGGAGGGCAACGGTGCTGCCGATGCAGCCCAGCGTGATGGAACGGCGATAGCGTCGCGAGTCCGATATAAACGACCGGACCATCTTGACGAGCAGGGCGAAAATCGGCACGAAAAGCACCAGGACGCCGATCAATCCTGTGTCTGAGGTCAGCTCCAGGTAGTCGCTGTGAGCGTGTGTAACGGTAAAGTCAACCCAGGAGGTTTGATAGTGCGGAAACGCAAACCGGAAGGTGCCCAGTCCTGTTCCGAGAAGCGGTGAGCGGTGGATGATTCCAAGCGTGCTCTCCCAGAAAGATAAGCGACCCTCCCCTTGGAGATACTGAACTCCCCCTTTAAAGGCCTCAAAACGCGTGAGCACGGGATTCAGACCAATCCACAACCCGTAGCCGACAGCCGCCAGGATGAAGATAGAAATTCCGAGTACCCACGCTTTCCGCCGCGTTTTAAGCTGGGCCAGCAGGCTGATAAACACAACCGTAAAAATCGTCGCCAGGATGCCGGCACGCGACCGGGAAAAGATCACCGCAACGATGGCAATCAGCAGCAGGAATCCGTAGAAGAATGTCTGGATGCCAGCCGAGCTCACCGTGGCGGGATCAGCCCGAGCGTGTCCGTGCCGCCGGCCCTCGGTCCAGATTTGAAAGGAATAAAACATGGCGGCCAGCACAAAAGGAAACGTCAGCTCAATGAATCCCGCGAAATGATTGTGATTAATAAAGGTGCCCGATGCCGTGTTCCGATAATAAATCTTATTGAAGGTAAAAATTTTCTGCCAGCCGGTGGTGTATTGGACAATGCCATAAGCAGCCTCGAAAAGACCGAGAAAAATCAGGACACGCACCACGCTACTCTTCCGCTGGCGAGAATCGAAAACGTAGGCCGCAAGGACGAATGCGCCGACATAAGCAAGAAACTTCATGAGGCCGAGCACGGTGGCATGAGGATCAATGCTGAGGGTCGAGAGGGAACCCGTGTGGGCAATCGCCCGGACGCTTGCGGGCAGCCACCGCGCCGGGTTGATGCGTGTTGCGAGCGCGGCGGGCAGAGGAACGATTTGAAAGACAATCAGCAATGCGAAAAGCAACGGCCAGATCGGCAGGGGAAGCTTCACGCTTCCATGGCGCGCCTGATGGAGCACAAGCACTAAAATGAGGGCGAAAACTGCTATCTCAAGGGCCGAATAGGTAAACGGCTGGACGCCGCCGAACGCCAGCGTGGCGCCGATGATGACAAGACTTAAAACGATTTCGGCCGTTCTCTGCATACCCGCCCAGACCGTTTGATCATTACACAATCGGCTGGATTAGAAAAGGAGGAGATCCCGCACGGTCTGGTCTTTACCCATACCTTCTGCTCGACACAGGGAGTGGGCTCAATCGTCTCGTAGCTATCAGCTCCGCGGCCTGCCGGCTAATAGAAAAGCCGCAGAATTCGAAACGCACGGAGCCTGCGCCCCCTCTCTTCAATTTCTCAACGGCTTCCCTTTTTTGAGCATGTGCTGAATGCGCTCCACCGTTTTTCTCTCTCCGCAGAGGCTTACAAAAGCTTCGCGCTCGAGCTCCAGAAGATACTGTTCAGAAACCCGCTGCGGCGAAGTAAACTCGCCGCCGCCTGAAAGCACTTTCGCGAGGCGGGTGCCAACCACGACATCGTAATCAGAGAGATAGTCCGCCCGCCGCATCAAATGCAAGCCCAGCTTCATCTTGGCGAAGGCCGCCTGGCCGAGTACAAGAACATCTTCACGCGGGAGCGGCGCACGGTAACCCAGTTTCACAAGGTCCAGGGCCATCTGTTTCGCGGCAGCAATCTGGCGATCACGCCTCATGCAGATGAGATCCCGCGAAGAAAGATAACCTAGCCCACGCGCTTCTTCCGCGCTCGTTGAAACTTTCGCCATGCCGATGTTTGTAAAAATCTCTTTAAGAGGCAAAAACGGGTCCGCGTCGTCGCCGTGAGGAACCGAGTCCATCGCGCGGAGAAGCATCTCCTTGCTGCCACCGCCCGCCGGAATCAACCCCACGCCGGTTTCCACTAAACCCATATACGTTTCTGCAGCCGCGACAATGCGCGAACTGTGAAGCGACGTCTCAACGCCTCCCCCCAGCGTTAGACCGAATGGGGCAGCCACTACCGGCTTGGGCGCGTATTTTAAGGCCATGTTCGCCTTCTGGAACGTCTTCAGTGCTTCGTGAATGTCGTCCCAGTCACCTTCCTGGATGGAAAGCAGCAAAAGCATCAGGTTCGCGCCGGCGCTGAAATGAGCTCCCTGATTACCCACCACCAGGGCATCAAAGTTTTCGTCAAGCGCTTTGAGCCCCGCATGGACCATCTCGATGGTGTCTGGGCCAATCGTGTTCATCTTGGAATGAAATTCCAGACAGAGCACACCATCGCCCAAGTCAACGAGACTCGCCCCGGCGTTCTTCTTCACTTCGTGCCCCTGAGCTTTGAGGGCGCCCAGCAGCAGAACACCGGGTTCTTTTTCGAGCGGAACGTAATCGCTCTGGTGAAAATCGAAAAGAAGCACTTCTCCGGAGGAATCGAGATAAAAAGACTTCTTTCCTGAAGCAAGGAGCTTTTGAACAAGTGGCGGCTCGGAATCGCGCCATTGCCGGACGCCAGATTCAAGCCCAACGGCGTCCCATAGCTCGAAGGGGCCGCATTCCCAATTGAATCCCCACTTCATGGCGCGATCGATGGAAACGACGTCATCCGAAATCTCGGGAATTCGGCTCGCGGCGTAGTGAAAAGTGTGACTCAATAGTTCTTGATAAAACGGTCCAACGGGATCCGGCGATTTCAGGAGCGCCTTGATGCGCCGGCGAGGGTCCTCGATGCTTCGGGCCAGGTCAAGCGCCGGAAACCGCGGCTTGCGCCGGGCGCGGTATTCGAGCGCGGAAACGTCCAGCGTTAAGATCTCGCTTTCACTCTCAGAAGGGGAGGTAACTTTTTTGTAGAACCCTCCTTTGGTTTTTTCGCCCAGCAGCTTCCGCTCGATCATGTGAACCATAAAATCAGGGAGCTGGAAAAGGTCCCGTCGCTCGTCCTCAGGAAGAGACTCCTGCAGATTCCTGACGACGCGTGCCATAACGTCAAGGCCGACAATATCGAGCAGGCGGAAGGTGGCCGACTTTGGAAGCCCCATTACCGGTCCCGTCAGCGCATCAATATCTTCTGTAGAAAAGCCGTATTCCTGCATCAGCCGCAGAACGACCAGCAGGAAAAACGTGCCGATTCGGTTGGCGATGAAATTGGGGCGGTCCTTGGCCCGGACGATTCCTTTCCCCAAAACCTGACCACCGAACCGCGAGATTTGCTCCACAACCTCTGGGAGCGTGTCCTCTGTGGGGATAATTTCCAGTAAGCTCATATAGCGAGGAGGATTAAAGAAATGGGTGCCCAGCCACCGCTTGCGAAACGTTTCGCTGAACCCCTTCGCAATCCGAGCTAAGGAAATGCCGGATGTGTTCGAACTCAGGATGGCGTGAGAAGAAAGAAAAGGCTCAACCTTTTGGAGTACTGAGCGCTTGATATTCAAATCTTCGGCGACCGCTTCCACAACCCAGTCGCAGTCTTTGATTGAGGCCAGATGGTCCTCAAAGTTGCCCACCGAGACCCGCCGTGCGAATTCGGGAACGAAGAAGGCGGCGGGCCGCGCTTTCAAGTCATTGCTGAGACCGGTTTGGGCAAGGCGATTTCGTGCCGATGGAGCGCATGGTTCTTCTTCAGGAACAACCTGGTCCAGCAGAACACACGGAACCTGGGCATTCGCAAGATGAGCGGCAAGTTGGGCGCCCATCGTGCCCGCCCCCAGCACGGCCACTTTGCGAATTGGATGCATGGGTTCTCCCAAAATCGAAGATAACACATAAATTTTACGGGAAGCCCACGGTGAGAAAAAGCACTGACCGCGGCCTGGGGTTTCTACATTTTCAGGCCCGAAGGGCCGCCAGAAAGTAGCCCACGGCGTTCAGCCGTGGGAAAATGAGAACCACGAAAATCGAAGCCCCGGAAGGGCGGCAGAACTTACTCTCAGACGTATCGCTCAGTACACCCGATTCCGTTTCGTTTCAGGAACACCAAGACTTAACGAAACCTTACGATCATCCTCCTCCCGATTGCGTATGCGCCGCTTTCTTCCGCCCCTCCGGGGCTTGGGACATCCCAAACCGTTTCCTGTCCCACGGCTCGCGCCGTGGGCTACTCTCTTACGCCCGCTGGCTAGCGGGCTGCCGGTGGCCTATCGGCTGCCCGTACCGGCGGCAGAATGTAGAAACTCCAGCTCACGGTCAGAAAAAGCACTGACCGTGCCTACCTCTCGCAAAGGCGAGGAGTCACGGTTAATTCGCATCTCGAGTTGGCCAGCGGTAACTGCATCACCTTTTCACTCACCATCCCGCTACGGCCGCCGTCAAAGCGTCGATAAAACGTCCCATAGATCGTATAGAATCGTATACAATACTTTTTATGCGCTCTCTATCGCGTGTTGTTTGCGTGGCATTTCTGCTGGTGATGGCCAACGCGCTCGCTTCTGGAGCGCTTTGGGCTGCGCCGGCAAGCCGGAGGATCAACGTCACCGTCTCGGCGGCGATCAGCCTGTCGAAGTCGCTCCAAACCCTCCGTGAGCTCTACCGGCGCAAGCGGCCTGACGTTTCGATCACCCTCAACCTGGGCGCTTCCGGCATTCTCGAACAACAAATTGAGCAGGGAGCACCTGCGGATATTTTTATTTCCGCCTCGCCTGAGGAAATGAATGCCCTCCAGGCGAAAGGGCTGTTGCTCAACAGCACACGACAGGACTTGCTGAGCAATTCTCTCGTGCTGATTTCTCCCAGCCAGGAGCGCAAGGTGACCGGATTTCAAGACCTCACGCTCCCGCGGGTGAAGCGGATTGCCATCGCGAATCCGGAGAGCGTGCCCGCCGGCATGTACGCCCGTGAGACCCTCGAATATCTGAAGATTTATCGGAAAATCCGGCCCAAGCTTCTCTTCGCAGAAGATGTACGCCAGGCGCTCGCTTACGTGGAAACTGACAATGCTGATGCAGCACTCGTCTATCTTACGGAAGCGAAACTTTCGAGCAAGGTCCGGGTTGTGGCCACGGCGCCGCCAGCCTCCCATGCTCCCATCGTCTATCCCATCGCGGTTCTCAAGCGGTCGAAGAACGCCGCTGAGGCGGAGCGCCTGGTGCAGTTTCTTCGAGGGCCGGAGGCGCGCCAGGTTTTTGAGCAGGAAGGATTCGGGATGGAAAGTCGATAAGGCTATGGGGTTCACCGCGGCGCCCGTCTGGGTTTCCATCGAGACATCCATCACCGCCACAATCATTACTTTTTTCCTCGGCGTGGCTGCCGCCCAGTGGCGGGTGAATTCTCCGGCGAAGAGAGGCCAGTTGGCGGAGGCATTTTTCATCGTTCCCCTTGTCCTGCCTCCAACCGTCGTGGGTTACCTGTTATTACTGCTGCTGGGCCATAGCAGTCCTCTCGGGCGCGAAATCCAGAACCTGGGCTTCAATGTCCTGTTTTCGTGGCCGGCGACGGTGATTGCGGCTACCGTGGTTGCGTTTCCCCTCATGTACCTTTCGACGCGCGGGGCGCTGGAGCAGGTGAATCCTGGCTATATGCAAGTGGCCCGGACCCTGGGAGCTTCCGAATGGTCAGTTTTCTGGAGGGTTCTTCTTCCCCTCGCCTGGCCGGGTGTGCTGGCCGGAACGGTGCTGGCCTTTGCCCGCGCGCTCGGCGAGTTTGGGGCAACGCTCATGATTGCCGGCAACATTCCGGGAAGAACGCAAACGCTTCCCATCGCAATTTTTTTTGCTGCCGAAGCTGGAAATATGAGGGAGGCCCTGGCCTGGGTTCTGATTACACTGGGCATCGCTGCCGTGGCCATTGTTGCCTTCAACACATGGGGACGTCGCCAGCGATTTTATACTCTGGGTGGAAAGGGGCTAGGAGTTGGGGGCTAGGGGTTTTAGCTTTGGAACTTGTGGTTGAGATCGAAAAGCGATTTAAAGGCTTCGGCCTGGAGGTTGCGTTCCAGGCAGGAGAAAAAACACTGGGTGTTCTCGGACCCTCCGGCTCCGGCAAGAGCATGACGCTGCGCTGCATTGCGGGCGTCGAAACTCCAACGCGGGGCCGGATCGTTTTGAACGGCCGCCCCCTCTTTGATTCAAAACGAGGCATCAACCTGCCGAGCCGCCGACGCCGGGTGGGATTTCTTCTCCAGGAGTACGCGCTTTTTCCGCATATGACCGTGGCCCAGAACATCGCCTTCGGCCTGCGCTCGCTCTCCGGGAGAGCTGCCGAGGCGAAGGTGGAAGAACAAATCGCGCGGGTTCAGCTTCAGGGTCTGGAGGGCCGCTACCCGCGCCAGCTTTCCGGAGGACAGCAGCAGCGGGTGGCGCTGGCGAGGGCACTTGCGATCGAACCGGAGGTGCTCCTGCTGGATGAGCCGCTTTCAGCGCTCGACGTTCACCTGCGAAGCCAGATGGAGGCCTTGCTCCTGGAAACTCTCGCCGCCTACCGCGGCATCTCGCTTTACGTGACGCATAATCTCGAGGAGGCTTACCGGATTTCCGAAGAAATCGTGGTCATCGCTCAGGGCAAGGAAATTGCCCTCGGCCCGAAGGAGGAAATCTTCCGGCATCCGCCCAATTACACCGCTGCGCAGGTGACAGGCTGCAAGAATTTCTCGCGCGCGCGCGCGGTGTCGGCGCAACGCGTCGAAGCGCTGGATTGGGGGTGCACTCTCTCCATCTGCCCGCCGCTTCCCAAGGACCTTGAATTTATCGGAATTCGGGCGCACCATCTTGCTTTTTGTCGCGATCCCAACCACGAGAATGCTTTTCCCTGCGCGCTGGTCCGGGCCATTGAAGGCCCGTTCCGCATGACGCTTTACCTTCGGCTCCTTCTTCCGCAGGCGCCTGCCGGCCACCATCACCTTCAGGCTGAGGTGACGCGCGAGAGCTGGCGTTTACTTCAGGAGGCGCCGTCCCCCTGGTTCGTTTATCTCAATCCTGAACGGGTGATGCTGCTCAGGAAGGCGTGGCCGGACCTCGAGCGGCCCGAGCTTACCGGCGCAGATAGGCGTCTGATTTATTCAAAAAATCCTCGCGCGGAGGATTGAAAATATCAAACACCACCGAGTCGGCAAGGGCTTCCACCTTGTGCGGGACTTCCGAAGGGATGCATACAATCCCGTTTTTCTTCACCTCGAATTCGCTCGCCCCCAGCAGGAACTTAAGCTGGCCTTCCTGAACAAAACACATCTGTTCATGCACGTGGTGGTGAAGCGGCACAATACAACCTTTTTTCATTCGCATCCGCACCATCATGAGATTATTGCCCACGACGATCTGGCGGGCGAGGAGCGGATTCATTTCCTCCACTTCGGCTTCGTCCCAATTAACGTGTTTCATGGCCAAGAGTCTCCTTAAAATCAACGTCGGGCTGAAGCATATAATTTTTCAGCCGCGTCATGCAAATAAGCGTGAGCCATCGCGAGCCGCCAATCATAATGCCCCCGGCTCTGTCACAGTTTGAACCGAGGGCAGACTATTATAATATGGCGTGCTGCAACAAAGGTTTTAGCTGAATCTGAGAGGCGGTGTTCGAATGCCAATCAGGCGCGTTCGTCTGAGCAGGCCGAAACCCTTTCTTCAAGCTTGGAAGCTGGGATTTGTTGCAGCTCTTATATTGCTAACGGGAGCCCGCGCTCAATGCTGGCCACCGAGTAATAACTTGCCGCCGATGGGATGGGAACCTTGGAACTTTGATCATTGCGGCAACATGTATCGATGGGACGAGGCATATTACAAGAGACTCGCAGATTTTTTTGTGACCTCGGGATTAAGAAATCTCGGATACAGGTATTTAACCGTTGAATGCCACGATCATTACCGGGATAAGGAAGGTCACATCCAACCCAACTTGCACAAATTCCCTCACGGCTTTAAAGCGCTTACGGATTACATCCATCAGAAGGGTTTAAAGGTTCGCACCTACACAGACGCCGGGAAGGGAAAGTGCGGCGAGACTTTCAGGGGTGCAGGCTCCTTGGGCCATTACGCAGACGATGCCCAAACATGGATGGCGTGGGGATTCGACGGGGTGAAGATCGACTGGTGCGGTGGGCGGGATGCGGGGCTGGACCCGAAGACTCAATATTCGCAATTTGCCGACGCCATCAAAAAGACCGGCCATCCATTCATCGTTGAAATTTGTTCCTGGGGCAGAGGGAAGCCCTGGATCTGGGGAAGGAATGCCGGCACCTTT
The DNA here is from genome assembly GCA_050745365.1 of Terriglobia bacterium. Taxonomy (GTDB): domain Bacteria; phylum Acidobacteriota; class Terriglobia; order UBA7540; family UBA7540; genus RH2-MAG17b. The sequence goes on from JBOGJS010000336.1 coordinate 15,275, forward strand.
TGGCGGACCAGCGGGGATATCGACGGCTGGACGGGTGCGGACGGCAGGCAGCAGTGGGGAATCGGCGGGAATTGGATCGCTCTCATGCGGAATGTTGATGCCAATCGGCATCCAAGTCCGGAGTATGTGGGTCCCGGAAAGGGATGGAATTACCCGGACATGTTAGAGGTGGGTGTTCCCGGCGGGCTGAATGAAACCGAGGAGCGGACGCAGTTCAGCATGTGGGCCATCATGGCAGCGCCGCTTTTTCTGGGCAATGATGTCTTCGAGATGCCACGATACGCCAGGGAAATTATCATGAACAAGGAAGTCATCGCAATCGATCAGGACCCCCTGGGCATCCAGGGCGACGTCGTGAAGCAGTACAGCAACGGGACGCTTCAAGTATGGGCCAAGCAACTGGAAGACGGCTCTAAGGCGGTCGCTCTGCTAAACCGAACTGCAGCAGCGCAGCCGATCACCGTCCGCTGGAGCGACATCAGGATTTCCGGAGCATGGCTGGTTCGTGACTTATGGGAGCATCGCGACAAAGGGAGGTTCACCGGTAGCTACACGGCCCGCGTCCCATCACATGGGACCGTATTACTGAAGCTTTCTTCCTCGCTTGGGAAATAATTTTCAGCCATCGCCTCTGGCCGCAGGAGAACGGAAGAGCAGAGCTACGCGTTTTTTGCGTTCCTCTGCGGCTTCTCTTTAAGGCACTTTGGTTGCGGCTGCCCCACGTATTCAGTCGATCAAAACTTCTTCAGAATCTTAGTGACGGGTATAAAGCGGGTTGCGGACGTGTCCGTAGTTTCGCGCGGAGTATCCATCGGGTGCGGAGCTGCTGCCAGGGCATTGGGGTATTCGAGAGTCGCATTCAACCATGACTCCAGGGTGCTCTCAGGCGTCTGCCCAATGTAATTAAACACCGGCCTGCCCTTCGCGTCCAGAATAACGATCTGGGGAATCTTCATTGCGAAATATTTCATCACCAGCTTGTTTTGAGCAGCCGACCAGCCGTATTCGAAATCAATGAGCACAAAATGGACCCGGCCTTTATACTGGTGGTAAACATTGACAATGGTTCGGGCCTGGCGCTTGGCGTTGTAACAAAATTCGGCGTAGAAGATGATGATGTTTGGAACGCCGGGTTTTAAGCTTTCCATCATGTTGTCGGCAGTAATCAGCGGTCCCTGGTGGTTGTTCTTTTTGTAATTGAGGTGAGGATTTAAAACCAGGTTTTCCGCTCCTGCCGCAAATACAGGCAGCGTAAGAGCCAGTGCAAAAAGCAGTATCAGCCGGTGCTTCGTCATAGAGCGGTGCCTTTTTCTCCCCTCTGGATTCTGGATAAAACGATATACGAGGATTCTTCGCTGCTCTCGATGAACTCGGCGAGCAAGTAGCGCGAAGTTGTGTTTTAACTCCGCGGCTTTTATTTATCCCGAACGAAATCCCGCGGAGTTTCTGGAGCGCGAAACTCAGCGCTACCCCTTCTCTTTCTGAATATTCGATACGTCCATCAATCGACAACCGGCACGCCCGCCAGTTCTTCAAGAACCCGGTACGGGGCCTTTTGAGGCCGCAGCAGAGCCTGGCGATCGATGAGGAAAGTCTGCTCCAGCGCATACTGGCCCGAAAGGGCGGCGTGGGGGACCATATCGGTAAACACCAGCCAGGTCGAGAGAGGCGGAAATTCCCACTTCGATTTCGGGCAGCGTTCTTGATACTCCCGGTTCTTCTTCAGATAGTGATGAAAACCTAGCATAAACTCATCATAGGGCGGACGATCGATCAAGGGAATACCGAATGCGCGAGCGAACCGCGTGACCCGGCGGACGGCGGCGTGTGCTGGCGAGCGCGCCTTTGCTCGTAGCCGCCCAAGCCCTGCTGCTTCTCCATATTGCCGCACCAAGGCGTCAAACGGCTCACCCGTCAGCCACACTCGAGAGTGCTCGGGATTCAGGTTGGTGAACACCCGCAGGATTCGATGTCCATTGGATGGCCGCGTGGGAAACGAATCCACATGAAGAAGATCATTCCGTTTCTGGATGGGAAGCGTGCGGCCTTCTTCTTGAATGGGCCGAAAACTGGCAAAATCGAGGCGCCATCGTCTTCGATAGGGCAACAGGAAATCGGCCAGAAAACCAGTGACGGCCTGGGAGTAGGAGCGCATGATCCGGCGGAGCGGTTCGGCCTCCGCGCTTCCCGGCGTAAACCCCTGCACGCGATCGCGGTCCGGCTTGTAAGCAATATTCTTGTGAATGGCAGAAGCTGTTTGGCGAACGCTCAGAAGGAAGGACTGGTCACGTTCCGGAAGTGAGAAGGGGGGCGTCGAGAAGAAAAGTATGTCCCCCTCTTCGAGGCGCTCACAATACGAGCGAGCGAGCGATTCCGCGTCTGACGTGCTCCATCCGGTCGCTGAAAATTCGTGAACCTCGACAAGAGCCATACGAACCTTTAACTCCCTTCGCCCAGCCAATAGCCAATTGATTTCAGGGAGGGAATATTGTCACACACCGCCTTCACCGCGGCCATAATGGGAACAGCAAGAATCAACCCCATCGCGCCCCACAGCCATCCCCAAAACATCATGGCGATCGTCACGGCCAGCGCGTTGAGCCGCACGCGCCCCCCGACGAGCTTCGGCGTCAGGATATTCATGGAAATGAAATGAACCACCGCAACGGTGATCGCAATGACGATGATGGGCGTTGCCTTGTTAAACTGCATCAGCGCGACCAGCAGCGGAGGCAAGGTCGCCAGAGCGACGCCAATGTATGGGATCAGGTCGATGATCGCTGAAAGGGCGCCCAAAATAAAAGCATAACGGAGATGAATGGCGAGATAAGCCGGCGTGATGAGGGCCATCGAAATCACCGCCACCAGGAAGTTTCCAAACACGTATTCCCGAATCATCTGCCCGATGGCGTTGACGATATCCTCCGCTTGCTGGCGGTGTTCCACAGGGAAAAGGCTGATGGTGGAGAAATAAAGATGCCGCTTGGCCGTGAGCATAAAGAAGACGAGGAAGGGGATGAACATCACCGTCACGGTGAAGGCATAAATCGAGCCGATTCCGCTCATCAGGAAACGAGTCCAGCCGGATTCCTGCTGAACACGAATGGCAGGCAAACTGCTTTCAGGAGACGACGCAATGGAAGACGTACTCTGACGGATGTGACTGAAGAAATTTTGGAAGTGCTCTGTGATCTGCTTGATTTTCGCCATGAAAGCGGGAAGGTGCTGGACAAAGGTGGTCGCGCGATTATAGATGAGATAAATGAGAAGGTACACTACCCCCAGTGCCAGAAGGACCATGAGCAGAGATCCGAGCCACCGAGGCAGACGAAGACGTTCGAGAAGAACAACGCCCGGGTCAAGGACAAACGCAATCAGGATGGCACAGATCAGCGTAATGACCACTGAGCTCGCGTAGTAAAGGCAGATAAAAACGATCGCTGCCGCAATAACCCGCAGGCTCGTGCTCGAGGTAAACGTTGAAACTGCTTGATCGAACTTAGTTTCCGGCATTCCCCACGATTCTAGCCTGACCTTAGCTCAAATTCCATCATATGAAACGCGCCGGGCAGAGTGAGTTTGTTCCACACCAGCCGCCGCAAATAGAGCGGCTTTGGCGCCTGACTTGTAAGAAGCCTCGGCTTTGAGGCCGGGACTCAGGCGTTAACGGGCTACGAAAAAACGTTTTGGAATCGTGTCATTCCGAGCGCCCACAGCCTTTTGGCTGCCAATCTGGGGCATGACAAAGGGTAGCGCGGAGACGCGGTAAATTTCGATCGGGACCCCTCATCCGGGTCGCTGAGTTTACCGTGAGCCCCTTCGCTCCGCTCAGGGCGATTCGAAGAGGAGCGAATCGGCTCCCCACCTTCTCCCCTGGGGAGAAGGTGCCCGACGTAGGAGGGCGGATGAGGGGTCGTTTTTCTCACGCTGAGCAGGAGGCATGTCATGCAGAGCGCCCCAGCCATCGGGCTGCCAATCTGGGGCAATGATAGGGTGTAGCGCGGACCTGCGCTGTTCAGGTCCGC
>JBOGJS010000337.1:0-5846 GCA_050745365.1 Terriglobia bacterium
CACGGCTGAAGCCGTGCCCTGATACGCCCCCTGTGTCCAGCGCAAGATGTGGGACATGCTCAGACTCACGAGAAGGGTCCGAGGTTTTGAAATAACCTCTCGCGTGAAGAAAGGATATTATGCAGCAGACGATTACCGATCGGCTCAATGAAGGCATCGTGTTAGGCGATGGGGGTTATCTCCTGGAACTCGAAAGGCGAGGGTATGTCGCCACGGGTCGAGGAAAGGAAAAAGGGAAGCAATTTACGCCCGAACTCGCGATCGAACATCCTGAAGCTTTGCGGGAGCTCCATCGTGAATTTCTCGAGGCCGGATCGCAGGTCTTACAGGCATTGACTTTCTTTGGGACCCGCGAGAAGTTAACCCGTATCGGCTATGGTTCCGAGACGGAAGCAATTAACCGCGCGGCGGTGAAAATAGCGCGCGAGGTGGCCGGTGAGAGGGCATGGGTTGCCGGCACCGTTGCCCGCACTCAGCTTTTTGAGCGCGAGGGTCCTTCCGCCGCCAATTCCGTCCGCGATCTTTTCGCCGAACAGATCGAATTCCTTCGAGATGCCGGGGTGGATTTCCTGCTCCTTGAGACTTTTTTCCGCGTTGACGAGATGCGGATCGCGCTCGATTGTGCGCGACGGACAGGCTTGCCGATTATGGCCACCATGAGCTTTCGGCCGAGCCTGACGACCACGGCTGATGGTCACTCCATTGGAGAATGCGCTACGATTCTGGCCGAGGAGGGCGCGCAGAGTGTTGGAGCGAATTGCGAACAGGAGCCGGAACGAATGCTTCCCATCCTGCGTGCGATGCGCGAAGCCGTTGATCTGCCGATTGCGGCGCAGCCGGCTGCTTTTCGAACTACCGAAGCGATCCCTTGCTTCTGTCTATTGCCCCAGTTCCCTGACGAGATGGAGACGGTTCAGATTTCGAGGAAAGAGTTCTTCAACTTCGGCCGCGAGGCAAAGCGGGAAGGCCTCAGTTTCATTGGTGGATGCTGTGGCTGCAATGCCGCTTACATTCGCGCCATGGCGCAGGGTCTTGCCTCGAACGACGGCCAACTGGCAGTTTAGTGCTCATTATTCCTCGAGGACGAGCACGGAGTAAATGCCCAACTTCGGAACGATGACCTCAGAAGCTCCGTTCGACGAACGGAAGGAGAGCGGCAACGTGCGGCGCATATCCGGCGAAAGCAATGTGGCACTCCGATATTTTTTGTGGAGGACAATCCGGAGATGCTCTACGGGCTTGGCGCCGTAGTTGAGAAGATGGATGACGAGGCGTCCGCTTTGGCGCTGCCGGACGACATTGTAGATCACCCCGGCCGGCGCATCCAGAACCGGAATTCTCCGGGCCTCATCGGCCTTCAGGATTTGCGCCAGCCGGTCCACCGGCGGCATCTGAGCAAAATACGTACATTCACCTTTCCCGAGCTTCTGGCCGAAAAACGACGGCCTCGGCCTGGCCTTTCCTGCCTCGTCGAGGCTGGCGACCTGGCCGACAGTAATGAGTTTGCCGCCACCTCTCACGTACTGTTCGAGCGCCGCGAGACTTCGATTCCCAACTGTGTCTGCCGTCAGAAGCGCTACCGCAGAATAGGGTGCCAGTTTGTTGGCCGTGAGGGATCGTTCATAGACGACGTCAAAAAGAACATTACGCGCGCCCAAACCGTTGAGCAGCTCGACTCCTCTGCTGTTGTCGTCAAGCACGACGGCTACTCGAGCGGCGGACTGCGTGCCCACATAGCATTCCTTATGGCTGGCGAAAAAATCGTTGTACTTGCCCGCCGCATTCAAGACGGCCATGGCTTCGGGCTCGTTGTTCCATAAGCCGGTTGCGAAGGCATCTTCCACAAACATCTCCTCGGCAACATTGAAACTCCTCGCCTCCGCCAATGCCAGTTGTTGTCTGGCGGGCGACATCTGCCTTGTTTCTCGCGTTCCATATTCCCGCCGTCCATCCTCCACCAAGTCCGGCTTCCAGCCTTCGGAAAGCGAGTTGAGAAGCCGAAACAGGCCAATGTTATCAACCAACAGTCCCTGGCCGACGCGAATTGAATACTGCTTCTGCTTCGCTGAGAGGCGGCCAGCATGGCCCTCATCGTAAATTCCTGGTTCCCGTCCATCCTCGGTGGTCATGATGTTGGTCAGGCGATTCAGCACGTACGTGTTGCCATGGAAGTTTCCCATGAGTAGAAAATCCTTCTTCCGGCTGACGCCGTATTGATAGATCATGCGATAGGCGTCCATCAACTCCTGAACGCTCGGTGCAAAATTATTGTCATAGATGACGCCATCCGCTCCAGCGTCCAACGCAAGACCAACTCTCGTGCGTAAATACGCCTGCCATTCCGGGTTGCTCAGGTTTGCCATATAGCGGCTAACATAACCGACTCTGCTATAGAACCCCGCTCCGTAGGGAATAGGCTTGCCGTTTTTGCCGCTGGCGATCCAATGACGCGATTGAGGTACATGCTGATACATGTCCTGCCAGAAGATGTTCGCAATGGACTCGTACGCCATCACGTGGATTCCCTGCCGGTGGCATGCTGCGATGTAGCGGGCAAGCTGTTCCTGCTGCAGCTTCTCGGTCTGATTTGAGAATCCGTTGCTGAACGTCACCCAAACCATATTGATCCCCGCCTCATGAAGGAACCGAATGGTTCGCAAGTCGTACCAGTTCGTCGTCGCGTAGAGGATATTCGGGTTGGGCGGCCAAAACCCCGGCCAGCCTGAAAGGGTAGCCTTCGCCGTTTCGATCCGTCCGCCATCCCACCGGGAAAATCGAATGAGTCCATTCTTTGCCCACGAGGGAATCGAGCTCTGCGACGGCCCCGCGGGCCACTTGAGCGGGTACTCAGTCTGCCGAGCGGCTGGGCGGGTTTCCACGGTTCCTTGCGCGGCCATTGAAACTGGAATTGCACTGACCGCCAAAATCGCTATAAAAGCCTTCGCCACAAGCCCCATCGTTCCTCCCTGAGCGTCCTATCTAAAGAAGCACAGGCATTCATATTACAAGGGAAAAATCCGGTCAACAGAATATTTTCGTGGTAACATGCGAAATCTATCCTAGCCGAAGGAGAATCTCGTGAGCAGTAAAATAACGCGACGAGCGGCATTAGGTTGGGCAGGGGCTGCTGCTGCCGGCGTACCGCTATTCGGATCACCCGCCACGCAAGCTCAGCCTGAATCCGGGGCGTCCACGCCGCCCGACGATCTTCCGGAAATTGATCGAAAGAAGAAACTGAAGGTCGTCTTTGCCGGCGCACACGTCGATGACTGGACCCTGATTGGTGGAACGCTAGCCCGCTACGCGCGCCTTGGGCACGAGGTGCTGGTTCTTTCTTTCACTCCAGGTGATTCCCAGTCGATGGCCGATTCCAACCACATGTCTGTTGAAAAGATAGCGGCCATGCGTCGCGCCCAAGCCGTCAAGGGATGCAGGATCATTGGGTCGAATATTCGATTCCTCGGCCAGCATAACGAGCAGATGCATACGGATCCTGCGACCTACCTGAAGTTCGACAAGATCTTGCTGGCCGAGAAGCCGGACGTCGTGTTCACGCATTGGGCCATTGAGTTTCACCCCGATCACCGGGCGGCCTCGAATCTTGTTTTCAACGCGTGGCTGCAGAGCGGCATGAAGTTCGGCTTCTACTTTTGTGAGAACCCTGACGCCGGTGAGATGGAGTCCCAGCACTTTGTGCCCAACCATTACGTGGATGTGGAATCGGTGAAGGCTCTGAAACGCGAATCTTACCTCGTCAACACTTTCATCACAGACGGCTGGCCAGAGAACGATCAGTGCTGGAAATTCCGGGGCTTGGAATACGGATGCCCATATGCCGAAGCGTTCATCCGCGTCCACACGGTGGCCACCATGCCGGAAAGAAATCTATATCCCAACTGGTGGTATTGGGGCGGTCTTCGGCTTGCTCAGGATTGAGCGTCGCTGAAAAAGCGAGGGCTGGAAATATAGAAACTCCCGGGCGCAGACCTCAGAAAGTCTGCGCCCGAGCTGCCTGCCAAGAGGCAGGCAGCTCATCGTACAGCGTGAGAAACACTCCGTTGGTCCATCCAAAGCCCACCTGATTTCTGGTGTAGCCCACACTCACGTTCGTCTCCGACGATCGTGTCACCACGTTATATTTCTCAAACATCGTATGGTGGCGGACAAAATTCTGCGCGACCATTGATAGGAAATCAGCCGATATCCGGTTCGCATCGGCGTCATCGCCGTACCTGCGCAGCCCTTCGACCGTAATCAACTGGATTGGAGCCCAGCCGTAGGGATAGTCCCATTGCCCGCCGGTGGTCTTGCGGCTCATCACAATGCCTCCAGGCTCTTCAAACCGCTTCTGGTTTGCGATCACAGCAATGGCCTGCGCCTTAGACGCTGCGCCTGCCCAAAGTGGATAAAACGTGGTTGCGTACACGTAACGCGACTGTTTGCCCGTTTTGAAGTTGTAGTCGAAATAGAGCCCCCGCTGCGCGTTCCAGAAATATTTTGTGATCGCCTTCTCACGCCGCTCGGCGACCTTTTGCCACCGGCTGGCTTCGGCCTTCCTGCCTAGTTCGGCGCTCATCCATTCAAGCTCCCTTTCTTCGCGGTACAGAAGCGAATTCAGCCCGACGGCAGCGTAGTCCGGCGTGCCGTCGCCGAAGGGTCCAAACTTGAACGTGATATCGAAGCCGGATTCGCGAATGCTGCGATCACCCTTGTAAAATGCGGCCGAAAGCGCAACGGCCCCCGCCCGCTTGCAACCGCTCCTTGAAGCCGGCGCCTCCGCGCGGGGCGCGCCCGGGCTGCATAAATAAACCGGAAAAATCGAGCCGAGGTGCGGCTGTGACACGCTGCCCCTCATCCAAATGAGATACCCTTTCGCGACTTCCGGATGCGCCACGAAATAGCCAGCCGCCCGGCGATAGTACTCATTCGAGGATGTGCCGAGTTCCGGCGTGGGACCGTTGCCAAAGTCGAAATACCGCGAAAGCCCTGTCGCGCCGGCGAGGTTCGGCGGATGGGTCCAGAAATTCTCGGTTCGGACCACAAACGGGTAAGCTTCCCGAAGCCAAGCGCGATCGTCCGAGCCGCGAGCCTTCTCAGCCTCGTAAACGTCACGCACCATTTCACTGAGAAACGGCGGTTGGGAGCGGGTCAGGTGGTACGTGCGGTTGGAGTTCAAAATCGCGCCGTAGTGGGCGATCTCGAAAAAGAAATTTTCCGTCATGCCGCGCGCGAGGTCGAGTTTGCCGGCCTGCAAAAGGCCCCGAAGAATGAAATAGCTGTCCCAGCCATACATCTCATTGAACATCCCGCCGGGCACAACGTAAGGGTGGGGCAAATAGAGAAGGCCCGGCGGCTGGAGCGCACGCACATTGATTTCACCCAGGTCGTGAATGACTTCGGGCAGATGCTGGATGCGAAACCGGCAGGACTTCTGAAGCTGGTGGATGTCGTTCGGAACCGGAAAATCCGCGGGAAAGTATATGACTGAAGCGCCAGGATTTTTGGGATCGTAAAGCGTGGCGCACTGATGCATGGAGCGGGTCAGCGTGGTCCAGGCGCTCGAAATATAGCTCAGAGTCGCGCGGACCGGCTGGATGGGGATTTGCGCCGCCCGCACGGGAATCGCGGAGCCCGCAAGGAAGACAAAAAATGCGATCGAGATCGCGGCCGCTGAGATCGCTCGTTTACTCACAAGAGCTATTATCCCCGGAAAATTGGGCTGCGGCGTTTCCCAAACCGTTCTCCTGAAACGGTCTGACTTGCACGGTGTCTCTGCCCGGTATATGATTGCTCGCGTCAAAGGTAGACCAATGCCGTTGCGGCCAGGGGACTTAGGAGGAAGCGAC
>JBOGJS010000338.1:0-9490 GCA_050745365.1 Terriglobia bacterium
TTTCCGGCTTCCCTTTTTCTTCCGCAGTCCTGCCCGTTTCAGTGCTAATATTCAACACGGCGGTTGTCCTCCTCAGTGATTTAATTTTTCCAGCAAAAGATTTATATCACTTCCGGAGCCTTCAACCACCTCTCTCCTTCCTTCCGCTTTACACACTTTATACCGCACTACCCTTCGCCTGCCTTCATAACTTGATCTTTGATGAGCGTTTGCCGGAAGATGGCGAGGGTGGTGGTGTCTTCAACCGTATAGGACTTTTTCTCGTCACCTTTTTCGACGATGATCTCGCTCGATGGCTTCCCTGGAACGACCTTCACCTCGCCGCCCTTGATGATGTCCTTGACGAGCGTTCCGTCCTCCGCTTCCAGCGCTAAGGGGGCCCCCCCGACCGTAGAGAATCGGTCGCTCGCGGCAATCCAGTTTTTTGAACGGAGGTAGTTTCGAAAATCCAGAAGTGTCTTGTTGGTGTCATATTGGATGGCATTCTTCGTATTGCCCTTAACCACAGTGATCTGCTGGGTTGAGGCGTCACCGGGGACAATGCCCACCTCCCGCTTTTTCTCCTCAATGTTGAAGATCTCTCCAATGTAATAATTCTCCTCGACAGATTTTCCCCCAGCGATAGTGCTGTTCGTTGCTCCATTCTTGAACATGTCATTTTCAAACATGAGACCATTGCTCTGAAGCTCGACTCTCAGTTTGACCAGGGTATAGTAACTATCGTTATCCTGGGCCAGTTTGTGTGACTTCCTATCGGTGCCTCGAACCACTACGATATCCGCCATATTCACCCCCACCTTTGACTTGAGATCAGGAGAATGTTGGTACGGCTCTCCCTGAGGAGCGCGTCCTCGACCGCGGTGTGTTCCTCCTGGCCCCTGGGAACGGGTTTCTCGTCGACCAGAAAGACGTCATCGTCCTTCATCCGTTTGTCAATCAGCATGAGACGCATTGCTGCGAACTGAGTATTTGTGTCAGCTCCTGTCCCAAGCCCGGACGGGCCCGCCACCGGCGGCCGTTGCCGATGGACGATCCACCAGGAATGCGAAGTTAACGTAGTTAGGTGCCGCGTCAGGGTAATCCTCCCGGATCTGACGTACTTTTGTGATCGCCTGGATGGATGTCCCCTGCCGGACGGGCCGGCCACCGACGCCCAGCCCGGCAATCCCCGGGCCCCACTCTACCCTGCCTATGTCGGCTGGGTGTCCATAATCGATGTCGGTCGCGTCGTCGATGAAGCCATACACACCCCAGCTCGTCACCGTGCAGTTCATCATAGTGACCATTTTATCTCTATCGTCGGTGCTCAAATTCAAGCGCTTGAAGCCGTCGACCGCAATCATCGACGACCTGCTATCCTGGTATCGCTGCACGATGTCATATAAATCAGCCCCTTTGTCCAGCTCGAACATGTTCTCCGAGGAAACCGGGGGGAGACAGTAGAGTTGACTGACGATGATGTCGGGGCGCGCTTCCCCAGGGATGGGCTTATTTCTACCGTCGAGCTTCAGGCCTCCTACGATTCGGTGCCCAAAGCCAAGTTCGCCATGCGACCTGATCTTGAATTGGATGTATGAACCCTCCTGGACTATGACCGCATTAAGGAACGGTTGGCCGACGACGTTCTGGTAGTGTTCCGGCGCCTTCTTCCCTTTATTTACGCCCTCGGCGCCCGCCTCCTGGTTTAGCTGCACCTCTACCCAAACGTCACCGGTGGTTTGCAGCGACTTGACCTTGTCGCCTTTGATTTGTATTGACATAGATCGTCGCCTCTCTGTATCCGGTGTTGGGGCTTCCTACGCCGAAACGTTCTTACCTGAGGGTCCCATAATATTCGACATCGATGCTGTAACCGCGGTATCCTCGCCGCCGGTGCCGCGGTCGCCTGTCCGAGATCACTCGATGATTTCGAGCCATGGATTTGAGGTGCTACCGTAAGCGGCAAACACCACCGTGTGGTTGTTCGGGGCGTATTGGACCTTAGACCCGGTCGCCCACCTGCCGAGCATGGCAGCCATTTCCGGCCACATCTCGCAGCCGGTGGTGATATCCTTCGCTGTGGACATGTCGATGACATGCCTGTTTGGGTTGGTATAGGTACCACTCCAACCCGTTTCCTTGTCTTCACCATTCTTGTTCTTATAGTGGGCTCGGGCCCACATGACATAGCCTCCGCTGTTCAGAACGGCGATCCTCTGGGCCTTAATGGCTTTCGGTTGGGTCGGTTCGGCGGGCATAGAATCCTCCCTGTTGACTAGTTAAATGAGTTCCACGGTGACTGAAGAAACGGTGCCAGTGATGGTGTAAACGGCGGTAAGGTCGTTGGGCGCGAATTCGATCTCAGGTCCGTCGTGATCTCCGCCGGTCATGACGGCAACCTTCGGTTTCATCTTCGCCCCTGGATGTATGCCAGCACGATCGGCCAAATCGATAGTATGCTTCTGGCCATATGTAAGGTTCCCGGAACTGGCCGTCACGCCGTCTTTCCCGGATTCATCCTTATACTTGACCTGGAACGAAAGAACGACTGCCGCGTTGTTGAGCACTGCGACTCGCTGCGCTTGTCGCTTTAACGAGGGTGAGGCTGACTTGGGCATGGTGATTGTCTCCTTGGGATCTTTAGAAGTTGAGCTTTGCGTGACGCCTTCCAGCAGGTGACGCACGAATACGCTGTAGAAGAGGCCGCTCGGATCGAGACTTTTGCGATAGGCGTTGAACGCCTCCAACCGTGCGCCGCGGCGGGCGCGGAGGTCCGCCAGAAAGTTCGGGTTGAACGGCCCCGTCTGGGAATAGGTGCCCGGAGCCGCAGTCGGGTCATAGAAGCCGTACATCTTGCCCTGATGTGTGAAGCCCCCCATTTTGACCCATTCCCGCTCGACGTCGGCGAAAAACTGCAAAAGCTTGGCGGGATATTGGGAGGCCATTTTATCGTTCTCGACAAAGCCGATCAAGTCCAGATTGATGAACCAAGTCTGTGAAGGCTTTTCGGTGAACGTCGCCGACATGGCGGAGTTGCCACCCTTGACGAAACGGAATTCCATTGGGGCCGCTATGTGGAAGTTGTCGTCTTTTAGAACAATCTGAGAAACCGTATCCAACCCGTCCCAGACCTTGCCTAGCCCTTCAGCGTCGAGGTTCGGTAGTGGAATGTAGTAAGACATGAAAATGACTCGTACCGCGCCCGTCAGCCACATCTCCAGGTGCGACTGGTTGGCCGCACTCACTTGTGGCTCAACCACGTCGAAGACTATTGCCGCGATAATGGCGGGATTGTAGAGTGGATTTCCAAAGAAGCCCGCAGCGGTATTGCCAGGGCTTGCCGCGTATTGCGCCCTTTCGGCGATTTCGGCTCCAAATTCAGCTTTCATATAAGGTGCGCCGTATTCCGCTTTGCCAGCAAGGGCGCAGGCGTTTGGTGGAGAAGGGTCCGGCGCCTTGTTCGGTTTCGCCGGATCGTCTACCACATCCCACCATAACGCGAGGAAGTTCTTGGCATACAGGGGAAAACCCACTGAATCAGTAGCGTAAGGGGTAAAGAACGTCTCTAGGCGAGTGTGTTGCAAAAGCCGGGTAAATTCCGTGATGAAGGCCGACTTGTCAGCTAGTCCAAGTCGCTCTGTGCCCCCCGGAGCGTCGTCGCATAAGGGCGCTCCATCACGTCAATAGTGACCGATGTCACGATCCCCAGGGCGCCCAGCGACACCCGAGCGAACTGCAAGGGTGCCCAGCCGGCGATGGCGGGGGAGTGCGCATCAATCGTCATTAGCGTCTCGTCAGCCAGCAGGATGTTGAACGCCGACACGGTCTCCGCGAAGATGGGCACGTCGACCGTAGCACCGTGAACGTCGACCGCCGTCATGCCGCCGAGGCTGAAGAAGCCTCCGGCCGTAACCGTTCTCAGCATGAGGTTGTTCTGGGTGAGGAAAGCGTCCAACTCGTCCTCGCGAACGCCCGCGTTCACCGTGACCTGGTTTTTTCCCGGTCCCAGCACCATGTGCTGGTCCTGACCAGGCCCCAGATCCCGGTAGCACGACATATCGACAAGGTACGACCTGGTAGCCGGCGGCAGCGCGGAACGGTTGTCATCGACCACCAGCGGCGATTGCGAATGCCGCTGTCCGGAGACTCGGACAGTCGCGCCCGCTGCTTTGGCGCCAGCGAGCACGGCCTGCAATTCCATCAGGTTGGTCGGCGTAAAATAGTAGCTGACACCATCGGACGCCGGCCTGTGGACTAGGTTACCGCTCCAATTCTGCCAGGTCGGCGCGGAAGCGGAGGGGATGCCAGCGTTAGGATCGTTCGGCATTTTGGCACTCTCTGTTTTGGCTCACGAATAGGTCGCTAAATGGCACTGGGAGTCCCTCCTTGTGTGGTTCCGGACTGAGGGTGCCTTCGTTAAGAATTCTGCGCGGCTCCTTGGTGATTGTGTTGGTGACCGGTTTCCCCTCTTTGCGTTTTGTGCGGTTTCGGGTTTCTCGTCGATTTAGCGTTTCGGAATTTCTACTCTTCGGGCGTCGAAAAACGCACGCCGCTGCCTCCTAAACGTCAAAGACGTTTGCGAGGTCGGCGCACGTCGGTGATTCCATCAATCCTTATTCTCCAAGGCGGGTTTTCCAGGGATGACGGGCCGCGCGCCCTCGAGGGAACTGTCAGTTGCTCGCCACTCTTAGCCCTCGCTGTCCAGCAACTCCCACTCCCCGCTAGCAGCCTGGAAAGCCTTCAAAATATCAATCTTACCCATGTCCTCCCCGCAGTAAAGTTCCGCCGCCTTCCCGATGGCCTGGAATTGGGCCCTTAAATTCTCTTTCTGATCCCTGTTTGGATTTGGATTTTGGCTGAGAATATCCGCTACTTGCTGGGCTGAGCCCTGAAGTCTGTCGAAATTTGTTCGATGGAAGGTTGGTTGGGCTGTTACCGGACCGTTGTAGTTTGCATTTTGAATATACCTCAGGTTTTTTATTATCTTAGGGACATCGGCCATTGGGGTCCTCCTTGAATTGGGATAGCGAACCGAGCCCGGTATTGAACATCACTCCTGTTCTTTTGTCAAGATACTTATAGATAAACGCATCACCAGGGAGCTTGCTGAGGTCTGAACCTTTTCAAATCTGGTCGTAGATGGATGCCAGATTGCACCAAAGTGGTTTCAGCCCGTCCAGCAACCAGCGCGGTCTCCAGAGTTTTTCAAGCGCCTTTGGAGCTTAGCACGCTGGTTCCGGAGCCGTAAGTCTCCCACGGTGTTCACTTCACGATTCGCGGGTGGGCGCAGACATCGTCGTGTGATGTCTGTCCTGGTGGGCCTTCGGCCCGCGAAAATTCATGAAAAGCCACCCGAGGTACGGCTCAAAAGACGATTCAAGCTAAGCCATTTGTTTTCAGTCCTGCTTGGCTCTTGTCAAACGGTTTTTCGAGACTGCGACTGTAGGGCACGCGCCGGCGTCGCAGCGCGAACCCCTGCCCATATTTCGGCGTTCGACGAAATGACAGCAGATTGTAACGTAATCGCTTCCGCGATTCCGGCCGGTGTTCCATGCTAACGACAATCGGCTCAGACGGTTATCGGCACGCGATAATCACGACCCAGAATGGAACGAAATTTGCCCTAACCGATTCAGGAATTCCGGATAAGGAAGGGCGCTGTGCTGAAGATTACGATAGAGAAAGAAACTGGACGTACAAAACTCAAGCTTGAGGGTAAACTCGCGGGCCCGTGGGTGTCGGAGTTTGAGCGTAGCTGGATGGAAGTTGAAACGGGGTGCCCGGGGAATTCCTTCACTGTGGATCTCACAGAGGTGATCTTTATCGATCCTGAAGGACAGAAACTGCTGGGGCGCATGTACTGTCGCGGCGTGCGGTTGCAGGGTTCGGGAGTTCTGATCAAAAACATCATCGAACGAATCGAACGGGCTGAAATCGCATCGAATTCAACTCGGCAGTGTCACTGACCAAGCGGATGAGCGCCATCTCGCTCGAATGCTCAATCCGGCGAACTTATAAAAATCTCTTCTTCTACCTCAAGCGGAAGGAACAGGCAAAGCGCCATGGGGATAAAACAAGTGCAAGTGGAAGCGCTCACAACGATTCTGGTTGCCGCATTTCTTGCGGCATTCGCCGGTCGCGCCGTCGCGCAGGCTTCTGGCACGGTCCCGGGAACACTGAGTTATCAAGGCAACTCGACCTCTTTAAGCTCCGGAGCGGCGGTTGGAACCCAGAATTCATTTCTTGGCAGCGTGCCCACCGGAACCGCCACATCGGAGGTGTTGCCGCTGTCGCTGAGTGAGGCGCTCCATCGTGCACTTCGTTACAATCTAGGGCTGTTGCTCGACGAGCAGACCACTCAAGCGATGCGCGGCCAGCGATGGCAGACGCTGAGCAAGCTGCTTCCGCAATTAAATAGCGGTGTCACCGAAACGCGACAGGAGATAAACCTGGAGGCCCTGGGATTTCCTGCGCAAGCATTTCCCGGATTTCCGGTCATCGTGGGCCCCTTCAACACGTTCGATGCCCGCGCGAGTGTCACGGCGCCTGTCTTGAATTTTGAGCTTCTCAGGAACGAGCGCGCGGCTTCGGAAGATGTTCGAGCGGCTGAATACAGTTATCAGGATGCTCGCAATATGGTGGTGCTGGTCGCGGGGAACGCCTATCTGGTCTGCAACGCGGGCGAAGCGGATGTTACCACCGTCAACGCCGAAGTGAAAACGGCCCAGGCGCTTTATCAACAAGCGGTGGATCGCTTCCATGCGGGGCTGAGCCCGCAGATTGACGTTCTCCGGGCGCAGGTCGAACTCCAGTCCACCGAGCAGCAGCTTATCGCGGCAAAGAACGATTACGCCACCGAAAAGCTGAACCTGGCACGGGTGATCGGGCTGCCCGACGGTCAGGCATTCAAACTCACCACCAAAACGCCGTTCGCCCCGCTCGGGGAAGTTACACTGCAAAGGGTCCTTGAGGATGCTTACCGTAACCGGCCGGATTACAAGGCAGCGCTGGTTCGCATCCGTGCCGCCGAATCGCGACGAAGGGCGGTGCTGGCGGAGCGCTACCCCAGCGTCAACTTTGACGCCAATTTTGGCGATATTGGCCTCACACCATCAAATTCTCATGAAACTTTCGCCGTGGCCGGGACGCTCCAGATACCTCTTTTTCAGGGCGGGCGGGTGCATGGCCAGCTTATCCAAGCGAACGCGCAGCTTCAACAGGCTAAAGACCAACGGGAGAATCTGAGGGGGCAGATTGACTATGATGTCCGCACGGCACTGATGAACCTGAAAACTGCGGCTGCCCAGGTGACCGTCGCACACAACAACGTGACGCTTGCGAACCAGACGCTGGCTCAGGCGCGGGACCGCTTCGCGGCCGGAGTTACGGACAACATCGAGGTGGTTCAGGCCCAGGAGGCGGTAGCGCGGGCCGATGAATCCTACATTTCCAGCCTTTATCAGCACAACCTGGCCAAAGTGGCCTTGGCGAGGGCGGCAGGTGTTACCGAGCAAGCTGTGCTGCAATATCTGGGAGGAAAGTGACATGGCGCGGAGAACCGAACCGGAACAGGAAACCAAAGCATCGCCGGAGCCTGACACCGGCGCCCCCGGAGTGAAAGCGGCTGATTCCAACCATGCCCCGGTCGAAGCGAAGGCGACCCGGCATAAACGGCTCAAAAAGTGGCCGCTGGTGATCGTGGTCATCGTGCTGATTGTGATCGGCGTGTTGATTTACCGTCACTATGCGGGATGGGTTTCGACGGATGATGCTGAGGTCAGTGGCTATATTTATCCCATCAGCTCGCGGGTTAAGGGTCACGTGATCAGAGTCTTGGTGGAAAACACCGAATTTGTCCATAAGGGCACGGTGCTCGTGCAGTTGGATCCGACGGATTATCAAGTTGGGGTGGAGCAGGCCAAGGCTCACCTCGCCAATGCACAGGCGGCGGCGCAAGCTGCGGAAGTGGGCGTCCCGATCAGCTCAGTGAACACACTCAGCCAGGTGCATTCCGCGCAGGCAGTTGTCGAAAGCGCGCAGGCCGGCATCAACGCGGCAGAAAAGCAGTTTCAGGCCGCCGAGGCGCGGCTTCAGGAAGCAGAAGCCAACAACGTGAATGCCCAGGACAACTTAAAGCGCTACAAGCAGCTTGTAGGCAAAAACGAAATCTCCCGGCAGCAATACGACGACGCGGTTGCGGCAGCCAAAGGTAGCGCCGCAACCGTGGCGGGGGCCGAAGCCAGCGCGGCCGCCGCCGAGCAACAGGTGGCCCAAGCTCGCAGCCACCTTACCCAGGCAGACGCGCAGCTTCGGTATGCCCACACTCGTCCCCAGCAGTTGCGTGTGATCCGCGCCCGTGCGGATGCCGCGGCGGCAGCGGTGGAAGCCGCGGAAGCCGCTCTCCACCAAGCCGAGCTCAATCTCCAGTACACGACGATTGTTTCCCCGGTGGACGGCATTGTGGGTAAACGCACGGTCGTGGCGGGCGAGAACGTCCAGGCCGCCCAGGCGTTAATGGCCGTCGTCTCCGTAGATGATATCTGGGTGACGGCGGACTTCAAAGAGACTCAGCTTCGCGGCGTGCGCGTGGGGCAACTGGTGAAGATCCATGTGGATGCGTACGGACGCGACTACGCTGGGCGAGTGGATGGCATTGCCGGGGCAACGGGCGTCCAGTTCAGCCTCTTGCCGCCGGAAAATGCAACCGGTAATTACGTGAAAGTTGTGCAGCGCGTCCCGGTGCGTATTCTCTTCAACAAGGGTCAGAATTCGAAGCACCTCCTGAGGGTGGGGATGTCCGTTGAGCCGCACGTCAAGGTGAACTGAAAAAGTGAGCCATTGAATCAATGACTCAATGAACCGATGATTCAATTTCAATATGATTCGCATTATCGCCATTGAACGGGAATACGGAAGCGGGGGCGCGGCCATCGGCGAAAAGCTGGCTTCGCGCCTCGGCTGGAAGCTTTGGGATCACGAGCTCACCGCCGAGATCGCGCGCAGGACACGAGTGAATCCGGCTGAGGTGACGCGCCGCGAAGAGCGCGTCGATCCTCTTTTCTACCGTCTGGCGAAGGTGTTCGCCCGCGGCAGCCTGGAACGAAGCCTGCCGGTGAGCGGCATCGAAGGGCTGGACGCAGACCGCATGGTGGAACTGATGCAGGGCGTGATCGACGAGGCAGCTTCCGCCGGGAACTGCGTGATTGTAGGAAGAGGAGCTCCCTACTTCCTCCGCGACCGGGACGATATTTTCACCGTGTTCATCTTTGCCCCCCTCGAAGAGAAGCTCCGACGCGTCAAAGGCATTGGCAAGACGGAGGCGAAAGCCGTCGAGCTGATTTCCGAAATTGACAGCGAACGCGCCACATTCGTGAAGAAATATTACGGCAAGGAATGGCCGACCCGCTCCCTCTATCACCTGATGATCAATTCGAAAGTGGGCGATGACGCGGTGGTCCGTACCATTGTGGCTGAAGTCGCCATTCTCGATGGTAAAGACAGGGGTTAGGGG
>JBOGJS010000339.1:0-3759 GCA_050745365.1 Terriglobia bacterium
GGCCGCACTACTCGCATAGTGGTTGGCGGCTTAGGGGCAATCATTTTACCTCCGGCCTGTGCGTAAAGTACATACTTCCGAAATTGTATATGGATCCTGTTTTGCTGCTGTAGGGCACTTCCAGCTCCCATCGAAGTCCGTAATCCAGTGTGAGCCGGCCATTCACTTTGAATTGGTCCTGGCCGTAAATCCCATAGGTCGTGCCGCGGAAGTCCCATTCCGGGTTCACGAGGCCCAGCGTGCTGGTTTCAGGAATGCCCAATAGAAAGTCGCCGTAACCGACGCCGGTATAAACCCCAGAAAAGGAATATTGACCATAAACATTAGATGAGATTTTGTTTCCGTCCAGCCGGTCACGCACCGCATCAAAGCCGTACTTCATCAAGTGCCGGCCCACAGTCCAGGTGAGGTCATCAATCGCTTCGAGTGTAGTTTCCGGGTTGTTCTCGTAGGAATCGTCGACGCAGTCCAGATCCCAGGGCGTGACGCCGGTGATATCAAAGATCGGCGCGTCATGAATGCCGGTGGTCGAAATGCCTTGTATTCCGAGTTGCTGCACCAGATCGCTGCCGATTACATCAGCTTGGTAGAAGTTACGATGATAGGTGCCGCCAAGCCGAAATTCGTTAACCGCCGCCGGACTGATGATGTGAGTCCACGAGAGCACCGCGCTTTCCCCCCAGCGGTCCTGAGTGACATTGAGAGGGTGTATGTCGGCATAGTGCAGCGGCATCTTCCGCCAACTTACCCGCCCGAAAAGCGAGTCCCGGCTGCTGGGATTGTAATCGATGCGGGCATCGACGTTATTGAAAACTGTGAAGCCCGTAGTCCCGGGAAGTAACTCCTGCCAGTTGTTGGACGTCTGCCCCGGCGCGCCAGTATTCGGTAGTGGGTAAGCGTAGTTCTGGACGTTCTGTGAAACCTTGCTAATCGTGCCCTGAGGAATGATATTGCCGGCAAAGGGCTGGCCGGTGCGCGGATCGACGAGCTTCGTCGTCGGGAGCAGGCTGCTGAAGTCGCCATTTCTCCAGGCGGGCAGCGGCACGTCTTCCTGCTCCAGCGTTTTGGCGCCCTCGCGCGAGCCTTCATAATCGGCAAAGAAGAACAGCTTGTCTTTTTTGATCGGACCGCCCAGGCTGGCCCCGAAGTCGTTGTAGACGCGGAACGGCACGGTCGCCGAAAAGAAGTTACGAGCATTCAGCGCATTTCCGTTGTAATCCCAGAACGCTCCGCCGTGAAACTGGTTCGTTCCCGCCTTAGAGACTTCCTGGAAATTCGCGGCGGTGGCAAACTGGGCAGGCGCCACCGCTGCCACGAGATTGATTTCCTGAACGTCCTCGAAACCGGGCTGCACAGGGCCGGCACCTTGAAAGTACGCCATCACCGAGATTCCGTCGATGGTCGGAAGCGTGCCTGTGATTGCCCGTGTGCCCCCAACGACCGGGCCGCTAGACAAATCGGTTACGCCGGTGTTGAAATCCAAGTAGGTGTACATCCCACTGTCGCCCTTGTGGCGGGAGATCAGCGGCAGTTGTTCGACAGCCTGGTGGTTCATGGAGCCGGAGATGTCCGTCCCCTGGGTGTTGATCACCGGAGTCGCGCCGTGAACCTGCACCACGGTCGAGGTAGCGCCCACCTTGAGCGTCACATTCAGGTTCAAAATTTGATTCGCGGCCAAATGGAGACCGCCTCGCTCATAAGTGGTGAAACCCTGGGCGCTGACCCGAATGCCGTACGCGCCGATGTCGAGATTTGGCACGTTGAAAACTCCGGCTCCAGTGGTGGTCACCTGGTGGATCACGCCCGTGCCCTCATTGGTGACCTGAACCTTGGCGTTGGGAACAACCGCCCCGCTCGGGTCGGTAACACTCCCGGTGATCGAGCCGAAGGTGCTCTGGGCCAGGCCCATCGAACCAAACACCAGCAGGGTGCAAAACCCGGCAATAAGATGCTTCATTCTAAATTGCATCTGGAGTTCTCCTTGAGTGGCGCTTCCTACTATGAGCAGAGTTCTATCACTCTCAACGGCTGGTGTCAATATGAGATTTCTGGATCTACCGCAGGTCTACAAGGATACCAGAAGCAAGAGAAAGGCTTGTTGGCGTGAAAACTGCCACTTCACAGAATGCTCTGAGGCATAGTGGAGCATCCACCTTCCGGGTTGAGTTCAATCACTGAGTGGGGTTACGCAATTGGCGGAACCGCGCCATCCCGAGTTGGGCAAGGAAAAAGGGGACCGGTTCAGGCGGGATTTTCTCCTTCGCGGCCGCGTACTTTGCGCTTGCCGCGGAAGCCTTTGCCGTTTGCCCCTCGCCAGTATAAAGCCGCGCGAGGCGCTGGTATGCATCAGGATAATCGGGGTCCAGAGCCACGAACGTCTCAAGATCCTGAATAGCCTTCTCCGAGTCCCCCTGATGAGCCCAGACGCGGGCACGCCAGTAATAAGCGGAAGTCGTGTGCGGGTCAAGAAGCAAGGCGCGGCTCAGTTGTTTCACGCTTTCGGCAGGCTGACCCACCTTGAAGAGCGCTGCCCCGAGTGCGGAACGATACAACGGGTAAGCAGGCCGAATCGCAACTGCCCGGCGAAACGCATCCTCTGCAACCGAGGCCGAGCCCCGGTCAAGCTCGATCGCGCCCAGCAGGAAGTAAGCTGGGTCAAACTTCGGGTCGAGTCTCGTAGCTTGCTTGCATGCTGTTTCAGCATCAGCATACTTGTGCATCAAGGTGTTGACGACGGCTGTTTGGTATTGGAATTCCGGGTTCCGGGGCTGGACTTGCTGTGCTTTCCGGAGAGTTGAGAGAGCGCAGGCGTATTTTTTCTGAGAGGTCTCAAACTCAGCGTAAGTGGAAAGGTATTCCACATTTTTGGGATCGGCGGTGATGGCGGAAGCGAGCAACGGAGCCGCTTTCTGCAGCTTGCCGCCCAGCATGAGCGCGTTTCCCCGCAGGAAGGCCACTTGCCCCGGCGCTCCCGCAGTTTCGGGCACGTTCTTCAGCACTGCCAGCACTTCTACCGGCTCTTCCGATTTGAGACTGGCTTCGGCGAGCAGCAATTTCAGGTGGTTGTTCCGCGGCGCAGCTTCCGTGGCGTTTTCGAGCAATTCCCGGGCTTTTTGCGGTTGATCATATCTCATGCAGATGGTGGCGAGCGCTATGGATAGTTGCAGATTTTCGGGCAGGGCCTGGTTCGCCGAATCCACGGTTTCAAGCGCCTTGGTAGTGCCGCCGGTCGAGAACTGAGCCTGCGCGAGGTTAACCCACATGCCTGGGTAGTTCGCCAACTGGCTCCGCACCTGCTGAAGATTCGCGAGCGCCTCATGCGGATGATTCGTCATAAGGAGCGCCACCCCCAAGGCATACCGAGCCTGCGTGAAATTCGGCTGGCGGCCGAGGGCGATATTGAGCTGGCGAATTCCGGGGGCAAATTGCCTATCCTTCACATAGGCCAGCGCCAGGTCATAGCGCAGGTCGGGCGTGTCATTCCCAAGCTGAATGGATTTCTGGAAATCCGCGATGGCCTGACGGTAATTTCCGGCTCCGCCTTCTGCCGCCGCGAGGTAGTTGTATGCTGCGGCCGTTGGCTCCTGCCGGACGAGTTCGGAAAAAAGGCGCTCCGCCTCCGCAAACTGACGCGCCTGAAACGCACGTATACCTTGCTCTTGCAACCCCGTAGGCGACTGGCCCCACAAGGCTGGAACCAGACCGAACAGCAAGATGGCAACCCAGAGAGCCTGGTAGCGCAGACCTCCGCTTTTGAGG
>JBOGJS010000340.1:0-8315 GCA_050745365.1 Terriglobia bacterium
CGTATTGTGATGTATGCGAGCGTGGGCTGTGAAGACTCTGATGCAGCCCGGGAGTTTCTCAAGCAGCGCCACATATCTTTTGAAGAAGTAGACATCGACAAGAACCGGGAAGCAAGCAAGTTTGTGATCAAGGTGAACGAGGGAAAGCGGCGAACGCCCACGCTTGATGTGGATGGCCGGACGTTTCACTGCTCTCAGTTCGATCCCCGGAAACTGGCTTCCGAGATTGGCTTGCCGGATGCGTCCCAAGCCCAATCGCCACAGCCGAAAAGAACCTAAAGGCAAAACGTGAATCAAACGCGTCGCTTGCTTGTTTCACGAAACCTTACTCGAGAGTTGCCGCCTTCTCGGCAGATGATAGTTACCCTTGGCAAACCGCACGCAGGATGGAAGGCAAATGGCCGTTGAGCTTGAAGGTAAAGTTGCGCTCATAACGGGCGGGGCCCGTGGGATCGGATTCGATATCGCTGAGCGCCTGGTCCGGGAGGGTGCGAGCGTCGTTATTTGTGGTCGTGATCCGTCCGGCTTGGAGTCTGCGCTCGGCCGCCTGCGGATTCTGGACGCCGAGAACCGAATTGACGGTGCTATCGCCGATGTAAGGCGCTACGGTGATTGCCAGCGCGTCATCCAGCTTGCCGTCAACCGATTTGGCTGGCTCGACATTCTGGTGAATAACGCCGGCATTGGCATATTCAAGCCGGTGGATCAACTCACGCCGGAAGAATGGGACGCGACGATAGAAACCAATCTTTCAGGAGTGTTCTATTGTTGTCGCGAAGCGATACCCATCATGCGCCAGCACGGGGGCGGTCATATTTTCAATATCTCGAGCCTCCTGGCCGTCCATCCAATACCGACCGGGACGGCTTACAATGCCTCTAAGTTCGGGTTGAACGGCTTCACCGAAGCGATGATGCAGGACGTCCGCTACGAGGGAATTCGTGTCACGATGATCATGCCGGGAAGTGTCGCCACAGATTTCGCGGGTTCGCCTGGCAGCGGCCTCCGTGAGCCCTGGAAGCTGTCTGGCGCTGATATTGCTCGTGCGGTCGTGGATGCTTACCAGTACCCGAGCCATGCCCTCGTCAGCCGAATCGAGATTCGCCCATCGCAGCCTCCACGAAAGAAATAGCAAAACAAAGCCACGAGGCCAAAGCCCGAATGGCGTTTGTCGACACTTGCGGAAGATTATCAAAAATTGGGCAGGAGTTCAGTCCGCAAAGGCGGGGCGATGTATACTGAGCACTTCTGAAACAGGCACTCCGTTAACGAAGTTGAGGACGATCCGAATGAGCGCTCCCGAGCCTGAATCTGTACGTCTGACCCGCCGCCTCGCCGCATCCCCTGAGCGCGTTTTCGAGTCCTGGGTCAACCCTGCTCTCCTCCGACGCTGGCTGGCACCAACCGCCGAGGCTGACGCGCAGGTGGGTGGACGCTTCCGACTTGAAGTGTCGAAACCGGAGGGCACGCATGTGGTCAGTGGCGAATATCGGGAATTCGTGCGCAGTCAGCGCCTCGTCATGACATGGGTCTATGAGGGCCCAATGGCTCCAGATGGAAAAATAGAAGCGCTACTGACGGTCGAATTTCGCAAAGACGGCCCAAACACAGAAATCAACTTATATCACGAGGGTCTGAAGAGTCCCGCATACATCGAGACCATTCGGCATGGCGCATGGGCTAAGGCTCTGGATCAACTGGAGTTGATTCTGGTCGGTCGTCTCACAGGTGAAAGGACGTCTACACCGACATAAATTTCACGTATTACTGACGACTTCCGCAGTTTGAAGGGCCCGCCTGCGCCTTCTCCGAGCAGCCGCGCCCCGATGGGGTCGGCTGGGAAGCTTGAGTGGATTCGAGCCGTTTCGCCCACAGCGGATAGTCGAGCCCGGCTAGGCGATTGATTACAATTCCCTGTCCCACCAGTAACGCTACAGCAATTTCGATGATCAACAGATAGAACGGCTTGGTGACGACACCCAGTGAAACGATCAGAGTGGTGGCGCCAGCCGGCGGGTGCGCTGCCTTCAGCAGGATCATCAGGCTGGCTGTGAGAGCGAGCGACAGCGCCGCAGCCATGATCCGCCGCGAGTCAACGGTTGTTCCGATGGTGGAGGGAGCATGATGGAGCGACGGCAGGAGGGACGCACAGCCACACAGGATGCCGATGGCGTGCCCGTATATGGCATGACGGGGCGAGGCGGTCGGAGAAGGCGGTGTGTAAAAGAGGAGGATTCTGTCGGGCCAAGCGAGGGAAAAACAAATGGCGTATGGGAAGCCATCGCCACCCCGGAAAGAATCGCAATGGTAATGAAACCATTGATCAACATAAAGAGCGCCCAAATTGGGCGCTCCGAAAATCGGCCGAGCAGGTGCGCGAGCCGGAGCCGCCCCATCACAAGACGCCCGACATGATGGCAAAAATCAAGTCTAACCAGATGTCCTGCATGTCAAGTAATTGCCATGATGTCATTCACAACATCGACGATCTAAAGGACGTAACCTTCTGGAAGGGGACTCAGTAATATGGCCGCGCCAACCATCGAGCGCCGCATCCGCTGGGCAGGCATTCTAATCGTCGCCGGGCTGATCATTGAACTGATCACGTTCATCTGGATTCATCCACTGGCATTCATCGGCTTCATCCTGGTGAGTTGCCCGCTCGTTGCTATCGGCATTCTCCTCTCCTTGTATTCACTCGTCACAACTCAATCTTCCACAGTTGACGAGCGGAACGCTTCGGCCTCAAAAGATGTTTGATGTTTCACATGAATCGCAGGGAAACCGTGCCCGAGCAAACGAAACTGACTCGAACGCCGAGAGAATACCCTGACGGTAACGACGCTAATTTAGCGGCGGTCGTAAAGTTTACGCCATGACCGCTATATTAAGGGAGATCGGCAATACATGCGAAAATTTTGGTGTGCAATCAGCTATGCGGTGATTTTGGCTCTTGGGTGGGAGCTAATCCACGCAAGACCAGTGGGCGCGGTTGCCAGTTTCTCCAGGCAAACAGGACTTGCGTGTAGCGCCTGTCACACGACAATTCCGGAGTTGACCCCGCTGGGCCGCTTGTTCAAGCTGAACGGCTATACCATGACGAGCATCCCGGTGATTACGTCAAAGGGCGGTCCGACGAAGGCGGGCCTGAATCTCAACAGTTGGCTGCCGATCGCTGCGTTCATCCAGTTTTCCAACACCGTTACCCAGCGGCCGCAACCCGGATCACAAAACGGAAGTTTTGAATTTCCGCAATCGGCGAGCCTCTTCCTGGCCGGCGCGATGGCTCAGCATGCGGGTGGTTTTATTCAGGTGACCTATAACGGGCAAGCCGATCACTTTAGTTGGGACAATACCGACGTCCGCTACGCGAATCGGACAAAATTGGCAGGCAAGGAGCTCATTTACGGAGTCACCTTCAATAACAATCCCACCGTCGAAGATCTTTGGAACGACACACCGGCGTGGGGGTTTCCTTGGGTCTCAACGGACGACAGATCCGGTCTTATACGCTCAGTCGCCGGTGAGCGGAAGCGCAAGCGGCGACCCAAGAAGCCAGGGCTACATCGCAAACTTTACTTACTGGCCGGTACAGAATATCGCACTAAGCTTACAATACACGGGCTACACGCGATTTAACGGTGCCTCCACCGATTACGACGGGGCCAGACGCAACGCTTCAGATAACAACTCGCTCTATATGCTGGTATGGTTTATCTTCTGATCGCACCACAATAGATGAAGGACTGTATCTCATGCGAGGAGACTTCTTCAGAGCCACATGGCTTAGGTGCGGGGCGGGGTGTCAGTCGTTTCGCTAATTAGCGCTTTCAACCATATGGTTTGCCGCGCGATCTATTGGACGAGGGGGTTATGGGCGAGCGGAGTAGCGCTCTCCCTAAAGCAGCCACCAAGCCGCATCCCGGCAACTTGTAAAGGAACGCTTGCTACTGAGAATGAGAACGAAAGGAGGATCGCCATGAGCACAAAATCGACCCTCGTTTACCTTCTGATGCTCCCGCTCGTGCTGCCGGGCGCGACGCAATATTCTGTTCACGCACAAAATCAGCCGGTAAACGGCAAGATTTCAGGCACCATCAAGTTCGAAGGCGTGGCACCGAAAGTGGCGCCACTGTCAATAAGTCACGACCGCGCCTGCCAGGCTGCGCATCCCGAGCCGCTTTACTCCGAGACCGGGCAAGTTAACGCTAACGGTACGCTTCCCAACGTCTTCATTTTCATCAAGCAAGGTCTGCGCGAAAACATGCCCGTCCCGCCGGCCACGCCGATAATTCTCGATCAGCGGGGATGCATGTTCGTTCCGCACGTGCTCGGGGTGATGGTGGGCCAACCGTTGCAGATTCTTAATAGCGATCCTACTACGCACAACGTTCAGTCCGCCGCCAAGGAAAACCGCCCCCACAACCAATCGCAGCAACCGGGCGCACCTCCCATCCTCTGGAAATTTAATCATCCCGAGATCATGATTACGCTTAAGTGCAACGTTCATCCTTGGATGTCGGCATATCTTGGTGTGGTGGACAACCCTTTCTATGCCGTCACAGGAAAGGATGGCGTGTTTTCCCTTCGTGGAGTGCCGCCCGGCCGGTATGTGGTGGAAGCCTGGACTGAAACCTTTGGAACTCAGGAGAAGAAGGTGACCGTGCCTGCCAACCGTGCCGTGACTGCAGACTTTATGTTCAAATTGCCATGAAGGCTGCGATGCTTTCGGTAAGATCACGGCGACTGCTTTCAACCCGTCTGTTCGCCGCACCTTCGCTGGCAACGTCCAGCCGCGCCATTAGGGCTGTTGAATACTGTGATCGGCAGGCCCAGGAGCGCCGGGCGGGCGGTATATCCGGCGACGACAAACGGTGAGGCTCGTCATACGAAGCTTATTCCAACAATTGCGAATCGCTACGTAGGCAATTTTTTGTCGATATGAGCGGCCCAAGCGCCTAGACGATAGACGATTGTATTATGGAAAACGGTGTGAGGTTTTGTCACAATAATGCGTTTTGCGAGTTGAGGGCGCTTTGGGCTACGCCGGCGCAGTGACTTTGCGGTCACCCACTGGAACGGCGGCGCGGAGAACGACTCGATGAGTACAGATACAAATCCGGCTGAGCCGAAAAAGACGAGCGAGGCGGGAGTTGAGCACCCATCGCGACGAAAATTCATCGCCTGGGCGCTGGGCATTCCTGGCGCGATCATTGCCTGCCTGATGTGCGTTCCGTTGGTCAGGGAATCGCTTTATCCGACTCTCGCCAAGGGCGCGGGCGGCGTCGCTTGGTCCGACCTGGGCGCGATGGAGCAATATTCGACACTCACGGAGCCCGTGCGCCGGACGCTCAAGATTCAGACGGTTGATGGCTGGCGGCAGGTGATTACTGAGAATGTGGTCTACGTAACCAAGGGCGCAGACGGAAACGTGGAGGTCCTGACCGCCGTCTGCCCTCATCTTGGGTGCGAAGTGGCCTGTGATGCCAAGGCCGATCATTTTCACTGCCCGTGTCACGGAAGCGTGTTTGCGGCTGATGGGAGGCTGGTCTCTGGGCCTTCCCCGCGCGGAATGGACACGCTCCCAACTGAAGTGAAGAACGGGCGGCTGATGGTGCACTACGAATATTTTGAGAACCTGCTTTCGATCAAGCAAGTTGTGGGATAGCATTTAGCGGGTTGCAGAAAAGGGATTTGGAGCTTGTCATCTCTGAGCGTCCACAGCCTTCGACTGCCAATCTTGAGCATGACACACGCAGCGACAGGCTTGCTGAAGACAAAGAGCTTAGCACCGTGTGTCCTGCAGAGCGATATGATTGTCGAGCGTGCTCCGGCAGCATCTGTAATCGCAGCGCGCACCGTGTTCGCGGTTGTCGCCGCGAACGCGAGGACTTGTTTGATCGTCGGAGGATGGATTCCCGCTTTCGCGGTAATGACGGTTCCATGGTTTCCAGCGCCGCAAATGGCACTCCTTTTCCCTTTACCGGATCAAGCTAAATAATCATGCACAGCGAAGAGTCTTGCTCTGTTACTTTCAATAGGAAAAGCAGACGCTTCGCGCAGTTTACCTTGAGCGGAAACGCAGCGACCCTTCGCTTCGCTCAGGGCGCAGCGAAGGGCTCAGCATCACCGAACCGATTTTTCTAGCCCAACTTTCGCAGTTGTGAGGTTGAAACTGCCATAACCCTTGTGTTTTCAGCAAAGCGATCTCCAAGGTCGGCACTACAGTTGCAGCCTCGGCAGTGCGGTCTCTGAAGCCTCCTGCGCCTTGATCCTCGGCGGCGGTTGGGAGGGTAGCGTGAGCTGCAGCCGATGCAACATCAGTTGCTGATCCGGTTCCGACTGCGTATAGCGGGGCATGATCAGCCAACGCCCGTCGGTCGTCAGGAAGCAGACATCGAGCATTTGAATCGTAGCCAGCTTTTCCAGCACCGCTCGGGGCGTGAGGCCCGGCGCCAAGGCAGCGAGTCTTTGTTTCAGGGTGACCGAAAGGGCGTAGGCGAGGAAGGCCGCGAAGAGGTGAGCTTCGACCCGCTTCCCCAATCGATGATAGATCGGACGCAATCCCAATTCGCTTTTGAGGGTTTTGAAGGCGGCTTCAATCTGCGTCAGTTGGATATAACGTTCCCACAGCACCGACGGGTCTTCCCCGACCAGGTTCGAGCGCAGTAGGTAATGGCCGTCCCGGAGTTCCACCTTCTTCAACTTCTCTTGGTCCAACTGAAAGGTGAACGTCTGACGGGTCACCTCTTCGCCTTCTCCGGGTAAGTGAATCGGCACGAAGCCGAACGCCCGCCCCGCTTCCTTTTTCGCCGCTGCGAGCGCCAAACCCAAAGACAGCGGAAGCCGAGGCCATCGCTCGCGATTACGTGAACGGAGCGTTCAGACCCGATCACTGGCTGGCGGTCTTGGCCGTCAACCGCAATAGCGGTGAAATCCTGCAGCGTGTCAGCACCGCCCGTAGTATTGCGAGCCCTGAATACCAGCGATGGCTCCGCTATTTGAACGCAACCGGCTCGGATGTGTACGTGAGCCTGAATACCTTCAAAGAGCACGCCCGTGGCAGGACGAAGGAAGATTCGAAGGAAATCCGCCACCTCTACCTCGACCTGGACGACGGCGGCGCCCGGAAGCTTGAAGCGATCCGGCAGGATAAAGCGGTTCCCACGCCGAACTATGTTCTTAACACCTCGCCGGGGAAATTCCAGGTGATCTGGCGGGTCGAAGGCATCGATCAGGAGCACGCTGAGGCGGTGCTGCGCACGCTCGCGCAGCGCTTTGGCGGCGATCCGGCCGCAACGGACTCAACACGCGTATTCCGACTGCCGGGCTTCAACAACAAAAAGTATCCTGATGATTTTCAGGTGACGGTCATCCGGGAATCGCCGGCTGCGCGGACGTGTGCCCGGTATTCAAAAATCAAGCCAACCGCTGTATCTCAAACCGCCACAACTGCTGCACTCTTAGACCGCCGCGGACAGTGGCAAAAGTAATCTCGCTCAGCATCGGGATTTCTTCGTGCACATGTCGCGGTGCTCGCCGTGTTACAGCGATTTCGCCCGGTTCCGAAAAGCCGCTCAGAGGGAGCGGAGGCTAAAAGCGGTCGGAATCGCGGCCATCATCGTCATCATCTTTTTCGCCTCGTGGTTTGTTGTGAAAAGCAGGCGGCATACGGTTGGCACCTACACCGCTGTGGTTCTTGATCTGAGAAACAGGCTAGTCCTGCGCGGCGTGCCGGAGGCGGGCGAGCAGGCTCAGCAACCGCTGATGCTTTTGCGCGGGATTGACAACGTGTCGCTCTATCTTCCTACGGGCAGCCGGACCGGAACTTACGATGTCGGAGTATTTGAGGAACCTGGAAGGCCGCTGGTAAGCGCGGCGGGGACGGCGACAACCGAGGGCAATCTGACCGTTCTCAAGGCAAGGCTCGATGTTTCAAAACTGAACTCCGGCCATTATCTCCTTGCCATCCGCCCGCCGGGAGTTGATTGGAGCTATTATCCACTCGTTACCAAATGACTCGATCTACTGTTCGTCCGAGGAGGCATAGGATCTGATGGAGAGCAATATTCAGCATGTAAGCGATGCGGCTCTGATGGCGGCGGCGTATCACCTCATCGAAGCCGGGAAAAAATTGCTGACCATCGACCAAATCTCCGATGCCGAACCAAGACTGGTTGCGGAGCTTAGAAAGACCGACGCTATTGAGACGGCCGCTACGTTCGGAGGGCTTCTCGTGGTGCCGGAATTACAGGCAAGCTGCCTTCGGATCGAGGCATTGGTTCACCTGGCGGTAACTCATTGTGTTGGGCGGA
>JBOGJS010000341.1:0-5908 GCA_050745365.1 Terriglobia bacterium
CGTGCACTTCCGCTTGTGCACGTCGGCTCCAATGGCTATCATCGTTGGTGCCTCCTCGTTTTGGATTTACTGCCGGTCCAGTTTACCCGGACCCGAGGAGGCATCGCCTTTTCATAACATCACGGTCAATTCGATTTTGAATTGACCGTGGGCTTTTGCATGGCAAAGAAGCCCACGCATTATGAAAGGGCGCCCCTTTGAGGGTATGGTTCGTTTGGTGGTGACTGCCACCGAACTTACCACCCAAAGGAGCACCCAATGAACGACATCAAGTATATCGGCATGGACGTACATTCGGCGAGTATCAGCGTTTTCGTATTGGATGCGGCGGGAAAAGAGATCATGGAAGCCACCCTGCGAACCGAGCCGGCTGCGATTCTGGGCCTGATCCAAGGAGTGAAGGGAGCGGTGCAGGTGGCCTTCGAAGAGGGCACACATGCGCAATGGCTTTACGAGCTGATCCTGCCGCATGTAGCAAAGGTCGTGGTTTGCGACGCGCGGCAGATGCCGCGGCACAGGGGGGAGAAGAAGAACGACAAGATCGACGCGCGCAAGCTGGCCCAAGGGCTGCGGCGGGGCGACCTCAAGCCCGTCTATCACGGCCAAGCCGGGATGCGGCAATTGCGCGAACTGGTGCGTGGTTACCTTACCCTGGTCGGGGACACAACGCAGGTGATGAACCGGCTGAAGGCGATCTACCGGGGGCGCGGCATTCCGTGTGCAGGAACGCGGGTCTACTCGCCCCACTTCCGTGACGCGTGGCGGGAGCAACTGCGGGAACCCGGGTTGCGGCAGCGCGCCGATCTGCTGTATCAGCAATTGGACCTGTTGCTGTCGCTGCGTCACCAGGCCAAGGCGCTGATGGTGACGGAGAGCCGGAAGCACAACGCCCAAAGGATTCTCACGAGCATCCCGTCGCTGGGTCCGGTGCGCGCGGCAGTGCTGATGGCGGTGATCCAGACGCCGCACCGCTTTCGCACCAAGCGCCAGTTGTGGGCCTATGCCGGGCTGTCGCTGGTCACGCGTTCCAGCGCTGACTATCGAGTGGTCAATGGCGAGCTGACCCGCGCCCGGAAACCCGTCCTGATCCTGGGACTGAATGCCCATCATAATCATGTGCTGAAGGAGATCTTCAAGGACGCAGCGGCGACGGCCGTGGCCCGCTCGAAACCGTTTCAGGCGTTCCACGCGCGCTGGCTTGCCCAAGGCATGAGTCCTGCCCTGGCACGGGTCACCCTGGCGCGTAAGATTGCCTCCATCACCCTGACCCTTTGGAAGAAAGGAGAACGTTTCAACGCTGAGCATCTAAAGGCACAAGCCGCTTGAGCGTCAGGCCGGAGGGCCGGGTGCTTCAACCCCGGTCGAGGTCCGCACTTCCGCTGGCGCTCGGGTTCGAGGGTGAGTCTCAGGCTGACCGTTAGGCCGTGTCCCCGCATGATCGGGGCGAGCCTCCTAGCCCACTCTAGGCCCCCTCGGATAACCCCACAAAGCCATAGGCATCGAGTCTCCGATAGAACCTTGGTTAACATCGACCCTCGCGTTCGGCTTGTCGCGCAGTAGTGCTGCGGACGTTGTCACGACCGGCAGATGAAATCCCGAAATCTGGAATCGCAGTCCGGCTTCCTGTCACTCCTCGCCCCTCCGGGGAACGTAAGGAACGACGACGACCACGAGCACGGAATTTATAGGGGGCTGGATGTCGAGAGAACTCCCGCTATCGAGCCCAGGGAGAAAACTTTCTCTTGACATCCCCTTTCATAGAACGGTCAGCAAATTGCGCTGTCGGTGGCTATCAAACCACCGAGGTCGAGTTCATGCAGAGCGCACCGAAGGATCCCCGTATTCCGTTTTGCCAGATACAGAGATGCTTCGCTCGCTGGCTTTCGCTCAGAATGACAGTCCTTTTGGTTGGGGCACTCGGGCCGCGCTGCGCTACCGCGCCTTCCGTAACCTAGGCTAGAGTGAGAGGCTACTTTAACTCCAAGGCGGTTCGCCTTCTTTGCCCGTGCCTTTCGCAATCTGCCGGCGGATGATTAAATAGCATTCATGAGGTTTTCCTCTTTGTTTCCCATTCAGTCTTCCGCGCCTCGTCATGGGCCTCGCTATTTTCCCATCATTGCCACCTACGTGATTCTGGCGGTGAACGTCATCATCTTCGCCCTGATGACCGCGGCCGGCGGCTCAAAAAACGTCAGCGTTCTCCTGAACTTCGGCGCCTCCTACGGCCCCTACTTTCGCGCCGGGCAATACTGGCGCCTGGTGATGCCGATGTTCCTGCACATCGGGCTCCCTCACCTTGCCGTCAACATGTTCGCCCTCTGCATTCTGGGGGCTTTTCTCGAACCCCTTTACGGCTACGGCCGCTTCACGCTGCTCTACGTTATTTCGGGAATGGGAGGGGCCTTGCTCTCGATGGAAGCGTCTTCGCACATCGCGGCGGGCGCTTCGGGAGCGATTTTTGGAATCGCCGGAGCGATGCTCGTCATTGGGCTGCTTCACCCGGGGGTCGTTCCGCGGCGCTGGAAGAATCTGTTTGGCGCGGGAATTCTGGCCGCGATTGTGGTCGAGTTGGTCTTCGGGCGCTTCATCCAGCACATCGACAACTGGGCGCACCTTGGCGGCCTGCTTGTGGGCCTTTTTCTCGCGTGGCTCATTCCGCCCCCACGGCTCAGTGCCGATTCCCGCTCGCGAGGCGAGAGCAGATTTCAACCGGTTATCCTCCTGCCGGTGATCATTGTCCTCATCGCGCTCGGAGCAACGGCCAACTCTTATTTTAAAACCCAACAGGTTGCGCGGCTGCTCACCGAGGCGGGCCGGCTTGAGGCAACGCACCGGCCGGAACAGGCGCGGGCGATGCTCGAAAAGGCGCAGCGCCTTGATTCTCGAAGCCCCCGGGTGCATGAAGAACTCGGCGCGCTCGCGCTTTCCCGAAAAGATTACCGCGCTGCCATCCGGGAATTCTCCGAGGCTTTGCGGTTCCAAAGCGAGCCTTCGCCCTCGGATACCCTTCTGCTGGCCACGGCCTATGAAGCGAGCGGCGACCTTACGAAAGCCCGTGAGGTGCTTCAAGGAGCCCAGCGCAAAATGCCGCCCCGGGCCGATCTGCAGGAAGCGCTGGCCGGGGTCTCGACCGGCTTGAAGCTTTACCCCGAAGCGATTCAGCACTACCGGGAAGCGCTGAAGCTCGCCCCCAATTCACCCCTCGCGAACAACAACCTTGCCTGGCTCTACGCAACTTGTGAGAACCGGGAATTGCGTGATCCCCCTCGAGCCCTGGAGTATGCGCTCCGCGCCGTACGGCTGACCGGATGGAGAGTGCCGGATTTCATTGACACCCTGGCCGCGGCGCTGTTCGCGAACGGACAGTTCAAGCTTGCCGCAGAGACGGAGGCGAGGGTTGTGCAACTTGCGCCCGGCAATCCCGAATTTCAGGAAAACCTGGCCCGCTACCAGAAAGCGGCGGGGTTGTAACGTAGCCGGATCGAGCGGCAGCTTCATGCCGCCATCCAGCGGTTGCAAATATTTGAGTTATGGCGATATAAAATCGGGATGGCGCATACATGGCGTAGTTTGCCATGTATGCGGACCGTCAGACTTTGGAATGCGCGATGCGGAGGGAGGGAAAGCCGTCGGGCTCATCTACGAGTTCGACGTCATGGAAGATGCCGGGGCTTTCGCGTTTCAAGATGCGCGCGATTTCAACGGCTAAAAGACGAATTTCGGTGTCGGCGTGCGGGCTGCCGCGTTGCTCGAGAAAATGGCGCCAGGCGCGCGAATTCCCGGTGACAAAGATTTTCGTCTCACAGGCATTGGGCAGGATGGAGCGCGCCGCCTGCCGCGCCCATTTGCGGCGGTCGCGGGGCGACATCTCCGGGTGTTTCTGTTGGACGTACAGGGCGGTGGCTTCCGCCAGTTCGGCGTATGCCTTGCGGAGGCACTCGATGGACTGTTCCCACTTCCGGCGCAGCGCTTCGCTCTCCTGATAAAGGGGCGGGACGACGTAGCGGGCATTGCCCTCATCCACATATCGCTGCGAGAGCTGCGAGTAGCCAAAGCCGGCCCGGTGGCGTACCAGCTCATGCGTCAGCGACCGGCTGACGCCGGTAATCAAGAAATTCCAGACCGCGTGTTCCAGCACGCTTCCGTGCTTGGAGCTGAGGATATTTTCCAGATATTCCTGGTTCGATTTCCGCCCCTTCCCAAACGACATATAGCAGGTACGCCCGGCAATCTCGTTCAACAGTTCGGCCGCAACCTTTGTGTCCGTCGTAAAAACCAACTCCTCGTCCTTGAGGAACCGGGCGAGTTCCTCCTCAACTACGCTTTGGCGCCCAAGCAGGTACACTCGCGCCTGGGTGACATAAGGATTTGAGACCGGCTCCAAGGACTCTTTTGACTCCTCGCTGGTTGTGATGAAGCCTGTGATCTTTTCAAAAAGATTACGACGGCGTGACGACAGAAGACTTGCGCCCGTACTTTCTCTGGAACCGTTCGACGCGGCCGGCGCTATCCACTAATTTCTGCTTGCCGGTAAAAAACGGATGACAACTGGAGCAGATCTCGACGTGCATCACATCACTCTTATACGCCGAACGAGTTTTGAACGTGCTTCCGCACGCGCAGACCACCGTGACTTCATGATAGTTGGGATGAATGTCTTTCTTCATAATCTTGAGCCTTTCTCAGTTGTGCTGATTGGATGAAAAGAATGATCGGCCTAAAAACCATTCTAACCTTTGCAGGGCGAAACTTTCAATCAAGCGGAGAATGGGGTAGGGTTCCGTCAAAATCTGGTTTTTCGCCAACTTTTGGACTTTGTCATTCCGAGCGGAGCGAGGAATCTCGCCCGGCGCGCGTTCCAGCGAAAGGCCACGGCAAGATTCCTCGTCGCTCCGCTGCTCCGAAAACTTCGGCGCGAGACCCCACACCCGGCTCGCGTCGCTCGCCACCCTCTCCCCACGCAGAGGGCTTAAAACCGCGAGGAATAGCCCTCTCCCAGGGGAGGGTGTCCCGACGTGTCGGGACCGGTGAGGGGTAATTTTCGTGCTTCGGGGTGTCCCAAAGCTACATGAGGAACTCCTCGGAATGACGTTTGCCTGCTGCCCTGCCGCGCTAGAAAATTCGGCAGAAGCGACTTTGGCGTGACCCTCAGAATGGGGGCGTGGGCCAATTTGATGTAGAGGCGGCTTCATGCCGCCACCTGGCGAGCGAAAGTCACCGCTACGATTCAAACTGACCCCCCACCGAGAATGGTAGGGGCCTCAACCTCGATTGCAGATCCACAATGCAATTAGTCTCCAGCTATTAAGGTGTTAGAACAATGAAAAAAACTCTTGACTTCTGCCTGGCGCAGTGGTACGACGGAGGCAGCGTGTGTGGTTCTGGTGGGTGAAATCTTTATGAGAAGGCTTCCCTACCGACTGTTTGGACGGCGAATGCTGTAAAAAATGCAGCACACAGAACGTTTCGAGCGAGGGAGGGTGTGGTCATGGGATATCTCGAGGGAAGGAAGAAAGAATGGGGGACAGCGGGTAGCCACGGCACGGTTTGGGTGCCGTGGGCTTTTCTCGCTGTTTTGGCGGGCCTGCTCATGATTTGCGGTCTGGGAGTTGCGCCTGCGAAGGCTCAAACCGGAACGGCCCAATTAAGCGGAACGGTGCACGACCCAAGCGGAGCAGCCATTCCCGGCGCCTCGGTGACCATCACCCAGACCGAGACCGGCATGGTGCGCAAGGCGGTGACCTCCGGAACGGGCAGCTACTATCTGGGTGGCTTGCCGCGCGGCCCCTACCGACTGGTCGTTCAAAAGAATGGATTCAAGCAGTGGATCGGAAGCCTTCTGCTGGTGGT
Organism: Terriglobia bacterium; assembly: GCA_050745365.1. GTDB lineage: Bacteria > Acidobacteriota > Terriglobia > UBA7540 > UBA7540 > RH2-MAG17b. The sequence goes on from JBOGJS010000341.1 coordinate 5,851, forward strand.
AGGGCAGAATGCGACCTCCAACGCCACGCTAACCGTGGGTCAAGTAACGCAGCAGATC
>JBOGJS010000342.1:0-11368 GCA_050745365.1 Terriglobia bacterium
GTGGCACACCGCTTCGGCCTGGCCTACAACCCCACTAAGAACATCGACATTCGCGGCGCTTACGGAATCGACTATATGCCGGATATTCAGAATGGGACCGGCTATGAAACTCTGCTGGGGTTTAACAGCGGTGTGGGTATGAATACGTCGCTTATTCCCAACCCTTTCCCGGCATTGAATCCGGCTCTCTACTGGACCGGGCTGTCTGGCGCGACGTTGCCTTCTTATGCGCATGTGGGCTTCCTGCCCTTCACGGGTCATCTGCCGGATACCAGCCCGTCAATCAGTGAAGGCCAAGGGGTGGATTACATTCCTCCGGGCTCCCTGAAAGGGCCTCAGGTGCAAAACTGGAACTTTGGGGTTCAGTATCAATTACCCGCTCAGATTCTGTTGGAGGTTGATTACCTTGGTGAAAAAGGGACTTGGCTCCAGTCTCCCGGGTTTGGCGCTCTTGTCCAATCGGGGTTACCGAAATATATCGGTCTCGGCGATATCCTGGGCGATGATATGGCTACGGACCTGGCCAATCCTGCCACCGCTGCAACATTGGCTCAGTACGGCATCACCAAGCTACCCTATGCCTCGTTTTGCGGACCGGTCTCCCAGGGTGTTCTGCCATGGCCCCAGGTATTCGGCGTGTTCAACGACTACCCATATTTCGGCAACTCTACGTATAACACGCTTCAAATCTCGGCGACGAAGCGTGTTGGCAACGGGCTGAGCTTTATTATTGGTTACAACTGGCAAAAGTCCCTTACAGACTCTAACCTCTCGTATGGCGCTGGGGCAGCGGACTATTACAACCAGAAAGCGGCAAAAACCGTCTCGTCATTTAACTATCCCCAGATGCTCAAGATCACGTGGGTATACGAGCTTCCGTTTGGGAAAGGGAGGCACTGGGTTAAGTCAGGGATAGGAGACAAGATCCTGGGCGGGTGGACACTTTCTGCGCTTCAAGCCTACACTTCCGGCGACTCGCTATCGCTTGTAACCGATCAATTCACACCTCTCAGTCCCAATGGCAGCACGATTTACCCGGAGCAGGTGCTTGGTGTTAAGGAGACGGTGCCGTATCGCGGGCCGCTCGACAGCGTGAATGGAAATCCTTACCTCAACCCTGCCGCTTTCAAAGATCCGCCGCTGACTCCTATCAATGGCTTTGCGGAGAATTACGGAACCCTTTCCCCCTACTTGCCGAATATTCGCGGCGATGCTCATTTTACGGAGAGCGCAAGCCTCTTCAAGAGGTTCTATATCGACGAGCGGTCCTACTTGACGCTCCGCGGCGATTTCTTCAACGTGTTTAACCGCACCGGTCTGGCCGATCCGGTTACCGACATTGACAACCCGTTGTTTGGCAGAATCACAGATGTGCAGCAAGGGCCGCGCAGCGTCCAGGTCCAGTTGCAGCTCAACTGGTGAGAACATGGGCTGCGCCCACGGTACAGTCAAAGTCGCGATTGCTGATGAGTAGCGGTGAGGTTGGTGCGTCCGAGAATGGAGGCGGCGACACGTCCGCGAGAGATTTTGGCCTTCCCGGGGGCTGGAATTGTAAACCTTTTTCCGTTAGGCAATCCCTTAGCCTGGCCTTGTGCTGACTTCACGCAGGTATAACACGGCATCCCCACTGAAAGGCGGGGTGAATGCTCGCATTGCGCCGCCGCTGACATCCACCCCCACAGTTTCGACGCTGGTTGCCGGGTTCATCCATTCCACTGCCAAGCGGCCGCGATAACGCGAAAGGTCCACGCTAAATTTGCCGCCTGAAGGAGGAACGTTGGTTCCTCAGACGCGGACCGTCTTTAAATAGCGTATGTCGGTCGCAATATTTTTGGGTGCCTCGCGGCTCTCATCTTCTACGAAATAGTGCTGTACGCCGATCCTCATGGCTTCTTGCAGGATGGAAGGGATGTCGAGAATACCCTGGCCCAATGGCACACAGTCTTCATCTGAAGTGCCGACGTTGAAATTGCCAACCGGCGTGCCGCGTCGCATACCCTTAAGGTGCATCAGACGAAAGAGCTTCGGATAGCGCTTCAGGTAGGTCACGGGGTCCTGCCCACCGCGCTTGTACCAGAAAATGTCCATCTCCTGGACAATATCAGGCCGTAACAGCGCGATCAGGCGGTCCAGGGCGGGGCGTCCGTCGATCGGGTAAAAGGCGTCAATTTCGGCGTGAAAGCCAAAACGCAAATCGTGGCGCTCCAGTTGAGCGGCAAAACGGTTAAACTCCCGCGCGGCGCGGTGGACGTCCGCCATGGTCGTGTGCCGGCCGGCTTTGGGCAGGTCAGGGCATACTAAATACTCTACGCCCAGCGCCCGAGCTTCTTGGATGATGGCAGGCATCTGGTGTCGATACCGGGCGTAACTATTGTGCATCCCCACCGCGCGCAACCCGGCGGATTCCAAAGCGCGATGGAACTTCTGCGGGCTGAGGTCCTCCAGGCCCGACAACTCCGCCTCCTGATAACCCATCTTCCGCACGCGCTCTAGCCATGGCTTCACATCACCGGGCATCTGCTTCCGGAGGCTGTAGAGTTGCAGGCCATAGGGTCCAGGGAAATGCCCGCCAGCATCATTGCCAAAGAGCCAGCTTCCCGGCGATTTAAACGACATCGTTACCTTTTCTCCCTGGAGCGCTGGATTCCGATCAGCGGAGCCGGGTAGCGCAGCGCGGCCTGAGGACCGCAACCAAGCCAAATTTGAAATTCAAGGTTCAAGACAACGGTCTCTCGGTGGATGATCTATGGATATAAGCCCTGTTTATGCGCCTTGCGCGAGCCGGTCAGAAAAAAGCTTTCTAAAAAACAAGCATTTATGACCTTGCAATGCAGAGTTTCGCCGTTCAGAAACGCTGCGGTATTTCGTTCGGGCAAACAAAAGCCGCGGAGTTAAAAGACAACTCCACGCTACTTGCTTACTCCGCAGCGGTGGAAATGCATTCCAACAACTTTGGGTCCCGTCCGGATTCGGTCACCCGGAATCAGGTGGCGATCAGTTCAAGTAATAGAGCCGATAGAGAGTGTCGCGCTTTACCGGCCGGAAACCCGCGCCGGAGATGAGGCGCTGAAGCTCTTTTTCCGTGGAGGTGTTGCGGCAGCCGGCCGCGTTCACAACGTTCTCCTCGATCAAAATACTGCCGACGTCGTTGCCGCCAAACCGCAGCGCAATCTGGCAAATCTTGTGGCCCGGAGTAAGCCAGGAGGCTTGGACGTTGACAATGTTATCCAGATAGATGCGGGAGACCGCTAGGGTTTTGAGATAATCCACGGCGGTGGCCTCTTCCTTGACTCGCCGGCCGAGAGAAGTGTTTTCGCGTTGAAAAAACCAGGGAATAAAGGCTGTAAATCCGCCCGTTTCATCCTGAAGCTGGCGCAGGCATTCGAGATGGTTCACTCGCTGGTCCAGCGTTTCGCCGACACCAAACATCATGGTGGCCGTGGTGCGGAGCCCCAATTGATGCGCGATGCGATGCACCATGAGCCACTCCGCCGTGCTGCATTTCAGCCGGGCGATCCGGCGACGGACGTCGTCGTCAAGGATCTCGGCGCCCGCGCCAGGAATCGAATCGAGGCCCGCATTCTTGAGTTGCGCGATCACATCCCTCACGGTGATGCCGCAGATTTCCGCAAGGTTTAGGATTTCCGGCGCGGAGAGACAATGGAGATGCAGTGTGGGATATCGCTTCTTGATGCGGGTCATCAGGGCAACGTAATAGTCCATTTTCAGATGGGGGTGCAGGCCGCCTTGCATCAGGATGCCTGTGCCGCCCACCGCGAGTGTTTCGTCAATCTTCTGAAAAATTGATTCGAGGGGCTGCACGTAGCCTTCGGGCGAGCCGACGGGCCGATAGAAGGCGCAAAACGAGCAATATTCCGTGCAGACGTTCGTGTAGTTGATGTTGCGATCAATCTGGTAGGTAATGACGTTGCCGGGATGGAGTCGCTCGCGAATTGCATCGGCCTCCATGCCGAGACCGATGAGATCGTCGGAATGGAGCATCTCTACGGCCTCGGAATGGGTGCACCGTGCCATGTTTCAGCCTTTGGCGCCGAGCGCCTCTGAGCTGGCAAATTCCGGTTCTTTTTGCCCGCCGCCAAGTCCGAACTCTCGTGCAAGCTCGAAGAACACGCTCAAGCCTTTAAGGTTATCCTCGTCCAAAGTATAGTCGATGTTTTGGGTCAGGTAAATTTCAATCTCTTCGGGACTCATCGCGAGCCGAGGCGCGTATTCCTTGGCAATTTCAGGAATGTGGGCGAGGCCGTAATCCCGCGACGCGGTGAACTCCCGGCTCAATTTTCCGATTCCCGACTCCCGGTGGCCGGCCCAAAGAGCAAACACAAAGGGCAGGCCCGTGAACTTCTTCCACAGAGCGGCGAGATCGTAAATGTGAAAGGCGGAGCCCGCAGAGCTTAATTTCAGCGCCGGATCGCCAATGAGAAGCGCCGCATCGGCCTGGCGCAGCATTGCGGCTGGATTCGGGTCCGCAGGAATCGCCTTAAAATTTCGGTTGTAAAACTTGCGCAGTAGAATCGTGGTGAGCGCTACCGACGTGCGGGACGAATTGTCCATCGCCACGGTTCGTACTTCTTCGAGGGGCGCTTTACTGACCACGATCACGCTTTTGACGCATTCCTTCGATGCGATCGAGATCCCCGGAACAATCTCTAAACCCTCTATACGCAGGTATTCAATCGAAGGGATGATGCCTGCATCCGCTTTGCGCGCGCGCAGGTCGTCCGCGCAACGGGCAGGAAGAGTAAATTCGATCTCAAATCGGCCCTGCTGCTGGCCGTGAAGCATGCCCCAGGCGAGCGGTGCGGTGTTGAGATACTGAACGACGGAGATTCGAAGGCCAGCCATCGTGAATGAAACCCCTTTTAGAGTAACACGCCGGGTGGGCTTGATTCAGGAGGGTAGCGCCGCCGTCCCGGCGGCAGTGCCGGCCGGTCCGATAGATCACATTGTGAAATATCAGCTTCGAGAGGAAGGAGGAAGTGGGTAACTTGGTTGCCCTAAACGCTACCCACCTCCCCAGGTAGTCATAAGTGTTGGTTAATTGCTAGGACGCAAAGTAAGGGTCAAAGGTTGCAAGATTTTTTTGAGGGCGGGTGAAAATCATCCCCGACCCCTCAGCCGTCAGCTTGACCTTGTGGCATGCTAGCTTGTACGCTTTTCAAGTATGTGCGGCATCGTTGCTTATGTCGGCCGGCAAAGCGCGAGGGGCATTCTACTCGAAGGGTTGAAGCGGCTCGAATACCGTGGATACGATTCGAGCGGAGTCGCCATCCTCAACTCCGGGGCCTACGTTGCCAGGGCCGTAGGCAAGGTGGCGGAACTCGAAAGCCGCCTTGAACGGGAAGTGCCGGAGGGAATCATTGGCATTGCCCATACCCGATGGGCGACTCACGGCAAGCCCACTGAATTAAATGCTCACCCGCACACAGACTGCTTAGGCGAAATCTTTCTGGTCCACAACGGCATCATTGAAAACTATCAGCCCTTGAAGAAAGCCCTGTTGGGATCAGGGCACGCGTTTCGCAGTGAAACAGACACGGAAGTCCTCGCCCACCTGATTGAAAGCTTCTACCAGGGTGATCTCGAGGCCGCCGTACAAAAGGCCCTTCAGCAAGTTGAGGGCACCTATGGGCTCGCGGTAATACACACTGGGCGACCGCAAGAGATTCTGGTGGCGCGGCGCGGCAGCCCCATCGTCCTTGGCATCGGGGACGGGGAGTCATTGGCGGCTTCCGACGTTTCGGCGCTTGCTCAGCATACGGACCAGGTGGTTTATCTCGAAGACAACGAAGTGGCGCGGTTGGCACCAGGCCGATATTGGATCAAGACCCTCGATAACCGCGCCGTCAGCCGCGAGGCACAGCTCCTCGATGGGGGACGCGAGGATGCGGACCGAGGCCAATACCCGCACTACATGCTCAAGGAGATTTTTGAGCAGCCTGAGGCGGTGGAAAATGCGTTGCGAGGCCGCTTGAACCATTCCGAGGGCGTGGCCAAGCTTGGGGGGCTCGAATCCGTCATGGATCGGCTCAACAAAGCGCAGCACCTCATCATCGTGAGTTGCGGCACCTCCTACTATGCGGGTCTTTACGCGCGGTACGTCTTTGAGACGCTCACGGATTTGACCGTGGAAACTGAGCTCGCCTCAGAATTCCGGTACCGCAAACTGAACATCCGCCAGAACACGGTGGTGCTGGCCATCAGCCAATCGGGTGAAACAGCGGATACGCTAGCCGCCCTCCGCGAAGCCAAACGCAAAGGCGCGCTGGTGCTGGGTCTCGTCAATGTGGTCGGAAGCACGATTGCCCGTGAAACACACGCCGGTGTTTACTCCCATGCGGGTATCGAGATTGGGGTGGCCTCGACCAAATCTTTTATTTCGCAGTTGACGATCCTGGTGCTCATCGCGCTGCTGCTCGGCAGAAGCAGAGATCTTTCATTCGAGGAGGGAGAAAAACTGCTTCGGGGACTGGAGCGGGTTCCGGAGCAGATCCGCGAGACACTTCAGGAATGTGACCGCCTCCGCGACCTGGCCCAGAGCTCGTGCCGCGCATCCCACTTTCTTTACGTGGGGCGCAAGTATCAATATCCCGTCGCGCTCGAGGGCGCGCTGAAACTGAAGGAAGTCTCTTACATTCATGCGGAAGCTTATGCGGCGGGCGAAATGAAGCACGGCCCGATCGCTCTGATCGATCGCTCGTTTCCCACGGTGGCCTTGGCTCCTGAAGATGGTTCCTATGAGAAGATGGTCTCTAACATCCAGGAAATCCGCGCCCGCGAGGGGCCGGTGCTGGCCGTCACGACGAAAGGGAATACCCGGCTGCGATCGATGGTGGACCACCTCATTGAAGTACCTCAAAACCACGGGATTCTGATGCCGCTTCTTACCGTGGTTCCGCTTCAGCTCTTCGCCTACCACTGCGCCGTGTTGCGCGGTTGCGATGTGGACCAGCCGCGCAACCTGGCAAAAAGCGTTACCGTGGAATGAACCCAAGTCAGAAAGGAACTTCGTCCTATGGAAACCAGCCTGTCATCCTACATCACAACTTCTGAACTGAATGCGCCTTTGCTGGAGACGGAATCGAAAGCACTCGCAACCGAGCTTGGCCGTTTGAGCGGAATGGAGGTTTATCCGCTTTCTTTGACTGCGACCCGGCATTCGTTGCTGTTTCTCGCGCGTCGAGAGGGTGAAAAATACCTCGGCCTGCTCTCCGGCAATACCGAATTGACTGGGCAATTCGGCGGGCCAACCGAATACGTAAAGCTATCGGGAAAGCCTTCAGCGGTTATTCGAGCGAAGACGACTGCCGCGAACGCGGCGGCGCTGAGATCCGTGCTGCCCTATCTTGCGCCGCGCCTGCTCGGGCTTGAAAAATCAGTAGGATGTGGCGACCGGTTGGGCCTTGCCACGCCCGGCCACGTCCGCGCGGTCCGCCGCGCTGGCATTGCCGCGATTTATGCTCAGCAATCCATGCGCGAAAACGCGCGCACGGGCCGCACGCCGCAGGAGGTGCTGGACGATGCCATGTGGGGCGTTTTTCAGGAGGGCTGGCGCGCTGGTTTTGGAGCCGACGCCGACCATCTGAAAACTCCGGCGGATATTGATGTATGCGCCGATGCAGGATACTCCTTCTACACGATCGATCCCGGCGAATACGTGGATAATAGCGCCACCACCGCATCGTTCGACGTCCTGCAGCAGAAAGCCGGAGATTTGCCCTGGGAGTCGCTTGAGAGCTCTCCTCGCGATCTTGAGAAACAACTCGCGGGAAAGCCCGTCGATCTGGGTACCTTCAACCTGCCCATCAGCCAGGAGGAGTTGCTCCGCGCGGCATTGAAGTACGGCCGGGCGGTGGATCACACGGTGAAGATGTATCGCCACCTCGCCCAGGTGATGGGTGCCCGCCCGTTCGAACTGGAGATGAGCGTGGATGAAACTGAGACGGTGAGCTCGCTGGCGGAACACGTTTACATCGCTCACGAGCTCAGGCGGCTGGGAGTGAAATGGGTGAGCCTTGCGCCGCGTTACGTTGGAGATTTCGAGAAGGGAGTGGATTACATCGGCAATCTGGAGAAGTTCGAGCAGTCTTTCGCGCGTCACCTGGCGGTTTCCAAAACTTTCGGGCCCTATAAGCTGAGCCTTCACTCGGGGTCAGACAAATTCAGCATTTATCCGATCGCGGCCCGAGTGGCCGGGAACCTGGTTCACTTGAAGACGGCTGGCACGAGTTATTTGGAAGCACTCCGCGCCGTTGCAGTGCTGAATCCCGGGCTGTTCCGCGAAATCGTTCCTTTCGCCATCGAACGATATGCCACTGACCGGGCCAGTTATCATGTTTCCGCCGATGCCTCCAAAGCTCCCTCGATCACTTCTTTACCCGATGATCGCTTGACCTCGTTGCTGGATAATTTCCATGCGCGCGAGGTGCTTCACGTAACCTTCGGGTCCGTCATCAATGAAAAGCGTTTTCGCGAACCTTTCTTCACCACGCTGCGCGGAGACGAAGAAACCTATTACCGGATTATTGAGGATCACTTTAATAAGCATCTGGCGCCGTTTGCGAAACCGGCGGCTGTGGGCAGTGCCCCATCGTAACCATGGCCAGCCCTCAATCCTTCGCTGATTGGCTGCGGACTTTTTGCTACTGTGGGCGAACCGTCGGAGAATCCCAACGCGGTTAACCGTGGCTACCGCCCTATGACCCCTTGCGCCGCCGCTGCAACACACACGTCTTACTGGAGGCCGCTTCATGAATCTCATCGATTTAACAAAAATGTATGATTTCACCGGACGCTCCATAGTGGTCACCGGAGGAACCGGAATTTTGGGAAGCAAAATGGTTCAGGCCTTGGCCGGCTGCGGGGCGAATGTGAGCGTGATCGTGCGAAGCAAGGAAAAGGGTGATGCGCTGGTCTCGTCATCGCGATCCGCGTCGGGACGCGTCATCAGCATCCAGGGTGACGTTCTCAACCTGCCGTCGTTAAAGAACGCGGCCGAGCGAGTCATCACGGAGTTCAGCAGAATCGATGGTCTGATCAACGGGGCAGGCGGCAATCATCCCAAAGCGACCGCCAGTAAGGATTTAGCGTTTTTCGATTTACCGGAAGAGGCGCTGCGCTTCGCATTGAGCCTGAACATTTTGGGCACGATTCTTCCCTGTCAGGCCATGGGCAGGAAAATGGCGGAACAGGGTGAAGGAGTGATTCTGAACATCTCTTCCATGAGCAGTTTTCGCCCCCTGACGCGCGTGATCGGCTACTCTGCAGCCAAAGCGGGGGTGAACAATTTCACCCAGTGGCTGGCTGTGCATCTTGCTCAGGAGTACTCACCTCGCATTCGAGTGAACGCGCTCGCCCCCGGATTTTTTCTTACCGAGCAGAACCGGTTCTTACTGACCAGCAAAGAAACGGGAGAGCTTACCGCTCGCGGCCAAAGCATCATCCAACACACCCCGATGGGCCGATTTGGTCAGCCGGAAGATTTACTCGGGACCATGCTGTGGCTTCTCTCGCCGGCCTCAGCCTTCGTCACGGGAGCTGTTGTACCGGTTGACGGCGGCTTTTCCGCCTTCGCTGGGGTTTAAGGAGGCGCCAGCCAAAATCTCGTCGCAACGTCATCCTGAGCGACGGCGAAGGATCACAGCACTTTGCTGTCAACAAATACCGGGATGCTTCACTTCGTTCAGCCTGACAGTCTGCGTCGTGCGGGTGCGGTGGGCAGGGAACAGGAGCTTCCTGAAACCGCAGGGCGTAGCGATTGTGGTATTTTGACGTGACGAGGGCTGAACGGGCAGGAAAATTTGTAGGGGCAACGGCAAAAGAGAGCGATGGCAATTCCACCTGGGAAGCTGGAACAATTAGCGGATCAGCTCAAGAAACTTTCCGAGAGGCTTGCGGATGAAGAGGCATCGCAGCGTCCTGCGATGCGTGCGAGCCGAGTACGGAAGACGATTGCTGAGGCTTATGAAAAGCTTCGGAAGGTTATCAAGGATCTTGATCCCATTAAACATCCCGGCTTTGTATTCGAGCCGTCAAATCCGAACATCGCTGGCCGTGTTGTTGGCATCGCTATGATCGCACAACCGCGGAGACCGCTCGTCAGCATTGACAGATTTTACGGTTCGGGTGTGTACGCGGTTTGCTTCGGTGGTGTTTTCGGGTTTCACGGGCGGAGCGGGAAGCAGGGGTGCCCTCCCCGCGTGTTACATGCCCTTGGAGCGGAGTCCGGCCCCTATGAGTGCTGAGAAACAGCACTTCACAATCCGTGCCTCAGCGAGCCGCCTGGAGAAAGGCTTGCTCGCGATACCGCAGAGGTTCAAGGAGTGGTTTCCCAGCAGGGAGGGCAAGATTGAGGTCTTTTTTGACGACGCGGATACACTCAGGGAACTGTCGTTCCATCCCTACGACTCCACGATCAAGGAGGGTCGAATATTCGGGCTCGGCCGATGGTTTTCCGAGAGGAACGTACACGAGGGTGACTCCATCACCATCACCGTTGAGGATCCTCGAAGACCGTTATACCGGATTGTCCTGGATCGCTTTCTACAACAACGGCAAGAGCAACAGGCTCGACGGGACCTTCACCGGGCAGCGACGGACTCGGTAGCCGAGCAGGAGCTAGGCAGGCTTTCTCGCCTGGCCAGAAGGCGCCCGCGCGACCTTGCGGGAGAGGAGTTGTCTCGGATCGCTCTACAGTCACAGTGCGAACCTCGCCCGAGGGTTCCTCCAGGAGCAGCGGAGCGCCACGAGGGGGTGCCCGCCGGGATTCGTATTCTGCTTCGAGAGGTGCATGACGGCAGGTGCCAGCTCTGCTCGTTTGCCTTCGAAAAGAGGAACGGCGAGCCGTATTTTGAGGTGCACCACCTCGACCCGGAAATCGGCCACCACCCAAAGAACCTGCTGGTTGTGTGCCCCAACTGTCACGCCCAATTCGAACACGCAGCAGTCACCGACTTCACATGGGCCGAAGGGTGGCTGGTCGGGGCAACGATTAACGGAAGGCGTGTGGCTATCAGGCAGCCGCTCGCCCACAGCCCAGTCAGGAGGGCGGTCCTTGGCTTGATCATTACAGTTGCCGCAGCCCAAATCGGGCGTCGTTTTGTCCGATAGGAGATCCCGGAGAAGGAGGAACGAGGGTGATCCGAATATATTTTGTATACGAAGATCCGATCGACGAGACGGGCGTAAACCTGTCCTTCGCGGACGTGCCCACGAGCGATCCTACAACGGCATTCGTTCGCGTCGAACAGGCCGCCGAATCGGGAGAGCTTTCGGAACGCATGTACCCCGACGACGAAGACCGCCCGTACACTCTTCTCAAAACCCACGCGATGTACCTGGACATCACGGG
>JBOGJS010000343.1:0-2979 GCA_050745365.1 Terriglobia bacterium
TGTGTTCCGAGCTTCCCCAAAACGAAAGGTAAGCTTCGATCGCGCCAGCCTCGGCCTGCTCGCGTTCCTGCTCCTCTTCGTCGCTCCGCCATCCTCCGTAGCGCAGGTTGGAGGCTCAATCGCGGGAGTGGTGACGGACTCGACAGGAGGCGCGCTTTTGGGCGTGGTGGTGACGGCGGTGAACACCGCGACCGGCTCGACCCGCCGCGCCGCTACTAATTCCAGCGGACGTTACGTGCTTCTCCTACTGTCCGTCGGGCGATACGACCTCCGAATGGAAAAGGTGGGATTCAGGTCCGAAGTGCGAAGGGGCATTCCTCTGGCCGTTGGCCAGCAGGTGGTGCTCAATGAGCGGCTCTCGCTGAGCAAAATCCGGCAGCATGTCACTGTCACGGGCCAAGCTCCGCTTCTCGGTGCCACCACGGATGAGACCTCGGGGCTTGTGAGCGAGCGGCAGATCGAGGATTTGCCGCTCAACGGGCGGAGTTACGACGAGCTACTGACGCTCAACCCGGGCACTGTGAATTACACGGCGGAAAAGACCGGAGGAATCGGCGTCTCCAACTCCTCGGTCGCCAATATGTTCGCGGTTTCTGGCCGGCGGCCTCAGGAAAATCTATTTTTGTTGAACGGCGTCGAATACACCGGCGTGGCGGAAATTAATCTTCAACCCGGCGGCACGAGCGGCGAATTGCTGGGAGTGGACGCCATCCGCGAATTCAACGTGCTCGCCAACACCTACGGTGCTCAGTATGGTAAACGGCCGGGTGCCCAGGTGACGCTCGTTACCCAGTCGGGCACCAACCGTTTCCACGGTGATCTCTACGAGTTCCTGCGCAACAGCGCTCTGGACGCGCGCAACTTCTTCGATCAAGGAGCCATTCCATCCTTCGAGCGCAATCAATTCGGAGCGGCCTTGGGCGGTCCCATCCGCCGCAATAAGACTTTCCTGTTCGGCAATTATGAGGGTTTCCGACAAAAATTGGGATTGAGCGATGTGACCTTGGTTCCCGACCGTAACGCGAGGCGGGGCTTGCTACCCGGCCCTGACGGAACCCTCATCAACGTGGGCTTGGCCGCCGGCGTCGAGCCGCTTCTCGCGCTGTGGCCCATTCAGAACGGCCCGGAACTCGGCAGCGGCATCGCGGAAGCCTTCAACCATCCCGTCCAGAACATTCGTGAAGATTTTGGCACGACGCGCCTGGATCATCTCTTCTCACCAAAAGATTCGCTAACCGCGGTTTACACGATCGACGACAGTGCGGACGTGACGCCCACGGCCGATCCCATCAGCGTCGATCTCGAAAGCTTACGCGAGCAAGTACTCAGCATCCAAGCAACCCACGTTTTTTCTCCCACGGTGCTGAACTCCGCCCTTTTTGGCTTCTCGCGCGCAAGCTACTTTTATACAGGCGGGACCACAGTGAGCGCTCCGGGCTTTGTGGCAAACGATCCGATAGGGGCCATTGTTATTGGGGGCAGCGCGACGCCCAATTCTCCGAGCCAGATCACCCTGGCGGGAAGCAATATCGGCAGCCATCTTTTTGCCACCCGGAACCTCTTTACATATGCGGACACTCTCTCCGCGTTTAAAGGTGTCCACCAGTTAACCGGCGGCGTGTGGTTCGAGCGTATCCAGGCCAACGATATGCTGGCGCTCGGCCAATACGGGCAGGCGAATTTTTCGAGCCTCTCGGATTTTATGCACGGCAACATGGTCACTTTCAGCGCGGTTCCTTCACCCACACCGCTGGGTTGGCGGTCGCTGGAAGGCGCGGGCTTCATCCAGGATTCTATGCGGTTGCGGCCCAACCTGGCGCTCACTCTGGGCTTCAGGGGCGAGTTCACCAATGGATGGAATGAGGCGCACGGCCGGGCTTCAGAATACGTCTTTAATCCCGATGGCGTGATTGAAACCAATCCCCGGATCGGCTATTCGGCTTTCACTGTGAACAACGCGGAATTTCTGCCGGAGCCGCGTGTGGGGCTTGCGTGGGATGTGCAGGGCCGCGGCGAAACGGTGATCCGTGCCGGGTTTGGAATGTATGCCGATTTGCAGGATGACCTGAGCTACCGTCTCGATCAGAATGCTCCTTTCAACACCACGATTTCTTTAAAAAACCTGGCGCTTTCTTCCCTGCCCATCACGCCGGGAGAATCGCTTCCTGCCGGCGGCTTGATCCAGCCGGGTGGCGTTCAGCCCAATTTTCAGACGCCTATCGTAGAGGCTTATACCTTCGAAATCGATCAGCAGCTTACGCCGAACACGCTTTTCAGCATCGGCTACGTCGGCTCGCACGCCTATCATGAAATTGTCAGCATCGATGCCAATGAACCTGTTCCCACGGTCTGTCCCGCCACGGCCTGTCCGGCGGGGCTTGCTGCAGGAACTCTCTATTACTCTGCCGGAGCGCCCCTTGCAAATCCTGAGCTTGCTAATACCTGGACGTGGTTTTCAGAAGGAGATAGCTCCTACAATGCGCTCGAACTGGATGTGAGGCGCCGCTTCAGTCATGGGCTGAACTTTCGTGGTGTCTACACCTGGTCGAAGAGTCTTGACGATGGCGATACCTTGAACGGTAGCGCGGCGGCCAACGCTCCAGGGCTGGTGATGGATCCAGGGAATCTGGCCCTTGATTGGGGGCTTTCCACTTTTGACGTTCGCAACGTCGCCGTATTTAATGGCGGCTACGAATTGCCTTTAGGTCACGGAAAAGCGTTTCTTTCCGGCGCCAGCGGCTGGGCGGGTAAGCTTGTGAACGGATGGTCGTTGAACGGCATCATGACGCTCGAATCTGGGTTCCCCTTTACGCCACAACTCGGCTTCAACCCTTCGAATAACGGTGACACGCGCAACCCTGACCGCCCATCATGGAATGCAGTGTTCGCAGGCCCGGTGATTCTGGGCAGCCCCAATCGATACTTTAATCCGAGCGCATTTGTGGCGCCAGTGAACGGCACTTACGGCAACGTGGGGAG
>JBOGJS010000344.1:0-22918 GCA_050745365.1 Terriglobia bacterium
GCTCAGACCACGCAGGATTTGAGCTGAAAGAAGCTGTCCGGAAACATCTCGAAGAAAAAGGGTACGAGGTGGAGGATTGTGGAGTTCATTCCGAGCAGCCTGCTGACTATCCGGATTACGCCCGCAAAGTGGCCGTTCGAGTCTCCGGCCATGAAGCCGGGTGGGGAGTGGTTATCTGCGGTACAGGACTGGGCGTTGCGATTGCCGCTAACAAGGTTCCGGGGATTCGTGCTGCAACGTGCAACGACACGCTGCTTGCCCGCTTTGCCCGAGAACACAACAACGCGAACGTGCTGGCGATGGGCGGCCGCATCGTTGCCCCGGCTGAAGCGAAAAAAATCGTGGATACCTGGCTAGGCGCTCAATTCGAAGGGGGACGTCACGCCCGGCGTGTCGAAGAAATCACCGCGATTGAAGAAGAGTGTCGATGAAAGCCCGAGAGCCCGATGCGTCTAGCCGACAGAGTAGCGCTTGTCACCGGAGCCGGCAGCGGCATTGGCCGGGCCATCGCCCTTCGCTTTGCGGAAGAAGGGGCAGTGGTGATCGCGAACGACATCAATGATGCAGGAGGGCGGGAAACGGTTCGGAGAATCAAAGGAGCGGGCGGAGAAGGTATGTTCGTTCATGCCGACGTGGCGGAGAGTCGCGAGGTTGCGCAGATGGTTGACGCCGCGACGGAAGCTTACGGCGCTCCGCAGATTCTCGCCAACGTCGCCATCTGCGGCACGACAGCGGTTGCGGAAAACCAATGGGCACCCAACGTCGAGGTTGGCCTGCACGGCACGTGGCTGTGCATGCAGGCGGTGCTGCCTGGCATGAAAGCCATGCGCACGGGAAGCATTATCAACATTTCTTCAGTCAATGCCCTTATGGGGTTCGGAACCACTCACGTCTACTGTGCGGTGAAGGCCGGAATTATTGGCCTTTCCCGATCTCTCGCCGGCGAGGTTGGGAAACACGGTATTCGCGTGAATTGCATTTGTCCGGGCACCATCATCACCGAAATCTGGCAGCCCATCATCGAAAAGGACCCCGGTATTCTCGACCGCATCAAGGCCTTGTATCCTTTGGGGCGGCTCGGCAAGCCCGAAGATATTGCCAACGCCGCCCTGTTTCTGGCCTCAGATGAGTCTGCCTTTGCCACCGGCGCGGTGTTCGTGATCGACGGTGGTATCACGGCCACACAATCGGCTTTCCCCGCCTTTCAAGCGGAATCTTGATCTTTCACCTGTGAACGCTTGGAATACCGCCGGCAGATAAAGGCCAGACCGCACAGCCCCGTCCCTACAAGCGCCAGGGATGCCGGCTCTGGCGTAGGCGACGTTGGAGTGCTGGCGGAAAGATCCATCAACAGCACGTCAGCATCACAGTTGCCGTTCCGCGGAACCCATGCCGTAACGCCAAGGATCGGGTCCGTCGCGCTCCACGACACTTCGAAGGGAGTTGCATCCAGCGTCCCATGAAGACCGCAATCGCCCAACTTGCCAAGCTCACTCGACGTGCAGACGGAATAACCCTCGCCGTGCTGCACACTGCCGATCGTCAATTCTCCGCTGAAGATTCCGGCGTCCGCCAGGTTAGCGAGGTCGAGTTGAATGAACTGGCTGGTGTCAATCTCGTGATCGTCCTCGTTCGCCAAACCCAGGCCGCTTTCATCGCCGCCGCTCGTCTTTACGTAAAGGTCATCCTTGTAAGTAATCCCACGATATACCTGGTAACCATTGGCGGTGATGGAGAAACCGCCTGAAGTGTAGGTCAGTTGTGTTCCCTTCTTCCCACTAGGGCCGGTGGTGAAATTGAAATTCAAAGTTCCCGCCCACAGCGTCGACGTCATCATCATCATCGTGACGATTCCGGTAATCAAGGCGGCTGCCATTTTCAGTCTCATCTGCTCCCCTCCACGAACGATCGAATTTTCGATGCTAGTCGGCGCCGACATCCCGCGCCAATCTCAACGTTCTTTCTGTGCTTCGCTCTTTGTGCCTGCGCTTTCAGGTGAGAGCAATCGAGCTGCCAAAGCCGGGCGGGTTCACAATCCACAGATTTCAAAGGTGTTTACTTCCGAATACCAGATGGCAAAATCTATGGAACGAACTTTTTTGGGAAAACGCGGGAAACAATGGCAAAAGAAAAGTGGTAAAAAGAGAAAAGTTCTTTCTAATCTGATTGGACAAGTGATGATGGCAAGTGAAGCTGGAGAGAAATCACTGAAGGAGGAATGCTGACGTGGTAAACAACAAGGTTCTGCGGGAACATCTGCTTGAGCTGCTCAAGGGTGGAGCAGCTCATTTGAATTTTGAAGCTGCCATCAAGGCTATGCCGGCCAGCCTTCAAGGGAAAAGGCCGAAGGGCGCCGCGCATTCGCCCTGGGAGATACTCGAGCACATGCGGATTGCGCAGTGGGACATCCTGGAGTTCACCCGTGATGCCAAGCACGTCTCTCCTGAGTTTCCTGCGGGCTACTGGCCCAGCACGCAGGCTCCCCCAAACGAAAAGGCGTGGGAAAAGACCGCGCGTGCCTTTCGCACCGATCTTAAGGCGATGGCGAAGCTGGTAGCGGATGAATCGGCCGATCTGCTCGCCCCCATTCCACACGGTGACGGGCAGACGATGCTCCGTGAGGCGCTGCTCTTGGCGGATCATAACGCTTATCACCTGGGACAGCTTGTGCTCTTGCGCCGCCTGCTCGGAGCGTGGCAGACGTGAGAAAAACGACCCCTCATCCGCCCTCCTACGTCGGGCACCTTCTCCCAGGGGAAGAAGGCTATTCCTCGCGATTTTCAGCCCTCTCCCATGGGGAGAGGGTGGCGAGCGACGCGAGTCGGGTGAGGGGTCTCGCGCCGAAATTTCCGAAGCGGGGCGCGCGTGTGATACCTTCGGTTATCGCGCCTATTTTACAGCTAAGCACTCCAGGACTAGCCGCGGGACTCTGAAAAGGTTTCCCGCCTGCCCAGGATAGCTTGGGCGGCACGCCTCCCGGTGGAGATGGCGCCGTCCACGGTGGCGCTGCGCCCTGCGGTGTGGGTTGCTTCGCCGGCGAAATAGAGCGTGTCTTCGATAGGCGCAGCAAGAATACGCCGCGCTTCAGCGCCGCCCACACGCGCGTAGCTATAAGCCCCGAGCGAAAAGGGATCCGTGCTCCAGTTATGCACATAAGCGCGCTTCACGCGCCGGGCGAGGCATTCGCTCGTCTCACCGAAAATTTGTGCGAGTGAGCCGGCGGCACGCTCGGCCAGCAATTCTTCGCTCAATCCTACAAGCTTCTCCGCCTTTGGGCCACCACACCAGCCGGTCAGAAGCCGCGCCGGCGCGGGCAGTGAAGTCCACCACGTGGGAAAGTCCGCGTCGCGTGAATGAATAAAGCCTGGAAGCTGCCGGTGGCCACGCTCGAACAACACGTCAAACACGAGGCTGACCCGCATGGCTGCTCCCATCTCCAGTCGGTCGATTGCCGCTCGAACCTGCGGTAGCTCCGGTTCGAAGCGCAGCCCGGTATTTCCAGATGCCTTCAGCACCCCCAGCGGCACGGTAATGACGGCACAGTTTGCCTTGACGGAACGAAGCCCACCCAACAGCACCTCAACCGTTCCCTTTTGCCAGCGCAGGACGCGCGCCGCCGACTCGAGCTCAAGACAAGCGCCTTCGGAGCTCGACTTCTGCCAGAGCTGCTCCGCCAGCTTACTGTAACCCTCCCGGATGCGAAACGAGCGGTCGCCTTCTATGGCCTCGGAAGCCCGCTGCTCTTCGGCCAGCGCATGGATGCTGATGAGGCCAGCGTCGGCGGCATTGAAACCCTCCACGTAGTTTTTCGCCAGAGCTTTGGCCTCCGAGCTGGCCCTGGTCTTCTCAAGAAATTCGGAAAAGGTCTGCTCGGGCAGCGTAGGACTTGCCATGCGCGCAAAGATTTCATCCACCTGCGGCCAAAGGTCCTCATGCCGAACCCGCTTGCCCTTTTCGACCGTCGCATGCTGGCCTGAGACTTGTTTCACGCTGAGCCCAGCCGTTTTGGCGAGGTCAAAAATCTCCTGGGGCCTACCGTGGACGAACTCCGCTCCTAACTCAACCGGCACGCGCAACACCGGATCTGAGGCGGTATAAAGGCGACCTCCAATCCGAGAGCGTGCTTCGAGAATCTGCACGTTCACGCGCGCGGCAGAGAGCAACTGCGCCGCTGCCAGGCCCGCCACGCCCGCGCCAATTACCACCACCTGCATCGGCGCACCTCTTGAACCCTCTACCGCTTTGCCGAAGCGAGATACCCCGGCCCTTGTAAAAGCTTTGCGACATCTGGAAAGAGCGATGCCGCTTTCTTGACCTGCGGATCGCAGACGGTTTCGACTTCATTCCCGGCGTCTAGTCCGAAGGCCAGATTAAAGAGCGCCTGCTTCAGACGGACCTTCAGGTAGCCCTGGTCCTTCGTCCAATATTGCTGCGGAGTTCGGATTCGCTGGCCCACGAGGAAGTTTCTGAATTCCTGGAGGGTTTCGGAAGCCACTTCGAAATTTTTATCAATCTTGCTGTGATAACCGAAATATTCGGAGGCGAAACTGGCAAACATGCCCGTTTGGCTCAGGAAAGTGAGCCACGGGTCGAGGTGCCAAGAAGGGGCAACAACATCCGGGGTGATGCCGCCGGCGGCGGAAACGGGGCGGCCATCATCGGTGTGAAATGTGAGAGGCGTACGGCCGCCGGAATCCGGAGTGGCAGAGGCAATTCCCCGGATGGGATTGTCAAGCGCGGTGCCGGGCAAAGGCTTTTGGACACACCGGCCGCTGGGCGCGAAATATTCCGCCGTGAGGAGGGCCAACCCGGTCCCGCCACTGAGAGGCGTTACGCTCTCAACCACTCCCTTGCCGAATGTAGGCTCGCCGAGGATGAGCGCGCGGTCATGATCCTGCAGCGCCGCTGCCACCACCTCTGCTGCGCTCGCCGTGTTACGGTTCACCAGCACGATGAGGGGCACCCCAACGTGCAACGGAGCCTCCACGGTTTTAAAGGTCTTCTCGGCTACGCTGCGGCCGCGCACAGTGAGCACCACAGCGCCCGGCTTCAAGAACAGGCTGCAGACGTCGAGCGCTGAGGCTAACAGACCTCCGGGATTATTGCGCAGGTCAAGGATGAGTCCGGTCAAATGGGGGCTATCCAGCTTCTTGAGAGCCTGGACCAGCTCCTGAGGCGTTTTGGCTTCGAAGGATGCAACGTGAATATAGCCGATGCCGGGCGAGTAAGGGAACGCGATATCCACCGTGGGAAGCTTCACCTCCGCGGGCGTCATCCGGATATCCTGCGGGGTATCGTCACCGGGCCTTAAAACGCTCAATTGGACGGGGTGCGAGCGAGCCTGCCGTAGCAATCGCACAAGATCTCGCAGACTCAACTGATCGAGATGAACGCCGTTGACAGCCACAATCTGTTCCCCTGGTCCGAGTCCCGCTCGCCATGAGGGGGAGCCTTCTTCAGTCTGAATCACCATCACCTTCCCCGGCTGGACGTAGAGAATAGAGCCAAAGCCCAGCGCTTCCCCGCGCGTCTCTTCCTGAAGCATCATGAACTGGGCGTGGTCAAAAAAGGAGGAAAACGGGTCGAGCGACGCGAGCATTCCGCGAATGGCGCCTTCGAGAATCAGACGGTCAGGATCGAGCGGGTCCATGTAGTTTTGCTGGACCGCCTCATAGACCTTCGCAAACCTCAGGCTTTGCTGGGTTACTTCGTCAGCCGGAATGCTGCCTTGAGCGTGGAGAGGGAGGAAACAGAAAAGCGTGGAACCTGCCAGAAACAGCGAGAGAACTGCGTGCCTGTGGAACCTTTTCCCGCACATCAGTTCTCAGTATAACGTGTTATGAAAATTCCCATCCCCGGCACTTATCGATCTCGCATTGACTGCGGTTAAGATAGTGCCGCAATTCTTCGAGTCCGTATTGGCGGGCCAGCGCGCGGCAACTGACGCCCGGACGCTTGGCCTTGAGCACAAACCAACCTTCCATTGCGAGCCATTTCTCCCGCTCGACATCATCGCCGCGTTCTTTGAGCAGCCTGGGGAGTTTATCAGGAGCAAGATTGAGGTCCTGATGAAAGATGCAGCGGTCGAGGTCCAGCGTGACCCGTGTCACATTGGTATGCTGGTCCTGATTACATTTGTCGTAGACCAGTTGCGCTCCGTCGAGATCAAAGACGTGGCAGTCCGGGACCCAAGTCGCGCTCACAATGTAATAGTTGTAGTTGATCGCGCGGGCCTGCAGCGACGTTCCTGCCGAATAAGCGCTGGGCCAGATCACCAGCTCGGCTCGTTCGTTCGAGAGCTGCTCCCAGAGTTCGCCCCAGTTTACATCGAAGCAGATGCCAAAGCCCACACGGCCAAAATCGGTGGGGTAAACCTGCACGTTTCTTCCCGGTAGGACGGGCGGCTTCTGGACGCATTCCCCTTGCCACACGGGGTAGATCTTGTCGTAGATGCAGACGATTTTCCCGCTGCGATCGAGAAGCACGGCCGAATTATGCCGCTGACCGTCGGTCCTCCGGTCAATCGGACATACAATGTAAGTGGAATGCTTCCGCGCCAGACGCGCCATCGCGGTGACGGTGGGGCCTTCAAGCGTCTCTCCGCTGGTTGCATCGAGGCCTCGGCAGGTCTCCGGAATCGAGATGATATCCGTCCCTTGCGCTCCGGCCCGATCCACCAGTTCCACGATCTCATTGAGAGGGCGCCCGGGATGAAATCCGACGCTGACTACACGCACGGGGCGGCCAATCTGATTTTCCCGGCCAACACGCGGCTGGGGCGGGCCAGGCGCAGCTTCAGCCGGGCCTTCGAATGCTAATCCGGTTGCCAGAGTGCCTAAACCCATTGCTGAAATTTTAAGTGATGTGCGTCTATCCATGAAAACATTCCCTCCCAGGCTTTCAAAAACAAGCCACATTTATCGATTACTCAGAATTTACCACCCTCAGCGCGCTGACTCAAGCGGATTCATGTTGTCTTGTGACACCGCGCAGGATGGAACCCGAGGTTCGAAAAATTCCCACGACTATGTCATCATCGAGGGGCACCGAGACGTTTGGGAAGTGTCTGGCTGTCTGTAGACGAGAGAGCCGTAGGCAGAGCGAGGTTGAGGCATTTGTCTGAACTCGTGAACGACCTGAGCTGCAGATGAGTTCCCGAACGGTTGAGGAGATCAGAAGGATGCGCTCGTCAGCAAAGAGTAGCTCATCGAGTAAAGCCCTGGGCATGGATCAGCCGATTTGTCGGCGTGATTTTTTGAACTCCACCCTGCTGGCCTCGGGCAGTCTGCTTCTTGGTTCCTTGAGCCCGAAGCAACTCCTGGCGCAGGATGACTGGACCGGCTACGGCGGTGTCGGCGATTACGCCAGCTCAAACGGAAACACCTTTGAAGTGATGACCGCCGGGCACCAGATCCGCAATGCCGTCTATACTTCGCTTCCACCGGACACAATCGACACGGGAGAGGTTTTCGACTGCGTGATCGTGGGCGGAGGGATCAGTGGCCTCGCGGCTGCTTTGTTCCTCAAAAAGTATGCCGGCTCCAAGCTGAAGTGCCTGGTCCTCGAAGATCATCCGGTCTTCGGCGGCGAAGCGAAGCGCAACGAATTCATTGTTGACGGTCATCGCATCATGGGTCCGCAGGGATCAGACCACTTCCAGGTGCCTTATCCGTACAGCTTCATCGCGAGATTCTACGAGTTGATCGGACTGGACTGGCGCGATTTCACTTATCAGACCTGGGCTGGCCCTTCTCCAGAACTTCCCCTGGGGGTCAGCTTCGAAGACGCCAAGCCTCCGGAGGCATTCTACTTCGGAGCGAAATTTGGGCAGAAGTCCGGAATATGGTTGATCGATCCGTGGAGCAAGGAATTGAAAGGCGCGCCGATCCCGGCCGCGATGCGCGCCGAGATGCTCAAATACCACGCGCGGCAGAAAGAGGGGCTTCCCTTCGATTATCCCGGCGACGAGAAGTCCCGCCAACTGGATAGCGTCTCGATCAGGCAGTGTTTGATGGAGAATTATGGGCTCAGCGATCCCACGATCAATACGTTCATGGCGTATGCCGGGGGCGGGTTCGGAGCCGGGCCAGACGTCTCCGCTTACTGCCTGTACGCGTTCAGAGAGCTTCACCCGTTGAACCATCAGACGCATTCGTTCCCGGGAGGAAATGCCGGGATCGCCCGGCAGATGATGAAAACCCTCATACCTCAATCCATGGCTGGCCCGCGCACTCTCGCGGCAGTTTGCCGCAACAAGATCAATTTTTCAGCTCTCGACCGGCCCGGAGAGTCTACAAGGATTCGCCTGGGTAGCACGGTGGTCTGGGTAAAGCACGAGGGGAATCCAACCACGTCAAATTCTGTCGCGGTGGCTTACACCCGTGGTGGAAAGGTTTATCGCCTGAAGGCGCGATCGGTGATCATGGCTGGCGGTTGCTGGACGTCGAAACTGATCATCCGCGACCTGCCTGCAATTGAGCGAGAGGCCTACGATCAGTTTTATCGTTCACCTTGTATGATGGCGAACATCGCCGTGCGGAACTGGCGCTTCATGTACAAGCTTGGGATCTCCGGCTGCCAGTGGTTTGGAGGGCTGGGCAGATTTCTGGCCGTCCGCAAGGTTCCAACATTCTCGACGGACGACAAGACCATCGGGCCGGACTCCCCTGTCGTCCTCACCCTGAAAGTTCTTTATCCGCTTCCCGGCCTGTCTCTCAAAGATCAGGGTAACAAGGGCCGCGCGCAACTTCTCTCGACATCATTCCGGGATTACGAGCGCGAGATCCGGGAGCAACTGGCGGAGATGTTTTTCCGGTCCGGGTTTGAGCCGCGCCGGGATATTGCCGGAATCGTTCTCAACCGCTGGGGACACGCCTACGTCAGCCCGCAGCCAGGTTTCTTTTTCGGCAAAGATGGAAAGCCTGCCCCACGCGAGATTCTTCGCGCCGCTCCGTTTGGACGGATTGCCTTCGCCAACACGGACCTCTCTGGCGCTCCCGATCACCGGACAGCAATTGGAGAAGCGCATCGCGCCGCCAGCCAGCTCCTCAACCAGGTGCTCGCGGAGTAAGAAAGCAAGCGGAACAACAACCTCCGGCAGCATAGTCCCCGTTTCGGGCGCGGACGTAGCGGCGGGTTTACCCCGCCAGCCCGAAATGGCGGCATAAAGCCGCCTCTATGCGCCCCAAATTGAGGCATTAGCCTCAGTGAAGGAAACTGCTTGCGAGCCGGAGTTATTTTTGCTAGCTTGTCACGGAGCAAAGGAACGTACGCCTATGAATGAAGAGAAACGAAACGGATCGGTTTCGCGGAGAAGGTTTTTTGAAGTGGGATCTGCCGCGCTGGGAAGTGCTGCAATGGCCGCCACCGCATCGCCGAGTCCACAACCTGCCAGGCCCGACCGAAGCGCGACAAGCCCGAATGGCCCGATCGGCCCAATCGGGCCGGCGAATCCGGCGCTGCGAGCTGAAAACCCTGACTCGGTCGATCCGCCGCCCACCGACAAAGGTGATGTGAACGCCTTCAAGTATCCGTTTTCGTTTGCCCACAAGCGTACCCAGGAAGGCGGGTGGGCGCGGCAAGTTACGCAAAGGGACTTGCCGGTTTCAACGACCATTGCCGGCGTGAACATGCGGCTGACGGCCGGCGGGATACGAGAACTGCATTGGCACAGCGCGGGCGAATGGTCCATCATGCTGGAGGGCCGCGCGCGAATCACCTGTCTTGACGTGCTCGGCAAGCCGTTTGTCGATGACGTCAAACAAGGAGACCTGTGGTTCTTTCCCACCGGCCGTCCTCACTCGATTCAGGGGCTTGAACCAGACGGATGCGAGTTTTTGCTCGTCTTCGATGATGGCGCATTTTCCGAATATGACACGGTGCTCTTAACAGATTGGATGGCACACACTCCGCGCAGCGTGCTCACCAAAAATCTTGGCGTCTCGCGAGAGGCCCTAACGCAGATTCCTTCTCACGAGCTCTATATCTTTCAGGCCGAAGCGCCGAAAACGTCCATTGACCAGGATCGGCAGTCAGCCGCAGGGATGGCGGGGCTATCCTCCGAGAACTTTGCCTTTCGGCTGACGGAGATGCCACCTACCCATCAGACGAGAGCAGGGGAAGTGCGGATTGTGGACTCGAGCACGTTTAAAGTTTCGACCCAAATTGCCGCGGCGCATGTGATTGTGCATCCGGGGGGTATGCGCGAGATGCACTGGCACCCCAACGCCGATGAATGGCAGTACTACATCACCGGCAAAGCACGGATGACCGTTTTCGCGGCGGGGGGCAGAGCGCGGACAATGGATTTCCAAAAGGGTGACGTGGGTTACGTCCAGCAGACACTTCCGCACTACATTCAGAATACCGGGAAGGAAGATCTGGTATTCCTCGAGATGTTTAAGAGCAGCTCTTACCAGGACGTTTCGCTCAACAAATGGCTGAGGCATCTGCCGCCAGCGCTCGTCGAAGCTCACCTGAATATCGACGCCGCAACACTGTGCGCCATCCCCTCTACGGAAGAGGTTATCGTTCCCGCTTGAGCCACGGTCGGGGTAGCCACGGCCCAATTTTTTGTGCCGTGGGCTTTCCGTTGAAAAACGACCCCCTCACCCGTCCCGCTGCGCGGGACACCCTCCCCTGTGGAGAGGGCTGGAAGTGTAGAAACGTCGGGCACCTTCTCGTCTGGGGAGAAGGTGGGGAGCGAGGCGACGGGGATGAGGGCTCTTGCCCACAGTTCACCGCAGCTTCTGAGGCATCTTACACCATCAGAAACCCGCCGTTTACTTCGATCGTCTGCCCCTGGATAAACCGCGCCTGGTCCGAGCAAAGGAATACGACCACATCGGCGACTTCAGCGCAAGTCCCGATACGGCCCATGGGAGTGGCCTTGGCGACGGCTTCGAGTGCTTGAGGAGTGGAAAACGTCCGGTGGTAATCCGTATCGATAGTTCCCGGAGAAACGGCATTGATTCGGATTCCCTTCGGGGCAAATTCGCGCGCCAGTCCTTTCGTCATTGCGGAAAGCGCGGCCTTTGCGGAGGAGTAAGCAATGGCGCCCAAGCCGCCGCCAAAACGCGCGGCGGCGGATGAGACATTGATAATCATTCCCTGTTTCCGCTCCACCATTCCGCCCAATACGGCCTGCGTGATCAACATGGCGCTGGTGAGGTTGAGCGCAAGAACCCGGTTCCAGAGCTCTTCGGTGAAGTTCAAAAAAGGCGTCCGTTGGATGAGCGATCCGGCATTGTTCACCAGGATGTCCACGGATCGGCCGTTCGAATCGAGCAGATCCAGGAAGCGATGGATCCCTTCGCTCGAAGCCAAATCCGCCTGCATCAGCGCTCCGTCGCCCCCGGCACGGCGAATTCTTTCGAGCACCGTGGAAGCTTCCTGCTCCCCGGTGTTGTAATGCACCAACACGAAGGCACCGCATGAAGCCAGCGCATAGGCGGTTTCAGCGCCAATGCCCCGGCTCGCGCCAGTGACGACCGCTGTTGCTCCTTGAAATTCGTTCGACATATCGCCTCCGTAAGAACTTAACTGAGCCTGAAGTCCTCATTTCGTGGAAATTCCTAAGCCTGAAGATGCGGGTGAAACGGGTCCCAGCAACGTCCAAAGAATGGCCGCGCAGATCAGCGGCATGATTCCGAAACCGATAAACACGGGTACATAGGAAAAGTGATCGATGACGGCGCCGGTGAGCAAGGCAAATACCATTCCGCCAAATCCGGATCCCATGCTGGCCAGCCCCCAGATCGAGCCCACCGCGTTTTTAGGGAATACGTCGGCCGGATAGGCCAGCATGATGGAACAGCATCCGGTATATCCCAGCATGGCGAGCGAGACAAAGGCAATGGATGTTCGCGCGTTTTGAACGAGCACGGCGGGTATCGCGCTCGTCATCACCACAGCGAAAATGGTGACACCGCCTTTGCGCGCGGCATTCAGTGAGAGGCCGTGCTGGAGCATGAAAGCTGAGAGCCAGCCGCCCAGGATGTTCCCGAACGCCGCAACCGCAAACGGAATCCAGGCATACTCTCCGATCGACCTCATACTGAAATGGCGGGCGTGGCTCAGGTATTCCGGGAACCAGAAAATATAGAAATACCATGCCGGATCCAGAAAAACTTTGGCGAGCGTGAAGCTCCACACAAACCGCGTGCGGAACAGCCGGAGTGGAGAGGCAGGGCGCTTCATGACTTCGGGCTTCACTTCCTCGGGAGTGCGATACACCAACGACCAGATCAAAAGCCAGACCAGGCCGAGCGTTCCGATCCAGATGAAAACCTGGTGCCATCCGTACCGCAGTAGAATCCAGACGACGGCGGGCGGCGCCAGGATCGCTCCCACGGCAGAGCCGCTGTTGAAGATTCCGGAAGCCATCGCGCGCTCTTTCACCGGAAACCATTCCGCCACCACTTTCACGCCGGCCGGCCAGTTGCCCGCCTCGCCCATTCCAAGCAGGAAGCGGTAAGCGCCCAGCGACCACGGTCCGCGCGCGAGCGAGTGCAGCATGTCGGCAACGGACCACCACGCCATGGTCAAAGCAAATCCCAGCCGTGTGCCAAGCCGGTCGAGCACCGGACCAGAAATGCCGTTGGCAATGGTGTAGGCGAGCATGAAGGCGAAAATCACTCGCGCGTAGGTCTCGTTGCTCATGTGGAACTGTTTCATCAGGACGGGCGCCGCCACGGAAAGCGTCTGGCGGTCGAGATAATTGATGGCGGTGGCAAAGAAGGCGAGGGCCACCATCAGCCATCGCAAGGAGGATTGAGAAGATCGCATCAATCAAGGTCCACCCGAACTAATTCGTAGGTCTGGATGTGCGGCACCGTCAATTCCACCCACCCCTCCTTTACCCCCCAGGAAGCGGACTGGCCGCTCCACAGGAGCGATACCGATTTGGCCGTTCGTCCCTGCGGCAGGCGGAGGCGCGCCCGCACGTTTTTGATGGGCAAAAATTCTTCCTGCACCAGCAGCTTCTTCCAGATGTTCCCGGTATTCGCCAGCAGATGCAGCAGCAAGGTGTCTTGAGACGAGACAAACTGAGCCATCAGCCCCGGACGGAATTCAACTTCGTGCGTTCGTGAGGGGGAAAGAATCGGATCGAGCAGCGAGTGGAAATAAGCTCGTAGCGTCTCGAGCAAAGTCTCTTCGTAAACTGCTTCGAGGCCGGACCCGATGTAGATCACCTGTCCTTTTCCGTGCCGGCGCTGAATAATCGCCGGACCCACGGTGCGGCGCCGGCCCCGGCTGTACGTTTCCGCAAGCACCGTGGCGTCATTCGCGGCCTTGAACCGCATCACCTGCGAGTCCTGCGGAATCAGTTTTCTTGAGGGAAGAAGGCGCAAGTAGAGGTCGGGAATCTCAACCGGCTCCGGACCAGCCAGTGTTGCCCCGAATACTTCGGAAAGGCCGTAATTACTGCGTGCCCGGCCGTATTCATCGGCCACAGACGTGAGGTGGGTGGCCACCAACGTCCCGCCACGCTCGACGTAATTTGCCAGCGTGGAACACTGGTCGTCGCTCAGGCACGGAGCATTAGGCACATAGACGAGCCTGTATTTTGCGAGCCGCTCGATCGTGATTTGATAATCCAGAAAAGGCTCCGCGTCATAGCCAATGTCCTTCAGAAGCTGATAAGCGCCGTAATAGTAATTCCGATAAGCGCTGCGGACAAAGATTTCGCCGCGATACCAACCCATGGTTTGTGTTCCCGTCAGAATACCGACCTGAGGTGCAGGGCGCGCGGACCGAAGCAGATCCTCATGCTTCTGCGCAAAATCGAAAAGTGTTCTCAGGCTGCGAAGGGAAGGCTCGTCCAGGACGTGCTCTGGCACGTAAAAAACGCGATTGAGACCCCAATAGCAATACCCGACGCCCGCTGCGGTAGCCACGGCCCCATCGAGCAGCAGCCGTTCGCCCGCCACAGGATAGCTGTACCACCCGCGGACGGATTTGTTCTTCATGTGTTCGCGGTTATATTCGGTATGCGAGCTGATGTAGGTCCAGACCACCTTTCCCGTGGATTGCCCCACCCGCATGTTAAAGAGCTTCTGTTCCGGCGTGTCGGATGCTTCAAACATAAAACCATCGGTATAGCGGTACGCCCGTGACCGCCAATCGCTCCCCAGCAGTTCCGTATCGTTGTAAACGGTTGGCACGTCGCGCACGCTGCGTACCATGTCGCAGATCTCATGCATAAAACCGTCGATCACATCCTCGGAGAGCCATTGCCGGTATTCAATTTCCTCTTCGAGAGTCGTGGAGCTCGTCTGGAGCGGAATGCTTTTGCCCGTCGCCTTCCGATACGCCGCTTTGCAATACTTGCAATGGCAGTAATGCAGGCGCTGGTCCATGCCCTCGTAAGGCCCATCAAAGTACATCAGATCGACCGGATAATTGGTGACCACTTCCCGCACTCTTTCCCGGATCTGGTCCCGCAGGGGGCTATTGAGACATCCTTCATAAAACCGCGTCCAGCCCAAGTGACGGGTGATCATGGGCTTTCCGTCAGAGTCATACCGCATCCAGTTGCGGTATTCCGGATTGTGAGCATGGATGTCCATAAAAGGATGATTGAGCGGGTTGTAGGCGGCCACGCGCATCCCGGCGTTGTGGAACAACTCCACGGTGCGCCGGAAAGGATCGCGCGAGCCCAACTCCGGATGGTGCGGGAACTTGGTTTTGGTGGGGAAAAAGGCCACGTAGGAATACGTGGGATAACGGATGGAATCGCAATTCAGGCGGCGAGCCAAGGCGAGTGCCTTCTCTGGCTCATAATCGAGTGAAGGATAAAAAGGTGGGCAGTACCCCTCAGCAATCAATAGCCGAAGAGAGCGAAACCACTCAAAAGAGGAGGTGGGCCTCTCTTCGTTCGTCGCCCCGGCAAAGCCCTCCTTCACTCGAAACCCGCTCAGGGCCGCGCCGGCCGCCACTGCTCCTGCGCGCCCGAGCAGCTCACGCCGGGTGATTGTTTTCATGAGTTTCGCCCTTTCGTCTTGAGAGCGCGGGAGGATTCCCTCACCACAAGCTTTACTTCGAGGAGTCGATGCTCCGGCGTTGAGCTCTCTGGCCGCGCTGCCTGCCGCAGGAGAATTTCCACGGCCGCATGGCCCATTTCGTATTTTGGCTGCTGAACGGTCGTCAGAGGCGGACGGATGATCCCTGCCAGCTCGACGTTGTCGAAACCGACCATGGAGATATCTTCCGGCACGCCGAGACCGCTTTCAAAAGTCGCGCGGAGCGCGCCGAAGGCCATTGCGTCATTGGCGGCAAACACCGCGGTGACGTCCTTGCGCTGGGAAAGTAGCTTCTTCATCATTTCGTAAGCGCCTTCGCTGCTGTGATCGCCGCGCAGGATCACGACCGTCCCCTTCGCTTCCTCCACCGCTTTCTGAAATCCTTTCGCTCTTTCCGTCAGATTGCCGTGCTCGCGCGGTCCCGTGAGGTGACCCAACACACGATGACCGCACTGAGTCAAGTAGCTGCCCGCGAGATAACCTCCTTCGAAATTGTCGGCAAGCACGGTGGAAAATCCACGCACGCTTGCCGCCGGACGGTTCAGCAGCACAATCGGCACCCCTGAGCCGCTGAGCTCCTGCTGTTCGGCAGCGCTTAGGCCGGCGACGGAGTTCATGAGGATCCCTTCGACGCGCTTCTCAAGAAGAGAATGAATATAGCGCATTTGCTTCGAAG
The DNA here is from genome assembly GCA_050745365.1 of Terriglobia bacterium. Lineage (GTDB taxonomy): Bacteria > Acidobacteriota > Terriglobia > UBA7540 > UBA7540 > RH2-MAG17b. The sequence continues at coordinate 15,700 of JBOGJS010000344.1, forward strand.
GGCTTAAATCACTGTTGCAAAGTACCAGATCATAGCCCGCCTGGTAGGCGGCATCTTCAGCCCCTCGAGCGAGCTCCGCGAAGAAGGGGTTACGGATGTCGCTGACGACCATCGCCAGAGAATGAGACCGGCCGGTCGCGAGTCCCTTCGCCATCCGGTTGGGCCTATAATTCAGGCGGGCCGCCGCCGCTAGCACCTTTGCGCGTGTCTCCTTGTGTACTCCATAGGCTTCGTTCAGTGCGCGGGAAGCGGTGGCTACGTCTACGTTGCATTCCCTTGCAATATCTTTCAGTCTCGGTCGCATCGGTTCCCTTCCACCTGACGCCATCCCGGCATTCAAGCGATTGCAATTATACGAGTGGGCCTGAACAATGGTCAATAGCGTGGTTCCTGCTTGCATGATTCCTGCTAAGCACGAATCCACCTGAGAAGTTCCACGAGTGAAGGCCGCTTACCGTACATCAGCACGGCGGTGCGGTAGATGCGCGCGGAAGCGTAAATCACGGCGAGCGTCGTGAGGAGAAGCACGAGTAACGACACGGCAATCTGCCAGAGCGGTGGTGCCTGCAACGCAATGCGCATGACCATCAGAATGGGAGAGAAGAAGGGAACCATCGAAAGCCCTATGGAGGCGGTGGAGTTAGGATCCCTGACAATCACATTGAACAACAGGAAGCTTCCCGCGAGGAGCAGCGTGACGGGCATTTGAATCTGGTGTGCATCGTGCTCGCTCGAAACGCTGGCGCCGATGGCAGCGTAAAGAGCGGCGTACAGAAAGTAGCCTCCCAGAAAAAAGACCACCACCCACGCCAGGGCGGCTGCCGAAAGGCCCAGGGTGGGAGGATGCGCGCTGGAACCTTTCGCCAAAGCGATCCCGTAGACTTCCAGCAGGCCCGCGGAAATTGCCCAAATCAGAAATTGCGTCAGGCCCACCGCCGCTACGCCCAGAATTTTTCCCGCGAGAAGCTGCACGGGCCGGATGGAAGAGATGAGGACTTCGATGATGCGGCTGGTCTTCTCCTCGAGGATGGAACGCATGGTGGTAATGCCGTAGGTGAGCAAAGCGCCGTAGAGAATCAGGCCCATAACGATTGCGACCAGGTAAACCTGGCCTTTCTCTTCCGTTTCTCCTCTGCGGGTAAGCCGGATGAGCCGCACATTGGCCGCGCGCCACAAGCTGACCGCATCCTGGGTGGCCGCGCTCTGGCCTTGGAGACGTTTTGCGATGATAGCTTCACCCACAGCGCGGTTCAGTGAGTTGAGCGATGTGAGGCCACCCGCGTTGCGGGCAAGAAACTCAGGGTGTTCACCCGAGAATATACCGCGCGGAATCCAGAGATAGCCGCCGATCGCGCGCTGCCGGGTGAGGGTGGTCAATTCCCGTCGGGCTTCGACAGGGCGCGAAGGATTTTCGAGAACTTCAGTCACCTGGAAAGCTGCCCGTCCATCCGGGAGTTTATCCTGGGCCAAGGATTTTTTGACGGCGGCACCCAACCCTCCCGCTTCGTCCAGGATGGCGATCTTCTCGCTGCCCTCGGAACGGCCCCCGGCGAGCGCGACCTGGAAGATGATGAATCCGATAATCAGGGCGGGAATAGCGATGGTGCTAATCACAAAACCCGTGGTCAATACCCGCGTCTTGTATTCCCGCTTGATCACCAGCCACACCTTACTCATGCGTCTTTGAAACCTTTTCAATGAAGATCTCGTTGAGAGAGGGTTCCACAAGCTCAAAGCGATAGATCTTCACGCCGCGCTCGACGGCGCTCTTAAGGATTTCCTGGGGGTCGGCGCCGGGGCGAAGCCGGACCTCCGCCACGGCGCCGAAATGATCGGCCTTTTCCACCCATGCCGGATGACGAAGAAAGCCGTCGTCGCCCGAATACTCGATGCGAAGCGTGTTTTTGCCGTATTGTCTCTTGATGGCCTGCAGCTCGCCATCCAGAAGTTTCCGGCCGCCGTTGATGAGGCAGATCGTATCGCACATCATTTCCACCTGCTCCATGCGGTGAGAGGAGAGAATGAGGGTTGCGCCGCGCGCGCGCAGCTCCAGCATAATGTCCTTAATGACGGCGGCGTTGACAGGATCCAACCCGGCGAAAGGCTCGTCGAGGATTAACAATCGTGGCTCATGAAGAACAGAAGCGATAAACTGCACTTTTTGCTGCATTCCCTTCGAAAGATCCACAATTTTTTTCCCCTCCCAGTCCCCGATCTCCAGACGTTCCAGCCACCGGCGCGCCCGCTTCCGCGCTTCGGCTTGCTGAATACCTTTCAGGCCGGCCAGAAAGACGAGTACGTCAAGCACCTTCATCCGGGGATAAAGCCCGCGCTCTTCAGGAAGGTAGCCAATCCAATCCTGGACGCGATTCGTGAGTGGCTCGCCAAAGAGGCGCACACGTCCTTGATCCGGATCGATCATGCCCATGATCATCCGCAAGGTGGTTGTTTTGCCTGCGCCGTTGGGTCCAAGCAGCCCGAACAATGCTCCCGGCCTGATGCGCAGGCTGAGCTTGCTGACCGCCGTGATCGAGTCAAAATGCTTGCTGATTCCTTCAGCAAGCATCGCGTCCGGCAGAGATTGAGTATCCATAAGCCTAACGCACTTCTAGCATCAAATCCGGCGGATACGCAACATGGTTCTGGGGTTAAGATGAAAAGTTGCAGTTTTGTTTAAAGATTGCTGAAAAACGTCGGAAACTGTCATCCTGAGGAGCCGGAGGCGACGAAGGATCTCTGTATTTGCTTGATTTTACAAATACCGGGATGCTTCGCTACGCTCAGCATGACACACTCAAGGAGTTTTTCAGCATCCTGTTTAAGGAGGTAAAGGAATGCGGAACGTGGTGATCATTGGTTCGGGCTGTGCGGGGCTGACGGCGGCCATCTATGCGGCGCGCGCGAATTTGTCTCCGCTCATTATCCGAGGCCTCGAAGCCGGAGGACAACTCAGCCTCACCACTCTGGTTGAAAACTATCCCGGGTTCCCGAAAGGCGTCCAGGGGCCGGAACTCATCGAGATGATGGAAAAGCAGGCGGCGGAATTCGGCGCCGAGTTCATGGAAGGCGACGTCAGCCGGGCCGACCTTTCGCGCCGCCCGTTCGCGCTCGAAATCGGAGAGCACAGGATTCAAGCGCGCACGCTCATTATCGCCTCCGGGGCTTCAGCAAAGATGCTGGGCCTTGAATCGGAACGGCAGCTACTCGGCCACGGAGTTTCAACCTGTGCCACGTGTGACGGCTATTTCTTCCGGGGCAAGGAAGTGTCAGTGGTCGGCGGCGGTGATACGGCTGCGGAGGAAGCACTCTTCCTTACTCGCTACGCGACCCGCGTGAATCTGATTCACCGGCGAGACCAGTTGCGCGCTTCCAAAATCATGGCGGACCGCCTGCTGCGTCACGAAAAGATCAATCCCATCTGGAACTCGGAGGTGGTGGAAGTGCTGGACCCCGTCAAAAGCGAGGTGACAGCGGTGAAGCTGCGGGACGTCAATACGGGAAACGAAACTTTCCAGCCCTCCCACGGACTTTTTATTGGCATCGGCCATTCGCCCAACACGGCGCTCTTTAAAGGCCAGCTTGAGATGAACGAAACGGGATATCTTGTAACCCGGAATGGCTCCAAAACCAATGTCGCGGGCGTCTTCGCTGCCGGCGATGTTCAGGACCATGTCTATCGACAGGCCGTCACCGCGGCCGGCTCCGGCTGCATGGCAGCCGTCGACGCGGAACGGTTCCTGGAAGCGGCAGGCGAACCGTGAAAGGATTTCAGTAGCCGCGCTTCTTGTCGACCACGTTGAGCAGCGGCAGACCACTCACGTAGCGCCGGACATTCTCGCAGAAGAGGTCGGCCCCCCGCTGCTCTGAGCCTTCAGAATTCGCATCCGTGTGCGAAGTGATAATCAGGTTCCCGTGCCCGGCCGTCCACAAAGGATTATCGGCCGGCAGCGGCTCCTCGTAAGCCACGTCCAGCCCTGCGCCTGCGATCCAACGTTCATTTAAAGCGCGAATGAGTGCGGGCTCATCCACCAACCAGCCTCGAGAAATATTGATGAAGTAGGCCGTTGGTTTCATCGCCCGAAAAACAGCTTCATTAAACATGCGGTGGGTGATGGGAGTGTGCGGCGCAGCGCTCAGCAGGACATCAACTTGCGGCACCATCTGAGGAAGCCAATCCGGCGAGTGCAGTTCTTCCACGAAAACGGGCTTCGGCAAGGGTTTCGCATCCGTGGCCAGGATTCTCATTTGGAAGCCGTAATGGGCGCGGTAAGCCGCGTCAGTCCCCATGCCGCCGAGTCCCACTGTGCCCAACGTGAGTCCACTGATTTCTGAGAGTCCTTTCAACGGATTCCAACGGTGTTCTTTGGTTTGCAATGCGTATTGGTTCAGCTTGCGCGAAAGTGTGAGGATCAAGCCGATCACGCTTTGTGAAGCGGTTGGCGAGAACATCTTCTGCATGTTCGTGAGCACCACGGGGCTCGTGACCAACTCTGGAAACATGATTTCCTCAACGCCGGCTGCATTGTATTGGATCCAACGCAATTGCCGTGCAGCACTGAAGTCTTCGCGGCTGAAGTCGCCCAACAGCACGTGGGCGTCGACAATCTCGCGCCGAAAATCGTCAGCGCCGGAGCAAATTTTGACATCCATTCCAGGAGCATACGCCCTCAGCTTATGTTGGAAAGCAGCAGAGAATCCAGTTCGTGTGACGAGCTTAAAACTGTTCACCCTCCCCGGATCGGCTGGCGTCGGGCCGGAAGGATCGAGACACCACGTCACAGGATAGGGAGGATCGGCGGGCGCAGCCAAGGCCCTCGCCGGCGAGGCCGATAAAGAACCCAGCGCCGCGGAGCCTCCAGCGGAGTTCCGTAGAAAACTCCTTCGGGAAAGATCATTCTCAGTCATGGAAAACCTCCTGGAACGAGCAAGAGTATTGTAACGCTGAAATCCCGAGTACCTGAGCATCAGAAGTTTGAATACTTCAGCCACGCGTCCATAAGGTCTTTGCCTCTAAAAGCCCACGTCCTCTCATCCAGTTGTTCGACTCCCGCCCGGGGACGAAACTGCTTTACACCTCGGGTGGTGTACTCCACTTTCACTTCTACTGGTCCTGTCACGCGATAAGGCGGAATTTCCGAAATGCGGCTCACGGCGCGGCGGGCAGTTTCACGAATGAGCGCGCACGCTGTGGGGTGGGGAAGCATGAAGCCAGCGGTCCGGCTCACGCCCGACTTTACTTCGGCGCATTCGGCCTTTGGGACTAGCGCGTGAAGCTCTTTGCAGGCCGCCCGGTCGCCCGAAAGCATAATCACCGGAATGCCGAAGATTCCCGCCACCATCACATTCCCGCCAATCTCTCCCACGGGCATGTTGTTGACCCAAAGGTTCTCGATGCCCCGGGAATTGTAGGAGTGGTTGAGGATACCTTTTTTGGCTCCGGCCATGGCGTGCTGGCCTACAAAGATGAAAGCGTCGTACGAGGCGTCGAGCTCCTCAGTGGGCGCGACAGCTTTGCCGGATAGCAACCGGCAGCGAGGGTTAATGGTGAGGGCGGAAAGACTGCGGCTATCATCATGGCCGTCTCGAACGACAACTTCAGTTGCGCCGCCTTCAAATAAGCCGTCCACAGCGGCATTCACTTCGCCCGTAAGCAGCTTCTGGGACTCCGGCCAGCGCGGACCCTCATAGGGTGGGCACTGATCGTTGTCGTAAACACCACTCACGCCTTCCATGTCCGTCATCATATAAACTTTTATCGACTTGCCCGCCGGCTTGAGGGCAGGGAGCGGCGCGGGCGGGAGACCGGCTAGCATGCCGGCTCCTGCAGCGGGCGCGCCCGCACCGGTCTTGAAAAAGTCCCTGCGGTTCATTCCTGGTCTTGTCGACACAATTCCCTCCTTGATGCGTGTTATTTCTTTATCAATCTCATAGGGCAGCTAGCGTCATGCCTCCCGATCTGTTTAGCGGAGCAGGTGCTTACTCAGGCAGCGCCGGCACCGAGGGGCTTTCGGGATGATGGTTGAACGCCTCTGCCACTTTGCAACCGTGTTCGGCGCCGCGAAAGTGCCGCATCATCTTGTGCAGAGGCCAGACGGCGTCGTAATACAAGGCGAGGGCTTTCCAGGCTTCATGCGTGCGCTCCTCCACCGACGTGATATTGACGTAATGGGTAGGGAAAAAGTCCTGCGTCTGGGTTCCGGTTTCCGCCTCGAAATAGTAGAGCGGAAACTTTTTACCGCTGCTTAACCAGGCGCTGTAGGTGAGCAAGGAAGCGGCGCGGTGATCCATGTGGAAGTCGATGGGCCAGTGTGTGAAGACGATATCAGGCTTGTACTTGTCGAGCAGGAGTTCCGTGAATTCGTTATATCGTTTCCCCGTAATCTCTGAAGCTGTTCCATAGACGATTGGGAGGGTAAATTGGCCGCTGTTTGACCCGCTATAGTCCAAACAATCCAGCCGAATCTTCAGAATTTCAGCCATTTTCGCGCCCTCCAGACGATGCTCGACAGAGCGATTCGCGGGATTCGCACTTAGAGGCGGAGGTGGTCCACCGGTCAGCGATAGGGCGACAACGTCGTGCCCTTGATCGGCTAAGAGAGTCAGGGTTCCTCCGGCACAAGTTTGGGGGTCATCGCAGTGGCCGCCAACCGCGACTACCCTCAGCTTTCGATCCGGCTGTTGCTCTTGAGCACCGGATCCGGGCATCGGGAACAGGGCGGCCGCGGCTCCCGCCAGGGCGGACGAATGACGTAGCATCGTTCTTCGATTTACCTTATCCATCTGTTTCTCCACGGTAGAACTGTATGGGAGCCTCTCGAACTCAAACTGCGGATTGGTTGCCCGTGCGCCTTGCTTACGTGGACGTTGGGGAGCCAGGCAGCAGTTTCTCAGCGAACGGCCAATCGCGTCGCTTGTCGCACAAAAAGCGGCTGCGGCTGATGAAGTCACGCAGTTCTTCGAGGCCATAGCGGTGGGCCAATTCCCGAGCACTGACGCCGGGGCGCTTTGCCTTGAGGACAAACCACTCATCCAGTTCCATGTATTTCTCTTGCATCACCTCGTCGCCGTGTTCTTTCAATAGCTTGTCGCGCCTTGCGGCGTTCACACTGTTGTACGGGTAGGTTGAAGAAGCCGTATTATAGATGCCCCGATCGAGGTCCAGCGTAACACGGCAGATTGCCGAATCGGTGCCCGACCTGTAGAGGATTTGCTCGCCCGT
>JBOGJS010000345.1:0-7026 GCA_050745365.1 Terriglobia bacterium
CTCCCCTCCCCACCTTCTCCCCAGGGGAGAAGATTGACAACGCCATCGCGGCGTGCCCAGCGAACGTAGCGCGCTCCTCCCTACCTTGTCCGCAGGGGAGAAGGTGCCCGACGTAGGAGGGCGGATGAGGGGTCGTTTTCACAATGCCAGAATCCTCTCACGTTCTTCCGATCTCGAGGCATTCGACGACCACGAAAAATGGTGACACGTCGATGCCTTCTTCTCTCTGGTCGGTTAGCGACGCATTGAGAAATTGTTCTCCCTGCTGCAGGGTGGTGTTGAAAACAACTTCGGTGGCTCCGTCCGGAATCAACTGGCTTGTTTCCAAATTTCCCATCCTCAAGAACGCTTCACCTTTTCGGAGTGGGAAGCGCCACGGGCAGGTGGCATCGAGAACTTGTGGAACCTCAAATTGCATCGTGATGCGATAGCGGCCACTGCGCACCACGTTCACTGCCCAGTAGCCAAAGCCCAGCGGTTGCTTCTTCTCAGCTTGCATGCTCGCGCTCTCGAGCATGTGAGGTCCGCGTGCCGAGCGCACCCCCCGCAGGTCTTGGGACGTCAATTTAACCGGATTCTCGTGACGGGAACCCAAAGAGTTCCGCACCGGCGGGTCAATACCCCGGCTGACGTCTTTGAACCAAGCTTCGTATTGCTCCCTCATGCGGCGAACAATCTCCGGATGCTGGCGTGCGATGTTGTTGCTCTCTCCGGGATCATTCTCAATGTCATAGAGCTCGGTTTCTTCGAAGCCGATCGGTTTGAAGTATCGCTTAATAGGATCCGGCGCGGCCATCACAATCTTGTATTTTTGCCCGCGCGCGGCGCAATCCACAAAAAGCCTTGGCTCGTCGCCATAAACTCTGTGGGCGCGGTCGGGCCGGCTCTGCTCGAAGAAAAGCGTCCGCTCCGGCCAACTCACACTCCTTCCCTCCATCAGAGGCAACAGGCTTCTTCCATCGAGATGAACGGCGGGCGGCTTGGCCACGCCGCACATTTCAAGCACCGTGGGCAATATGTCAATATGCTGCACAATCTGGTCACATCTTCTGCCCGGCGGAAGCTTCGCCGGCCAGTGAACAAAATAGGGCAGTTTTATGCCCCCTTCCCATACCGTGTTCTTTCCTCCGCGCAAGCCGAGATTGTAGCGCTGCGCTCCGTTCGGAACGTTATCAACCCCATGCGGCCCAATCGGACCGTTATCCACGGTATACATGATGATCGTATTTTTCGCTAAACCGAGCTGCGCAAGTCTCGCCCTCAGCCTTCCTACGTTTTCATCCAGATTGACCATCTCGCCGTAAAGCTTAGACGTGTATTCGTCAAAGCCCATCGCCTTGAAGGGGTCACTGTAATGGGGAGCTACCTGGAGGGGCGTGTGCACCACGTTGGTGGCCAGATATACAAAGAAGGGCCGCCCACGGCTGGCTTCGATAAATTCCAGGGCCGCGTTGAACGAAATATCCGTGATATAGCCGTGGGTCTTAACCGGGTTTTCGTTGTGGTAAAGGACCGGGCTGAAGAGCGAATTGCCCGGCGCGTTTGCAATCCCAGCGACGATGGCATCTTTGCAGATCAGGGACTCATCGAAACCACGATCAATGGGCCGGAGCGGGTAATGATCTCCCAGGTGCCACTTGCTGAAAATGCCGGTCCGGTAGCCCGACTTGCGAAGAATTTCTGCCATGGTCAGTTCGTTCGGGCGCATCATCGAGAGGCCCGTGGAGGTGTCTACGATGGCCGTACGGTAGTTGTAGCGCCCGGTCATTAGACAGGAGCGGCCGGGAGAGCAAAGTGGGGATCCGTAATGGTTAGGAAACCAGGCGCTTTCTTCGAAGAGCCGATCAATGTTGGGCGTGTGGAGTTTCTTGTTTCCCATGCAGCTCAAGTCGCCGTAGGCCTGGTCATCGATGATGATAATGATGACGTTGGGCCTCGCACGTTGCGGCTCCGCTGGCTCCGCGTTCACCAGCCGGGGGAACGCTCCGGCGGAGACCGCCCCAATCGTCCCAAGCACTTCTCTGCGTGTGTACTGTTTCATCGTTTCGAATTCCCCATGGGGTCAGGTTGCTGACAACTCGTCCTCGATGGCATTTTCGTTGATCGCTCGGGCTACCGACGAGAACTCTTGGATCGCCCATGCGTTGTGCCAAACTGAAGATGATGCCATTCAAACCGGACGTTTTGAATGCTGCAATCTCGTAGAGGTGGCCAGGAGCTCCTTGGAAGTTGGAATATCATATTCTCGGATTACCTCTGCAGCCGAGATGTCCGCGGACACGCCTTCAACCATTGCAAGCGCCTCGACGTGCAGGATTCGGAAACGGAAGCCTCTACCATACTTTTTCCGAATGTCCTTGAACCTCCGGAAGTCCACGACAGTCTGCACAACCTCGAAGTCCAGGTTGAGCGGGGCACAAATCCAGTTTGCAGCCCGTCCGGTTACAACGATATCGTCTCCCAGTGGATTGACCATCTTTGTCGGGTGGAGAAATCGTGTGCTCGAGACGACGTAATACTTATTCATCCAGGCGAGGCTGTTCAGCATCTTGCCGCCGGCAAATGCTGAAGGCCAGAAGACGATCTTTGCCCCTTCGTCACTCAGATGACGCCAGTTGGCCTGCCAGTTCACGTCGTAGCAAATCTGTATGCCCATTGTTCCGAAGCTGGTTTCAAAGACAGGCGGCCTCAGCGGCCCTGGCGTAATCCCCATCTCAATCTCATCGTCCGTGGGATTGGTCTTGCGGTACTCGCCCACATATCTTCCTTCCCGATCGAAGAGTACAGCGGCATTATAATAGCGCCCCGCCTCCTTCGTGTAAGTGGAACAGATAATGTAGCTATGGTGGTGTCTTGCAAAATTGGCGAACTGATCGAGGATCGGTCCGGTCCGCTCCTCCGCAACCTCAGCTAGGATTGGCCTCCTACCCCCAGTCAATCCTACAAAAGGGAAGACCTCCGGCGTGCAAACGATCTCCGGCCGAAGCGGCGTCGCCTCCTCCATTCGGTTCAACATCTTCCGGCACATTTCTTGAGGATTTTGCGCCGTTAGCCCCATTTGGCCCATACTGGCCACCCAGACTTCGCGGGGCAAGTGTTGCTCTCCGCTAGCGGAAGTATTGGCCGTGCCGGACTGCGCCATGCCGCGAGCGGCGATTGTCCCGGCCACTGCCAGCCCGAATTGTCGGCGCGTAATGTTTTTGATACTCATGCTCTCCTCCTGCTTCTTTCGAATTATGACATGCTACTTCAGCAGTTCCAGCTCATAGTCTTAAATCTTGAGAGGGGTAGCCCGTCAATATTTGGCGGAGGACTTTCGGACGGGACTTAAAAATGCAACTTAAGGGCAAACTGGACCTGGCGGCCCGGCTGGCGTCCGGTCGTGGAAACGGTGCCCAGCTCCGGTCCGAACTGCGATACAGGAGGGTCAAACGTGCTGGCGTTGAGAAAATTGAAGAACTCCGCCCTGAATTCCAAGTTCCGGTTTTCACCCAAGGGCCAGCGCTTGACGATGGCGGAATCCCAATTCGCAATCGGATCACTGAAAAGCGCATGTCTTCCGGCATTACCCTGTGTGCCAAATTGCGGAAGCTGATAACAGGCCGTATTGAACCATTCCTTCGCGCTTCGAGTGAACCCTGTTTCCGGATTGCAAGCGAGGTTCGGGAATTCGGAGATGCGGCCGGGAACCACCCCGATATTTTCATTGTCCGTGGAAAGCAGAATGTAATAGGGAATACCGCTACCGTAACTTACGATCCCTGAAAGCTCCCACCCCGCGACGGCGGCATTCACCCAGCGAGAGCTTGTTTTCCACGGAAGGTCATAGATGTAGGCCAAGGAGAGAATGTTCCGCACATCGAATCCCGCCGGGGCTTTGAAGGAACTGATATTGAATCGTGTGGGATTATAATCCGGTAAACCGTAGACGCCGCCATTTCCCAAGGAGTCAGATTGATCGAGCGTTTTTGACCATGTGTAGCTGCCAATCAGAGATAGATTCTTTGAATAATGTCTCTCAAATTTCAAGCTCAGACCGTCATACCAGGACATAAACTCGTTGAAGTTGTTCATGATGTATGGTGGAAATTGCGGCCATCGCTGACGGGTTTTATAGGAACCCACCGGGCTGGGAACGGTTGCAACATTGTCGATGACCTGGCCACTCAACTTCACGCCGTGCGATCCAAAGTAATCCGCCTCCACCATAGTGGAGGGCGTAAGCTGCCTTTGAAGTGAGAAGCTCCATTCCTGGACGTAAGGCTGGCGGGAGGAACTGGGCTGAATGTTGGCGCATTGTCCGCATCCAAGCGGCGTTCGAGAACCCACCGGAGGGCCAGGGAAAGGACTCTGGAGAAAGGCATCCGGTGTTGTAGTGTTAAGACCTCCCAGAGATTGCTCAAAAGCGAAAGGCCAGTCTCCTCTTGATCCCGTATAACTTTGCTGGTTGCTTCCAAAAATGTTGTCAAAAATCCCATAAGAACTGCGCACCACCGTCTTAGGCGTTAACGCATAGGCGACGCCGATTCTTGGCTGCCAGCCGTTGTAGTCGGGCGGTACCAGGCCGCGGCGAATATTGGCGGGCGCGCCGGTAATGGGATTGGTCGTATCCCAAAAATAGGTCCCCGTATTCCAATCAAAAGTCCCGAGCCCGGGTGTCTCCATGGGCGGAGAAATGTAATCCCAGCGCAAGCCCAGGTTCAGGGTCAGCTTCGGGGTGGCGCGGAATGTGTCTTGAAGATAGAGAGAATAATTATGAAAAAGGAAGTGACCGCCAGTAATTCCGGCTTGCCGGCTCGCGTCCAATGGCAGCCCGAGTAGGAAACTGGCAAGCGATGAGCCGGTTCCCGCGCCGAAAGCCGTTTGACCGGTCCCAAAGTCCTCCGTGCCGGCGGTGTGGTCGGCAAAGTAGCTGTCGCGGACGTACCCTCCTCCAAACGCAATCGTATGGCGGCCGCTGATTTTTTGCGCATCGCCCGTCCAGGTAAGAAAATACTCCGGTCCTTGATTGCCATAAAACTCTGACAGGGCGGGATAACCAGGAATATTCAAACTGGGGAGAAAGTCAAACCCATGATAAGGCGGAAATACGCTTACCAATCCAGTTTGTTGGGAAAGATTAGGCCCTTCGGAAAACTGATTGTAGACGACGCGCTGCAATCCGAATCTTCCAGTCACCAGAAAGGTGGGGCTGAACGTATGCGTGTCGCTGGCGACGGAGTTGGTCCAGCGGCTGTACGTGTCGGACGGTACGGCAGGCAAGGTAACGCTGGTGAGCGGGTTGCGCCAGTCGCTATACCGCGCATAGAAGCTGTCTTTAGCGCCAAACTGGTGGTCCACTCTGCCGCTCCATTGGTCTGAGGTGTTGATGACCGGGGTGGTATTCAGAAAATTCTTTCCCGGGATCACGCCGGAAAAATTCGGCGCGGGATAGATCGCCTTGGCCAGGGTGAGCGCGATTGAATTCAGTAAACCCGAGGGAATCTGATTCTGGGAGAAAGCTTGCCGGCTCACGATATTTCCCGTAGGACCTGTGATGGTTGTGTAGGGATTAAACATTGCGGGACTGCCGGAAAAATCGCCGCTGAGTTGCGCAGCCGTCGGAACCAACGCGGTGTAATTAGCGGCTTGGTGGATTCGGACGCCTTCGTACCAGCCAAAGACATACCACGCCTTTTTTTTGGAAAGGATATGAGGTATCACTAAGGGACCGCCGCCGGCGAACCCAAACTGATTCCACTGGAAGGCGCCCACATTGGGAAGAAAATAGCTTCGTGCGTCCAGGGCGCCGTTGCGAAGATATTCCCATGCATCACCGTGATATTGGTTCGTGCCGGACTTGGTCACCAGATTGATGCTGGCGCCCGACGCCCAGCCATAGGCGCCTGAATCGTTGGCCGTTTCCACTTTCATTTCCGCAATGGCTTCGGGCGGAGGAAGCAATCCGAGGCGCGTGAAGTTTGGCTCGAGGTTGGTGACGCCGTCTACAGTGAAACTGTTGTCGCGCTGCCTCTGGCCGTATACAGCGGGCACGAGCGCGGCGCCATTGATTCCGGAAGAGGCGTAGCCCTGGTCTGCATTGGGCACATTCGCCACGCCAGGGAGGATGACGATCAGGCTGGTAAAATTCCTCCCCAGCATCGGCAATGAAGTAAACTGCCGCCCTGTTACTTCGCCCCCCACCGCTGCTGTGGTGGTCTGGAGAAGCGGCGGCGCCTCTTTCACCGTGACCTGCTGGACAGCTTCGGAAAGGCCCAGGGTGACGTTCAGCGTACTGCCTTGCCCAGAAGTCAGGATGACGCCTGTGAGAGTTCTCGGCTGAAACCCACTGGCCCTCACCTGAAGTTGATACGTTCCCGGAAGAATGGCGGGAATGACATATTGACCGGAAGGGGTTGTGACTGCGTGGCGCTCCGCTTTTTCCGTGACGTTTGCCAGCGTCACCTGGGCGCCTGGAATCACAGCGCCGCTTGGATCTGTTATGGTACCGCTCAGTGTCGCCATGCCGACCTGAGCCGTCATTTGTCTCGCACAAAATGCTAATACTATGAACCCTACCATAGTGAAGACAAAGAAACGCAATCTGCTCATAACGTACCCCAATTCGTCGAAATATACTGCGACCGGTTGAGCACTTTACTGCGGGCTTACTCACTTGTCAAGTCATTCTTCCTTTGGAATTTTGATTTTGGTGTAATGCCCTGGAGATGAGGGTAGCCACGGCACGTGCTTATGTGCCGTGGGGATTAGGATTGGAGCGGCGTTTCGTTCGGGACAGACGAAAGCGGGCAGCGGGCCTGTGATCCTCGTAAAACCCCACGCTCAACCCAAAACAGGTTGACCGTGATGTTATGAAAAGGCGATGCCTCCTCGGGTCCAGGTAAACTGGACCGGCAGTAAAATCCAAAACGAGGAGGCACCAACGATGATAGCCATAGGAGCCGACGTGCACAAGCGGAAGTGCACGCTGGCAGTGCAAAGAGAGGACGGAGAGGTGAAGATGTTGCCGTCCATGGAAAACACACG
>JBOGJS010000346.1:0-4837 GCA_050745365.1 Terriglobia bacterium
CCTTAAGGCAGGGTCGCCCGCATGCTTCAGAACATAATGGCTTCCGGAGATGTGCTACACAACAAAGCCAGCCTTTCTCAAAGCCCGCAGTACCTCGCGAGGCTTGAGGAGGGAGGGCAAACGACCGCTCATGCAACTTCGAGGACGACTCTGACCTGTTCCTTGACAGGATCCAACTGCAGTTTTTTGTCTTCAGGGACGGGAAGGCCATCCTTGTGGAGGCTCTCGATGTAGGCTCGAATAGCATCCTCTGCCATGGCTCGAGCTTCATCAAGAGTGTCTCCCTCAGTTACAAGGCCAGGAAGCGCGGGGCATTTTACTACATACCCTCCCTCCTCGGCGGGATCGAAAAGAACCGTAAACTTATACTCTTCGGCTCGTCGCATCAAGCCTCTTGATCATTTTGCATCTTGTACAGGGAAACAGAAAGCCTAAAGCGGCGAGACGGCATCTTTCTCGACAGCATAAATCCTCGGTCACAAAAATCCAAAGTCGCCAATCCAGAATTAAGGGACCAAAAACCCCTTACGTTCCTTCGGACCACGAGGCCAAATATTCCACTTGCTCGGGCGTGAGCGTGTCAATCACGACGCCCATCGAGCTCAACTTCAGCCGCGCAATTTCCTGGTCGATTTCCGCGGGCACAACGTAGACTTTCTTTTCAAGCTTCTTGCCGTTTTTCACCATATACTCAGCGGAAAGCGACTGATTCGCGAAACTCATATCCATCACCACAGCCGGGTGGCCCTCCGCTGCGGCCAGATTGATGAGGCGTCCTTCGCCAAGAAGGTAGATTTTGCGCCCGTCGCGGAGCGTGTACTCGTCGACAAAATCGCGGGTCGTCCGCTTCGCTTGCGAGAGCTTCTCGAGCGCGGGAATATCAATCTCGACATTAAAGTGGCCAGAGTTACACACAATGGCGCCGCTCTTCATCAGCTTGAAGTGCTCCTCGCGAATCACGCTCTTATCGCCCGTCAAGGTCACAAATACGTCACCGATCGTTGCCGCTTTTTCCATCGGCATCACCCGGTAGCCGTCCATCACGGCTTCGATGGCGCGCGTGGGGTTAACTTCCGTGACAATCACGTTGGCGCCCAGCCCGTGGGACCGCATGGCAAAGCCGCGCCCGCACCAGCCATAGCCCGCCACAACCATATTCATGCCCGCCAGCAGAACGTTGGTCGAGCGAATGATGCCATCCACGGTCGATTGCCCCGTCCCGTACCGGTTGTCGAAAAGATGCTTCGTATCCGCGTCGTTCACCGCGACAATCGGGAACTTGAGCATGCCCTCTTTCTCCATGCTTCGCAGCCGGATGACGCCGGTCGTGGTTTCTTCGGTCCCGCCCAGAATCTCCCCGGCAAGCTCCGTGCGCTTCGTCAGGATGGTGGTGACAAGGTCGGCACCATCATCCATCGTCATCTGCGGCTTGTGCGCCAGGGCGGAGAGGATGTGATTGTAATAGGTTTCATTATCTTCGCCTTTGATGGCGAAGGTGGGAATCTGGAAGTCTTTCACCAGGCTGGCCGCCACATCATCCTGAGTGCTGAGCGGATTGGAGGCGCACAACACCACGTCTGCTCCCCCTTCCTTCAGTGTAATCGCCAGGTTGGCCGTTTCCGTCGTCACGTGCAGGCAGGCGGAAACGCGCACGCCTTTCAGCGGCTTCTCTTTCCTGAACCGGTCTCGAATCAGCCGGAGAACGGGCATCCATTGGTCCGCCCACTCGATGCGGAGTTTTCCCTTCTCCGCCAACTTCAAATCCTTGACGTCATAACTCGCATTCACGGTTGTCGTCGCCATTTAAACTCCAGCCTCCTTGCGCAGCGCTGCTGCCTTGTCTGATTTTTCCCAGGTAAACTCGGGTTCCGGCCGGCCAAAGTGGCCGTAGGCCGCCGTCTTTTTGTAAATGGGGCGAAGCAGGTCGAGCGATTGGATAATCCCCTGAGGGGTAAGTTCGAAGTGTTTGCGGATCAGGCTCACAAGTTGCGCCTCCGGCAGTTTTCCGGTGCCGAGCGTATCGACCATCACCGAGACCGGCTCGGCCACGCCAATGGCGTAAGCTAACTGCACCTCAATCCGCCGCGCAAGCCCGGCCGCCACTAAGTTCCTGGCAATATAGCGCGCCATATAGGCGGCAGAGCGATCAACCTTGGTGGGATCCTTGCCGGAAAACGCCCCTCCTCCGTGATGAGCCGTTCCGCCGTACGTATCGACGATGATCTTGCGGCCGGTAAGGCCTGAGTCGCCCACGGGCCCGCCGGTGACAAATCGCCCCGTCGGATTAATGTGGAATTTCGTTTTGCCGTCCATCATGTGCGCTGGAATAACCGGCTTAATCACGCATTCCAGAACACCCTCCCGCAACGTCTCCCGACTCACCGCCTCCGTGTGCTGGGTAGAGACGACGACGGCGTCCACGCGTTTCGGAGACCCATCGTCATATTCCACCGTCATCTGTGACTTGCCATCGGGACGGATGAAATCGACAATCTTTTTTTTGCGAACTTCGGCAAGCCGTTGGCATAGCTTGTGAGCCATCATGATGGGGAAAGGCATCAACTCATCCGTCTCATCGCAGGCGTATCCGAACATCATCCCCTGATCGCCCGCACCCCCCGGCCCAACGCCCATATCAATGTCGGGGCTCTGCCGGGAGACGTTCACTGTGATTTCACAATCATCCGCGGTGAAGCCACAATCGCGTTCCGTGTAGCCGATCGAGCGAACAGTGTCTCGAACCACCTTTTGAAAATCCGGATGGGTATCCGTCGTAATTTCACCCATCACATAGACCGATTTGTCCTTCACCATGCTTTCACAAGCCACCCTGCCCTTCGGGTCCTTGGCAAGGACAGCGTCAAGAACGGCATCGGAAATCTGGTCACAAACCTTATCGGGATGTCCTTCTGTAACAGATTCAGATGTAAACAGATAACTCAGGTTCTGGTGCGCCACAGCAAACCCCTTTCCTGGCAAGCTCACGATGATCAGTGCAAAATAGAGAGGCTATCATGGGGGGAAAACACCTGTCAAACGCCCGCGCGGCGTGCGTCAAGCCTCGTTCGGGATAAACAAAGGCGAATGCCAGGCTATTCGTGCTGGAATCACCTAGTCGCAAACATGCCAAATACCCGGATGTATGCGCCACCCGCGGTTGTGCGCTGCGTCAGCAAATACCCACGGCACAAACTCCGTGCCGTGGCGCTACCCCCGCTGCCCTCAGACTCCGTCGCGGGGCCTCGCCTCCCGGACCCAAAGGGTATCCTGCACCGGCTCACCCGCACACTCGATCTCAAGCACGGTAGCAAGCTCGTCCGGGGCCTTGGCCGGCAGCCCTGTAAACTTCGCCTGAAACTCGCTCTGCTCCACTTTCACGTTCTGGCCGGTCGTGAGGATCCGGGCCGAATTCACCTTGGTTTTCAGCCCACCGATCGCAACGTAATCACCCGGCCAGAAATAGACGTGCATGTAGAGCATGTTCCCCTTTCGGGTAAACGCGGCATAAGTCGAGTGGGTCACCTGGCAGGTCTCTGAGCCGTAAATGGTCTCCCCGTGTTTATCCATCCACTTTCCCACGGCGCTCAGGATGCGGACCGAAGGCTCGGGGATGGATCCGTCCCCCATCGGCCCGATATTCAGGAGGTAGTTGCCGCCTCCCTGCGAGCAATGGATGAGATCGCGCACCACTGTTTTAGGGCTTTTCCAGTCGTCATCGCCTTTATTGAAACCCCAACTATCGTTCATCGTCATGCAGGTTTCCCAGCCGCGACCGTTGCCCTTCGTCAAGGGTCCGCCCACATGCTGCTCCGGCGTGGAAAAATCGCCGGGCAGCTCGTTGCGGTTGTTGACGATAATCTCCGGCTGCAGATCAAACACCATCCGGTTCATCTTGTGGGACTGCCACCCGTCCGGTCCCGGACCCAAGGGCGGCCAAGCCACGTCGTACCAGAGGATGTCTAATTTTCCGTAATGGCTCATGATGTCGTGAATGAGCCCGTGGGTGTAAGCTACAAAGCGCTTGCGAGCCGCCGCGTCGTGCCAGCATCGTGCTCCATCCGGATGGTGCCAGTCCATCAACGAGTAGTAGAAACCCACCCGCATGCCTTCGTCTCGCGCGGCTTCCACGTATTCCTTCACCAGGTCGCGTCCAGGCGCGGTCTTGGGCGCACAGTAGTTCGTCAAACTCGTCGAGAAATTGCAGAAACCCTCGTGGTGCTTGGTGGTCATCACCATATACTTCATTCCTGCGCGGCTTGCCAGCTTCGCCCACGCCTTGGCGAAGCCCGGCTTGGGCTTGAAGCGTTCGTCAAGCTGCATGTACTCGAGCACGGGAATGCCTTCTTCTTCCATGGCCCATTCGTGCCGGCCGAGCACGCTATAAAGTCCGAAATGAATGAACATGCCAAACCGTGCCTGGTGCCACCACGCCATCCGTTGCGCGCGGTTGGGTGGCGTGTTGAAGCCTTGCTCTCCGGGTTCGGGTTGCGTTCCTCTCGCTTTCTCTTGCGGGTGCGCGGCGGGATTACAGGCAAAGTCTATTCCCCCTGCCCCGAGCGCCGCGGCTCCTGCTCCCATTCGTTTAAAGTATTCGCGCCTGGTGATCTCTTTCATGTCCTCCGCCTTCATTTGGTCGTGATGCCGCGTTTCTGCGGCGGAGTTATAGGACAACTCCCCGCCGCTTGCTAAGACCCACGGCACAGAGGCGGTACCGTGATGTTATGAAAAGGCGATGCCTCCTCGGGTCCGGGTAAACTGGACCGGCAGTAAATCCAAAACGAGGAGGCACCAACGATGATAGCCATTGGAGCCGACGTGCACAAGCGGAAGTGCACGC
>JBOGJS010000347.1:0-53205 GCA_050745365.1 Terriglobia bacterium
GGCCCGCCCCGATCGCCGAACCATCCTGCAATCAAGCGCCTATGGCGCTCCGCGAGGCCAGATTACGAAATCACTGGGGGCATATTGCAGGCAGGTCCCGAAGCTGGTATTTTTGAGCTATGGGAGATACTGTACGCGCAATTCCTGTCCCCCTTGAAGGGGTCCTTCCCGCTACGACAGAGGAAGCCGCACTGGTTGCGGATTTGCAGGCGGGATCAGAAGAGGCTTATGCGTATCTGCTGCAGGTCTACCGGAATCCCATTTATAACATGATGTTTCACATCATTGGGGATGAAGGTGGCGCTGCCGATGCGTTACAGAATGCTTTTATCAAGATTATCCGGGGCATCCGCCAGTTTCGTCAGACGAGCAGCCTGAGAACGTGGATCTACCGGATTGCCGTTCACGAAGCGCTCAACTATCGGCGCGGCTGGTTCCGGCGGCTGAAGCACGAAACCCCGTTACTTGAAGACCGCGACAACCTTCACCCGACTGCCGGTGCCGAGGCGACTTCCCCTGCCACGCCGTACGAATTGATGGAGCAGAGCGAGCGGCGGGAGATGGTGAGGCGTGCGCTCTTGAGCCTCGCCGAGCCTTACCGGACCGCTGTAGTGCTTCGGGAGATGGAGAACCTGTCCTACGAAGAGATCGCGGAGATTCTGGGCGTCGCGGAGGGAACTGTTAAATCCCGTCTGAAGCGCGGTCGCGAGTTGCTGCGGCGGAAGCTGGCCGGTTGTCTGACTTACCAGGCTTAGTTAAGGTCGGCAATATGTTCGAGTCGTGCGGGGAAATTCGGGAGTTTTTCTCGGATTATGTGGACGGGTTGTGCCCGCCAGACGTTCGACGCTCCATCCGCTTCCATTTGCACTACTGCCCACCCTGTGAGCGGGCGCTGGAGCGCGCACAAATGCTCACGGAGGACCTGCGCACTCTCCCTCGGCAGCCGATTTCACACGATGCGGATCTGCGTTTGCGTGTGAGGATGTCGCACGAGCTCAACCGAAACGTCCTCGCGCGCCTCGCAGTGCGAGTGGACAACCTCATCCGCGCGCGACTGCTTCCGGGAAGCGTGGGCCTTGCAGCCGCGGCCTTGTGCTTTTGTCTGATCATGGGATCCGAAGTTGCGCCGGTAAGCCGCTTCCCGGATGTTCCCCTTTCCTTCCTGACTCCGCCTCAGGTGGTCACGCTGGCGCCGCTGGATTTTAATACAGGCAACACGCCGGTGGTAGTGATGATGTACATTGGCGCTGGCGGACAGGTGGCGGGTTACAAGGTGCTTTCCGGCCAGCATTCCCCGGAGCTCATGCGACATCTCGACCGCTTGATTTATTTCAGCCGTTTTACCCCCGCAACCGCCTTCGGGCAGCCAACGCAAGGTGCGGTGATCCTCTCCCTGGGGCAAATCACCGTCCGTGGTTAACCAAAGCTGCCTCATGAACTGTTTGCATCGAGCGAAAGCAAGTAGCGCGGAGTTGTTCTGTAACTCCGCGGCTCTTCTTTTGCGTCATCGGAAAGGCCGCAGACTTCAACAACAAGTCTGCGCTACCCCGCTCAGCCAGAGGGAGGAGAGAAACTCCGCAATAACCATGGGTACCAGGGCCGAGAGCGGGGCGCGGGGCTTTGGCGCCGGCTGGGCGGTGTTGTGCGCAATCCTGCTGGTCTGGGTGCTATCGCCCCCGAGAGCCTTCGCGCAATCCAATGGCGGTGTCACCCTCAACTCCGATGAAACGCTGTTTGATGTGATGGCGGCATTGAACGCGGCGGGCTACGACACAGGACTCTTTGTCGACACGGGAGATGATACCCGGCAGGAAGTTCGCCAATGGATTGCCCAAAAGCATCTTCCCGTCGTTGCTCAGATTGCGAAGTTCTATGCCGCACATCGCATCGCCGATCCCGGGAAGGACTTTGGGCAATACGTCTCGCTGGCGCTTCTACTCGGCAAGCCGCCGGACTTCAGCTTTACCGTTCCTTCTGAAGACCTGCCGCCGGATGCCAGTGAAGTTCGAGGCCTGGTTCCGTTACTTAGAACCTTCTATCGCCAAGCAGACCTGGAGTACCTGTATCTCCGCCTGGGGCCCCGCTACTTGGATGCGAGTCGGCAGTATAGCAGCACGGTGCGGCGCCAGATCGCTCTGACGGACGGCTATTTGCGGTTTCCAAGCGGCTCGTACCTCGGAAGGTTCTATCACATCGATGTGTGCTTGTTGGGTGCTCCCGGGCAGGCGCAAGCCCGTATTTATGGAGAAAACTACTACCTGGTCGTCACCCCCTCCACTCAGGCCCCTTTCGAAGATATTCGTTATCAGTACCTGCACTTCCTTCTGGATCCGCTGGCTGTAAAGTACGCGGCCGTTATTCATCAGAAGGCCGAGCTTCAGGCAGTTGCCCGCCAAGCGCCAGCTCTCCGCTCCGACTTCAAGAATGATTTTTCTTTTCTAGTAACAGAATGCCTGATTCGTGCCGTGGAGCTGCGAATGGATAAGCCCGCAGATGCAGAAAAGCAGGCCGCGAGCGACCTCGCCGACGGCTTGATCCTGACGCCTTACTTTTATGATGCGCTCGCGGCATACCAGCAGCAGGACACCCCGATCAGCGATTACTTCCAGCAGATGATCCAGGGAATCGATCTTAACAAAATGGAAAAGACCCTGGCTTCCGTTAAGTTCGCTCCCCCCAAGACAAGTCGTCCGGTCGTTTACACACCGCAAATCAGCGTGAAGGATCACCTTCTGAATCAGGGGGACAACCTGATTTACCTGCAGAAATACGCGCAGGCCCGAAGCACGTTCGAGGAAGTTCTGAAGCAATATGACCCGAGGAGCGAGCGGGCACTCTATGGCATGGCTGTGGTAGCGAGCAACACGGGCGAGCCGGACATTGCCGAAGGCTATTTCAAGCAAGTATTGGGCCTCGCGCGCGATCCGCGTATCATAACGTGGTCCCACATCTACCTGGGACGCATCTATGATCTGGAAGGAAAACGGAGTGAGGCGCTCAAACAGTACCGCGCGGCATCTCTCACCGCAGCAAAGTTCCCCGAAGCCCTCGTTGCTTTACAGAAGGGCTTGCGGCGGCCGTTTGGTTCGGACCAGAAGCAATAAGGGCCATGTGCGGCCACGGCTGTAGAAAGCGTGGGTGGGCGATCCAGCGCTGGCTGCGTCAGTTGGTACCTATGCGGGCGAACCTCAAGCTGCTCATCGCCCCGAGTCGCTCGTCCGTTCCCGCCGCTGAGTACGTCGCCGAGACTTTAGTCATAGCGACCAAATCATAAATCAACGAGGATAAGAGTCTGTGGTTTTTTCGTAAGATCGCGAAAAGCCGCGGACGTGAACAGCGCAGGTCTGCTCTACACGTGCAATGAGGCGGAGATGCTGAGTCATTCGAGGTCGCGTGCGTTCCTGCTGGTAACGGCGCTGGGTATCGCGACTGTGGTCGGTCTCGCTCAGGGACGGTTTGAGACTGTTACGGGGAAGCTGTTCAATGAGGCTGTGCCGCGCGATTTTTACCTCGAAGGCGATGCCATCCCGGTGGAAAAACTCAACGCCACCCTGATCAAAACTCCGGAGGGTGCAAGAGCCTTATTTTCGTTAATCGCGACCGCTGGCTTTGCCTCTGAGATTCAGCAGAAGTACTCTGGAATGCTGATCTCGGAAGGTCACCTCGCCATCTGCGGAAAGCGTACGAACGTTGGCAGCTATGGCTTCGGTGTTCGCCGCCCGCATGCCGCCGGGCGGCGGGCGCAGTTTATTCTTTACAACCAGGCGGGCGGCGAGATCATGGAGTGTAGCATGCGGAGAGATTTGCGCCTGCGGGAGCCGAAGCCTTTGCAGATTGTGATTGAATCTTCCCGTTCGGCCAGGCTCTATCTTGGCCGGCGTTGGGTAGTACTTGGCCCGTGACCGGTTACTGGAGAAAGAGGCTCCGCTACTTGAGCGGCAGGCGGCAGATGGAACTTCTCACGCTCAACCACAGCAGTTATCCCCGCATTGGCAGTGCGCCTGACGAACAAGCCTTGCGCCGCGCCATCGCGCAGCGCGACCGTGGCGAAAAGGCGGACGCTGACGTTCGCTCCGCCGAGGATCAGATGGTCGCCTTGGCGCTTGAAGAGCAACGAGAGGCGAGCATGGATATTCTAACTGACGGATTGATCCGCTGGAACGATCCTGTTTCTCATTTGGCCGGTAAGCTCGACGGCGCACAGATCGACGGGCTGACAAGGTTTTTCGATACGAACTTTTATTTTCGTCAGCCCATCATAAGCGGAACGGTGAAGCGGTTGCAGCCGCTTGTCGTTGATGAATTCAAATGGGCGGCGAAACGCTCCGTGCAGCCGGTGAAGCCTGTGCTGACGGGACCCTACACGGTCGCTCGACTGGCGCTGCCGGGGAGCGGCGCTCGGGCTTCACACTCCTTAATGATGTCCTTTGCAGAGGTGCTTGGAGCGGAGGTGGCAGAGCTCGCTGCCGCTGGCGCGCGGCTTATCCAAGTTGATGAGCCGGCTCTCGCGAAGTATCCCGCCGGCCTGAGCTTTGCTTCCGAAGCGCTCGCCCTCATCGCCGCGCGCAAAGGCCCTGCTGAACTCGCGCTTGCGTTGTATTTCGGCGACTCAGCGCCTCTTTACGCCGCACTCCAGAATCTGCCTTTTGATGTTCTTATTTTGGATTTCACGTACAGTCCAAAACTGACCCAAGTGATCGAGACTGACGGCACCATCAAGCAGCTCGGCTTCGGCTTACTTGACGGGCGCAACACACGACTCGAGAGTCAAAAGGCAGTCCTTCACCAACTCGAGCTCATGCTTCGCCACGTCCAGCCCGCGGGCGCTTATCTCACCACTTCCTGTGGTCTCGAGTATTTGCCCCGTGATCGGGCACGGCTGAAACTCCACCATCTCACCTCGCTGAAGAGATCCTTCCTGGGCGAGGCTGCATGAGCCGCAAAGAGCTCCGCCGCCTTGGAATCGACCTGCCGCTTATGCCCACAACCTCAGTGGGCAGTTTCCCGAAGCCTGACTATCTGGTGAAAGCTCGAGCTGATTTCGCACAGGGCGAGATTGGCCCGACCGAACTGGAAGAAGCGGAGAAGCGCGCCACTGAGTTCTGGATCCGCAAGCAGGAGGAATTAGGACTGGACGTCCTGGTTGATGGCGAGATGTGTCGCGGCGATATGGTCGCCTATTTTGCGGATCGGCTCTCGGGGTTTGAGCAAGGAGGCCTGGTTCGCTCCTACGGCAACCGGTACTATCACAAGCCCATCATCATCGGCGAGGTGCACTGGAAAGGGCCGATTACGGTGGAGTGGTGGCGTTACGCCCAAGGGCTGACCTCGAAACCAGTCAAAGGTATTTTGACCGGAGCCTATACTCTGATGGACTGGTCTTTCAACGAATTTTACTCAACGCGGCGGGACGCATGTCTGGCCCTTTCGAAAGAGGTTCGCAAAGAAGTCGACGCGCTGGTTCGCGCCGGATGCAAGATCATCCAAATTGACGAGCCGGCAATCTCAGTCCGGCCCGAGGAATTGCCGGTGGCCGTAGAGGCTATGCAGATAATGACGCAGGATTTTGATGCCTATTTCATCACTCACATCTGCTATGGGGATTTTGAACGCATTTATCCCGGGATGCTTGAACTGGCTGTGGACAACTTCGATCTCGAAATGGCGAACAGTGGCCTCGACATGCTGCAGCTCTTCAGGAAGAATCCGTTTACCAGAGACATCAGCTACGGCGTGGTGGATGCGCATTCCCACGTCGTAGAGGATCAGCGCTTGACCGAAGAGCGTTTGAAGAAAGGCCTGGAGGTCCTGCCACCCGAGAACGTCTGGATAGATCCCGATTGCGGCCTGAAGACCCGGGCGGTAGATGAAGCCATTGCCAAGCTCGCGACAGTGGTTTCAGTGGCAAGAACCTTTCGCCAGCGCATGAACGTGCCGTCGAGGTGAGAAGATGGCTGAATCGACTTCGAAAAGCTCCTCCCGGCTGGCCTTGCTTGACCCGGCCGTCGCTCGGGGATTCGTCGCGCGGCTCCGGCTTACGCATCTCATTGGACGCTTTCCGGAGCGCCCCATCTGGGCGCTCTTCATGTTTATCAATGGCTTCATTGCCATCGCCATTCTTGCTGGAGTGGCAATGGTTTCCCATACGCCTTTCGTCTTTCCCTCCCTTGGTCCGACGGCTATCCTTCTCTTCTACACGCCGCTTTCTCCGACCGCTTCCCCACGTCACACCTTGTACGGTCATGCCATTGGCATAGGCTGCGGCTACGGGTCGCTTGTGCTTATGGGACTTCACCACGCCCCTTCGGCCATCGGAACGAGCGTGAATTTCCAGCGAATCATGGCCGCGGCCCTATCATTAGCTCTCACGGCCAGCCTGATGATCCTGCTGAAGGCGGCCCATCCGCCGGCGGGCGCTACTACTCTGATCGTTTCCCTGGGCGTGGTCACCAAGCCATTTTACCTGCTGATCATCGAAATTGCTGTCGCATTGCTGGTGGCTCAGGGCATCATGATCAATCGACTTGCCGGGCTCGATTACCCGCTCTGGGCAAAGCGCGTCGAAGCTGCTTCGGCTTCTCAATCCGCACCATCGAACTGTGCCTGCCCGGAACGCGAGGACAGGTCAGGAAACGGTGAGTGATCGGTACTATCGTCCGACCCACAAGCTCAGTGGCCAGGGACCGGGCATCGCAAGTATCATTAAGACGGCTCCTGCCAGTGCCATGTTCTTGGTGAAGTTGATCATTTCACCTACGCGCTGCTGAGCGTCCTGTATTCTCCAAAAGTCATGCATCATCGGTGAGACGCCGGCAAGAAAGATCAGCAGCAGGATGCAACCCACCATAGGAAGCACACCGAGCAGCAGACTCAGGCCGCCCAGGATCAGCAGAACTCCCGATCCTGCAACTGCAGCTTTCGGTGTGGGAGTTCCTTTCATCTTGGCATAGCCGGCCATGTATTCCAGGCTCGTAAAATGATGTATGCCCGCGTAAAGAAAATAGCCACCCAGAATAATTCTGCCTATCAACAGTACAACGCTCATGGTATTTATCTCCTTCCCCGACCCACGCTTCCTGGATAACCCCCAATTTACCATGAAATCAGCGTCGCGCGCGTACTGCGCGGTCAGCTTGCCGGTAAAGTTGGTGCTCCGAAGCCAGGTACTGCTGGATGTTCTTGAGCACGTCGCCCAGCATGGAGGCGGTGAGCCGCCCGGTCTGCGTATTGCGCTGGCTGGGATGATATGAACAGTGTACGCGCGGCATTGGACGGGGCAAGTCGTATGCCGCTCCGTGACGGAAGGGAATAAGTGATTTCGCCGGAAGTTTAACTTGACCTCGCGCCAGTTGGAGGTATGCGTCAAAGGCCACCCGGCCCAGGACGAGCACCACTTTCACCTGGTCCAGCAGTTCCAGCTCCCGCCTAAGGAATGGCAGGCATTGGCGAATTTCTCCTGGCGTAGGCTTGTTCTGAGGCGGTGCCCAGCGGACGACCGCCGTAACGTAACATTTCGCTAGCCTCAGGCCATCGTTCCGATTGGACGAGCCCGGCTGATTCGCAAAGCCTGCCTCATAAAGCGCTCGGAACAGGAAATCCCCGGATCGGTCTCCGGTAAACATCCTGCCGGTGCGATTTCCACCATGAGCTGCCGGCGCGAGCCCGACAATCAGGACCTCTGCCTCCGGGTCGCCAAAGCTGGGCAAGGCCTTGCCCCAGTATCGCTGGTCGCGGTACATTGCTCGCTTTTTCTGCGCGACCCTGTTGCAATATTGCACAAGCCGTGGGCACGCATTCGAGGCGAGAATTTCTTTCTGTAGTCTTCGCAGCTTTTGAGCCCGCTGAATTGCGTCGTTCATACCGACAAAAAACCGAAGTCGCTCGCGAGGCCAACCTCACTTCACGGTCTCACCGAGCGAATCCAACGGCCGGTTGAGATTACCAGTCAGTCGCACCAGGAGCTGGAATGCCGACTAAAGTCGCAGACAATCCAATAATATAGGAGCATGCTTCTCGTATAACAGGTTTAAGAGCGGAAAGGATCAGAGATGCCTGGCGGTATACTTCGCGATAGCATCCGACCGGTCGATCTTCGAGAGTCACTTGAAGCGGCTGTCATCACAGTTCTAGAAAATAAGCCCGGCAGATGGAAGGTGTGGCTGACGCAAGGCAAGAGCGAGCCCGGTTTCTCGATAAGGATTGACGGACCGGGCGGAGCCCAACTGTCATATCGGTTCCAAAAGCCTCGTGAGCGCTCGCCAGAATTTCTTGCCGCGAAAATCGAGAATGGCCTTCGTGGGTTAGAAGGCGATTCCGCACCTCAACGTGCCGATCTCCGGGAGTCGATTTCGGTGGCTGCCTAGTCCAGTGCCGAGTTGCAGATAAGGCACAGTTACCGAGCCGGATGACGCGTGCCCCACTTCGAAAATCTCGACCAAGCCCCCTCATCCGCATCACTGCGCCTGCCTTCCAGCGGAGAAGGCGCCTACGTAGGAGGTCGAATGAGGGGGGGCGTTACAGAGCCGCTACCATCCGTTTCCGGACGAGGATTTGGCAGCGCTCTTCTGAGGATCTCCGTTATGAGCAGGAGTCACCGAAGTCACTGCAATCGATCTACCGCTAATCTTTCCGCGGACGCGAACTTCCTGGCCCGGGTATTGGGCGAATTTACCTTGCGGGGTCACCTGATACACTTTGCCCTGCGAGACCAGCACATACTTTCCGCCGCCGGCAACGCAGCTTTTCACGCATGATGCGGCCGCTGCTGAAGCCTGTGAGTGTTGCGCTCCACAACTGCTATCGCTCACCACCCCGACTAGGCTTGAACTTGCGGCGTATGCCATACAGCCGAACACCGTGACGACCACGGCAAGCATTGTCAATCTTTTCGTCATCGAAATTTCCTCCTGTTCGCCGGGGAAACCGGCGAAATGTGTTGAAACGAGATCCAGACGAGCGTTGATTCGTTCGAAGCTGCTCGAGAGGTGATCTCTATCATACGAATTCTACTCTGGTCGCTCGACCGCCGGAAGGCGATGACTAAAGTCACTGCGCGAAGCTGGTCGAGCAGCCCATTTCGTTTATGGCAGGACGTAGCGAATGTCCGCATAGGCCTGGCTCAAATGCGCGTTTTTTGGGCTTTCAGGCGCCACATACCACGGGGCGCGGGTAAGATACGAATACTGCGTGATGAGCTGCAGCGCACCATAGCGCGGGCTTTTCCAGAAGTTGCGGATGATGCCGAACGTCGGCTCCTGAATGGCGCGGTTCTGCGCCGGAGATAAGGCGGACGCCGCCGGATAGCCATAACCAATGTAGATCGGAGCACTCTCCGGGTTAGTGACAGGAATAACACTGAAATTCCTTCCCAGATAAACCCCTCCGTAATAGCCGTAAAACATGACGCGCGGGGTGGCCTGGTACTCAAAACCGGCGACGCCCGAATCGGCAGTCACAAGTGATGGCGTGCCATCGGGATGGACGACAAAATCAGGACCCAGTCCCACAACGTAGCGCCCCTCGCCCCGGCTTAGAAATGAGCTTTCAACGAGGTGAAAGTGTTTGAACAGCTCCAGGTTAAAGTTGAACGAACCGCCGCCACCTTCAACTGCCGCAGTTCGCCCGAATTCGGAGCTGTACGTTCTGAACCTCGAAAGCACTCCTGCTAGTTCGAAGTGGAGGTGCTTCCCACCGACTTCAGGATCGAAGGCCAACTTGCCTACGACATCCGGAAACGTATTCGGCGTGGAAGTGGCCGCTCCGGTACTCACCTGGCTGGCACTGAACCCCGGTGGCAGAGTCACGCCCGCGCCCACATATTGCTCGGCGTCCTCGAGCGAGATCGCGGCGGCCACGCGCGGTGAAGCGTGGTAGACAAATCGGAATTGCAGTTGTCTTGCCCACGCGAGGCCAACCTGATAATTCGTATCCATGTCCTCGGTATAAAAGATATCTGCAGGCATAGGCGAGATGCCGGTGCGACCGGGTGTGAGCAGGCTCCAGGACTGACCGGCGAGAAACTCAAATTTCCCACGGCTCAGGTCGACCCAGTACAGCCGCATGCGCAGACTGTCGCTATTGCTGGTGACAAAGGCGTTTCCGGGCTGCAGGCCCAGGAAGTCGGTTTCTAAATACGCCCGCACCCGGTTAGCGCTAAAGTCCGTGTCCATTTCGAGACCGAGTCGCGAGTTCTGAATCGTGAAGCGATTCTCCGATAAGCGGCCTTGCAAGGTGTTCGAAAACGGAATTGATCCGAAGGACGTGCCAATTCCACTGCCCACGTTCGTCGTGCGGAAAAACTCCGTCGCATCCACAAATCCCACCGGCGTGAGCGTGGCGCTGCCAATGTGGAGCGGAATAGGAGTGACGGGAGAATTGGTAAGAGCCGGATTCCTGTTCTGGCTCGATTCTAAGGAAGAGGGAGACTGGGCTTGTTTCGCTGGGCTGCCGGCCATGGGCTTCCCGGCTGCCGTAGCTACTTCGGGCTCATTCGCTCTGGGTTCTGTTGGCTCCGGCGTCTGTGACGAAGCCGACGCGCGCACCTCTTCAGTGCGGCCGGAACGTGGGCTGCGTGAGGTGACAGAAGGCGGAGGCTCATGCAGCCTGGCCTTTTCGGTTACCCGCGATGGAACCTTTTGCTGCTTCTCGAGCTCGATGCGAAGCTCGTTAATTTCCTGTTGCTGAAGAGCCACTTGCCGGGTGAGAGCACGAAGTTGCTCTGCCAGCGAATCCGTTCGGGCGCCCGAGTCCGTGTGGGAGGAAGAACTTGGAGCGGGTAATAGCTTTTCCCCGGATTGAGCCCAGAGAGAGCTGGAAAATACTGCGGCACTTGTGAATAACAGCGCGAGCACGATGGAACTCTTAAAGCGTCCGGTCACGATTCACCCCTTTTCATTGGTCTCGGAAGCTGAATCTCTTGACGATCGTGGTAAACGGTTTGCCGTCCACTTCCACGTACGGGTAGACGAAGTAATTAAGCGGGCCTCCGCTTTGGCGCGGCGAAAGGACGATGTCACGACCGGTTGAGAACTCTACCCGGTTGGCATCGAGGCTGCCGAAGTAAAAGTTGTGCATGGAGGGATCGAGCCATGCTTCTGAAATATCTACCGGGATCCAGCCAAGCCCTTCGACGTAAAACTCCGCCCAGCAGTGATAACCCGGGATTTCCCCGCTCTCGACGCTCGAAGAAGGCAGAGGAAAGCCAATATCAAACCGTGCCGGAATGCGCGCAGCCCGGGCTAGCCCGATGAAAAGCGAGTGAAAATCGGTGCAGTTTCCGCGCCTGGTATCACAAGCCCACACCGCGTCGCCGCGTCCCCAGCCTGTCCCGGACTTGTCGTAACGCATGTGCTCGAAGACGTAATTATAAAGTGCATAGGCCTTATCCAGTGCATCGTTCTGGTTCCGTGTTGTCTCTTCGGAGACTTGCGCAATAAGGCCAGTGGTTTGTACAAGGCGGTCAGGCTGGAGATATCGTAACACGCTCGCGGGCGCTGCTCCAGGATCCTCCTCGTTCCTGAGCGTGTGATAATTCCCCCTCGAATATTCATACCGGGTTACCCGGTACGCCACTTTGAATTCGGCATGAGGCGAGCGCGGATGATGAATTTCAGCGTAGAGGATCTGGTTTCCAAAGGACGGATCGCGCGTCATGCGCGTTGGGACCGAGGTCACAAGCTTAACAATTCGCACCGTCTGATGTGAATTGGATGTCGCCACCGGAATCCAGATTCGAACGTCTCGCGCCGATGAAGGGAGGTTTTTCACAATCACATCGAACGTGAAATCGAACCTTCGCTCACTCTTCACCGTCGCAGCTTCCGCGGTGAGGGAGACCGAGCCAACACAGCACAAAATGAGAAGGAGTGATCCAACGCGTTTCAGCTTCATCACGGACCTCCAGAGCTTTTCCGTTTTTCGCGTTTAAATTCCAACACGAGCGCCAGATTTGATATTAAGACGCTTCCGGCTGTTCGCGAGCAACGATTTCATTTTGATTGGGAACTCGCAGAGGCGAGTGCCTGGTGCGTGAGCGGCTCAGTGCGTGTATGGGGAGATCACGCTGAGGCCTGACTTGGCGAGCCCTATTTCTCTCTTCCGATCCATGCCGGAGGGTCACTTGCCGGAAAAGACTCTATGGATGCCTCATCCACGGAATCGAGGTCATCATCATCTTGGGTCTGTGCGTCCGGCACCGGCTTTTCCTGCTTCGCTGGGTCTTTCATAAGGCTCTTCCTGTAATATGCGTGGAGCGTTCGGCGGCCGTCTATCGGCGCGACAGCCGTGACGCAATAAAAATATCAATTTCGTTCGGGCCATGGTCCACCCTCAGTTCAATTCTCGCCTCCTCAGCCATCCCGGTGCAGGGGTGTGGTCCGGAACGGCGAGGTTTCCAGCCCGGAACAAATATCCTCCTTGATCTGTGCGCTGAGCCGAGCGCCGAAAGAAAACGCCCGCTCCTGCCGCTATTTCACAGGCAGAAGTAAGGGTTGCCCTTTCTCCGTAATCTGAAACGCCAGAAGTTTTGCGGGACGGGTCTTGCTGGCGTTCCGCGAGATGCGGTGCACATGCATGGGCGCTTCATAGAACGCTTGCCCTTGTTTGTAAGTTGTGGGCGGGCCTGGCTCAAACTGCATGACGACCGTCCCCTCCAGAACGTATCCAAAAACGGACCCGGGATGGCGATGGGGTAAAGAGCTTGCACCCGGCGCGTAACTCACCAGGACGAGGGTACCAATTTTTCCTTTCACATCCGGCAAAGGGTGCTGGATCACCACTTCCGCCCTGGACCGTTTTGGGTCGCCGCGCCCGGGGCGGGAAGCTCGTTGAGATTCCCGGCCGAATGCGGATTCGGCCATCAGGCTGGAAACGCCCGCCATCATCAGGCCGAACGCCTTTGCCATCTCACGTCGACTCATCATACAGTTTGCTCCTTCCGTAGAGTTCTATGCTGGTCATTCGCCGCCCAACGCGCTCGAAAAGGGGCGGAACGACGCGGGACGGGAGAGTAGCGGTCCGCGAGAGGCAGGCACTCCGATCAGGCGCGGATAGTGAACGGCACTCCCTGTTCCGCGACCTGGACAATCAAAAGCTTCGCGATGCTCGTTGTGCTCAGGTTCTGCATGATGCGATGCACGTGCATCGGAGGCTCGTAGAAAAAGCCACCTGGTTTATATATCTGGGGTGAATTAGGCTCGACCTGGTTCTTGATCTCACCCTCCAGCAGATAAGCAAAGACCGGGCCCGTGTGCCGATGCGGCCGGGAGCCGGCGCCCGGAGACATCGTTAGGGTGATCATCTCCACCACCGGATGGGCCATTTTAGCCAAGGGTTCCTTAATCAGGCTTTGTATGGCGTCCGAAGATATGTTTTGCCCTTGCCGCCGGAGGCTTCGCTGAACTGAAGGTGCGGCTCCCTTCAGGATCGACGTGGAGCCTTCAGCAAAAAGAGCAGCGAGCATCAGAGTAAATGTGAGGTTTGTTTCGCGCCGGGTCATCGTGGTTGCTATTCTCCTCTCGTGAGTTTGGCAGAATCTTTCTCATCGACCGCGTGGGCCTGAGATCGAGAACAGAAATTCACGCCCGCTGCGGGAGTTCAGAAAATTAGCTAACTTGATGAGTTGGCCAGCCTTGCTCGATTGCCTGGAATCGCCTTGCAAGTCATTTTCCGTCCGCGTGCTTTTTACGTCGGTTTCCGTGCGAATCATTGGTCGACTTCACAAGCGCTCGCAAATTTTCCGGAAAGTCACTCTCCTCCGCTCTTCAGCGTACCCTATGCTCAGACAGGGTGCAATGGTGATAACACGCCGCGTTGTCACTGACCCATGATTCGGATGATGTCACGGACGAAATCCGCCGGTCGAGAATGAGTCTCAATACACTCTGAAAAAGCAGGACAAGGTACTAAAAGGTGGGCGCGCAAATCCCGAGTTGCTCTCCCCCGGGCCACGGTGGTATCTGTTAAGTTTGGACGCGAGAGGGTTGGACTTTGCCGATTCAATCGGCACACAGGAGGAATGCGATGAGAAAAGTAGCGCTGAGTACCGTAGTATTGATGGTCTTCGCGACGTTCTCGTTTGCGCAAGGCCGCCATGCAAGAACGGTCCGAGGCCAGATTATGGACAGCATGTGCGCCTCAATGGGCGGCCATAGCCCGGGCGGTTACTCCGCAACCCATACGCATACGCCAAGGGCCTGCACCTTGGCTTGTGTAAAGGCTGGCAGCAAGTTTGTTCTTTACAATGCCGCGCACAAGTCCACATTGCAGCTCGACAGCCAGGCCAAAGCGCGGCCGTTCGCCGGCGAAAACGTGAGGGTAATCGGCACGTACGATGCGGCCACCAAAACGATTCATGTGGAAAGAATAGAACACGCGGCGTAGGGCCTGTTGAGTTAAGGGCGGGCGTAGGAGTCCTTTCGAGGGCGCTGGCTGAGCTAGGATCAGTTGCGGGCCAGAGGCCCACGCTTCAAAGCCGCACACGAGCGGACAGGGCGCTGCTCTCCGAGGACGTCCGTACTCGAAGCTGGAAAGATAAGAGGAGGATTACATGGGTAATCGGATGAGTTACGAAAAGATTGCTCCTGGCGCGGTCGACGCCATGCTTGCCGTTGAGCAGTACGTGAGAGAAAGCGGGCTTGAGCCGTCACTGCTGGAGCTCGTGAGGCTCCGTGCTTCTGAAATAAACGGCTGCGCTTTTTGCGTGGATATGCACACGAAAGACGCAAGAGCCCGAGGCGAAAGCGAGCAGCGGCTCTATGCGGTTGCCGTTTGGCAGGAGGCGCCGTTTTTTACCGAGCGTGAGCGGGCAGCCCTTGCCTGGACTGAAGCCGTTACGGAACTCAGCCAGACGCGAGTTCCGGATGAGGTTTATCAGCAGGCTCGGAAGTGGTTCAGCGAAAAAGAGCTTGTGGACCTCACCATGGCGGTCATTGCGATTAATGGATGGAACCGGCTGTCGGTGAGCTTCCGGAAGGAAGCGGGTACATACCAGGTTCCCGCTGCTATGCAGGCGAGCAAGGCAAAATAGGTTCCACTGCCGAAAACACCAGGACAGGTTGCCTTTAATTCATTCACGGCTGGCGCAAGAACGGGTCGACTTCCAGAAGCTGCGGTAAGCGAAATCCCTCACTGCAGAAAACCCGCCGAGTTGCTCCAATGCTACCGTATTTTGGGGCAAGAGCGCTGGCCAAGTGATGACAATGCCGCGATCCATTTCCAAACGAATCGCGATCGTGATCTGTGCGGTTTTCCTTTCGAGTTGCAGCGCCAAGCGAAAGCCGCTGCCCTTTGAAGGGAGGCTCGCAAACATGGCCAAGGACATCGTTATCCCCATAGAGGCGCATAACGCAAAAGACCCTGTTTCAGCGAGCGAGGAGGCAATCCAAGCCGGGCAGCAAACGTTTCTGCAGGACTGTGCGCTTTGCCATGGTCCCGACGGGCACGGCAACACGAATTTAGGTAGGCACATGTTTCCGCCGGCAATGGATTTGACTTCGCCACACGTCCAGCATTGGACGAATGGCGACCTTTTCTGGATCGTCCAGAATGGCATCGGCTTGACGGGAATGCCTTCGTGGAGCTCAAGCATCTCAGCGAAGGACTCTTGGAAAATTGCACAGTTCATTCACGCCTTACCGCGTCTGGATGCGGAAGAAGCTTCCGCTGCTGCTGCGAAACCTGCGCCGTCAACTTCAGAAGAGTTGATTGCCTATGGCAGGACGCTTTATCACCAGGAAGGCTGCTTCATGTGCCATCAGCTTGACGGCCATGGGGGCAAAGTGGGTCCTGACCTGAGTTATGAGGGCAAACGGGGCCGTACCAATGCCTGGCTCATCGGGCATTTCAAGGACCCGCCGGCCTACTCACCCGGCTCCATAATGCCGGCCTTTAAGAATCTCTCTGGTAAGCAGCTTCAGGCGCTTACTGCATTTCTCCAAAGCCAGAAAGGGCCAAAGAAGAGAGGCGGCGCTTACCAGAGCCGATTCGGCCACGGTGAGGCGCGCCGGGCGCAGCCACATTAACCTGAAAGGGGGCAACCATGAATAGTTGGAAGCGCTAGATGTTGCCTCTTTGCCTGGTGTGCTGGCCCAGGTTACGCTTCCGACCGCCTGCAGCAAAATCGCGCCGCTCCACTAAGCTCGCGTCCAGACTGCCAGGATGTGGGTGGGAGGAAACGCATAGGGTACTACGGCGTAGAGACATGAAACATGCCAGGAGCATGTCGCCGATGCGCCCAGGCAGGAGCGGGGACCTCAAGTAACTTTCTTGTAGTAGTCCGCGTTTATATTGGCATAGTCGGCCCACTTTTCAGGTAAGTCCTCTTTTGGGAAGATCGCGGAAACAGGGCAGACCGGCACACAAGCACCGCAATCGATGCATTCATCAGCATCAATGTAGAGCTGCTCAGCTTCCGCAAAATCGGCCTCATCCTTTCGCGGGTGAATGCAATCGACGGGGCAAACATCCACGCAGGCCGTGTCCTTCGTGCCGATGCAGGGTTCTGCAATCACATAAGCCATAAACGGCCCTCCATACAACAGTCTTCCTCAGTGTGGGCTGGGCATGAGCAGCCAACAATGACTTAAGTCGTGCACCTCTCCGCCCCGCTATCGCGTAACTTCGCGAGCGGCTCGGTCATCTCAAGAACACATCAGCAAACGGGAGGAAGATGATGAAAATCGGCATTATCGGGGCAGGACAGATTGGAGGTACGCTGACCCGGCGGTTCACCGAGCTCGGGCACGAGGTTTGGGTGGCCAACTCGCGCGGGCCGGAATCGCTCGCGGCGCTTGCGCGGGAGACGGGTGCCAAGGCGGGAACGGCGCGGGAAGCGGCTCAAGCTGGAGAGATGGTTATAGTGACGATTCCTGAAGGCAAGATCGAAGAGCTTTCCAAGGATCTCTTTG
This sequence comes from Terriglobia bacterium, assembly GCA_050745365.1. GTDB lineage: Bacteria > Acidobacteriota > Terriglobia > UBA7540 > UBA7540 > RH2-MAG17b. Next base: position 16,905 of record JBOGJS010000347.1, read on the forward strand.
CGGGTGTTCCAGACAGCGTGATTGTGGTGGACACCGGGAACTATTATCCGCAGCAGCGCGACGGACGCATCGATGGAATCGAGGCGGGGCTCACCGAAAGCAGGTGGGTGCAGCAACAGTTAGGACGGCCCGTGGTGAAGGCGTTTAACAACATCTACGCCAAGCACCTGCTGGAAAAGGGTAAACCCGCCGGCTCGCCCGGACGCATTGCACTGCCCGTTGCGGGGGATGACCAACGGGCCAAGGAGATCATCCTGAAGTTAGTGGACCAACTTGGGTTTGACGGGGTTGATGCGGGCGGTTTGTCCGAGTCCTGGCGGCAGCAACCTGGCAACGCCGTCTACGCGACGGATTTCGACGCTGCCGGCGTGCGCCGCGCTTTGGCCCAGGCGAGCCCTGAGCGCAAGACGGAGTGGCGGGCGACGACAAAAAGTCCAGGCTCTTTCGCCCAGCCAGCCTGAGGAGGTGTGATGATGCCGTGTCACATCTGCGCGCAGTGCGGCACGCAGTACTCTGAAGCCGAACATCCACCGAGCACCTGTTGCATTTGCTCCGACGAACGGCAATTCGTGAATCCTGAAGGCCAACAGTGGACGACCCATGCTCAGCTCAAGCGCGCGCATCGTAACACGGTGCGCGCGGAGGGTATCGGAGTCACGGGTATCGGCGTGGAGCCGCGCGTCGGCATTGGACAGCGCGCGCTCGTGATTCGCGGAGTTGATGGAAATTTGCTGTGGGATTGCGTGCCGCTATTGGACGACGGATTGGCGGAGCTGATCCGAGGAGTGGGTGGGCTGCGCGCCATCGCCATTTCCCATCCCCACTTTCACACTACGATGGTGGATTGGGCGCACGCTTTCGGCTGCCCTCTCTATATCCACGGAGGAAACCGCCAGTGGGTGATGCGAGCCGATCCTTCCGTGCGTTTCTGGGAAGATGAGACGCTGAAAATATTCAACGGAATGACGCTGATTCGCTGTGGAGGCCATTTTCCCGGTTCGGCCATCCTCCATCACGACCGAAGCGGGGGCGAAATCTTCACAAGCGATACGTTCTTTGTGAATCCCGACCATCGCACGTTGGGCTGGATGTATTCCTTCCCGAATTACATCCCCCTCTCGGCCGCGGAAGTTCGGCAGGTAACTCGCGCCATCGAGCGGTTCGATTTCCAGCGCATTTACGGCCAGTGGTGGGGTGCGGTCATCACCGACGGAGGCAAGGATTGTATCCGCCGCTCGCGAGAGCGGTACGTGGCTGCCATTGAGGGAAAGCACGAAGAGTTGTAACCAGCCTCACCCCCGCGGAGGGCGGAGCACCTGCAAAAGATCAAATGGAGAAACCACCTTTGCCGATAATTTCCCTTGCGGAAAGTGCTTTGGATTAAGGGTCACGAGGAAAAGCGGCTCTGCCCCCTGAGCACAGCCGCAAGCCACTTATCGAGTCCAAGCGGTGAGTCCTCGAACACCGTGCCAGTCTTGAGGGAAAAACGCGGACGCTGGTGCTTAGCATAGCACTTCCACACGCGGGCATTCGCTAGATATGTGACGCGGTCAGAGCCGCAGTGCGGACACCTGGCGTTCCCATCCGGCCAGCGAAGTTGCATCATCAGGCTTCGGCAGTTCTCGTATCCGTTGAAGTAGAGGACGGCTTGCTGGAGAGTTTTGATGTCGTCGAACGTGAGTGTGTTTTCCATGCCTCAAGCGTAGCAAATTGTCTTTGGTAAGTCAGGTATATAGTTACCCAAATGGGCTGCGGCTTAGGCTGCAGCCCACTCCTGTGCTAGTTCTTCGGCGAAACTGCGGTACGTTCTTGGCTGGTGCCCAAGCAAGGCCGCAAAGCGCGCCGTCTGGTTTTCTGTGTTGCTGAATCCACGTTCGATGTAACCCTGGAACATGACGCGAAGATCGTAGGCCAGCCAACTCGGGGCCCCTGTTTTCCGCAACTGCGCTTCAAAGCCATCGAAGTCTCCGTGTCCGGCGTAAGTGATTTCTTTGCCCAGCAGCTTCGACCATATGGCCGCTGCATGCGGACCACTTAACATCTCTGACGACACCAGTTCGTACGTCTTTCCCTTGTGGCCTTCTGCTGTCAGCGATATTGCGGCCGCCTCCGCAATGTCGCGAACATCCACCACAGCCAGACCCTGGTTTCCCGCGGGAATCGGATATACGCCGGGTCCTGTTAACACAGGCTTGAGCTGGCGCTCGTTCTGAATGAAGTACCCTGGTCGCAGAATCGTATAGGGCATCCCGCCTGCGCGGATCGCTTCCTCGACGGCATACTTCGCAGCGAAATGCGGGACCTCGCGAAACTGATCCGCCTTAAAGACTGAGAGGTACGTCAAATGCTTCAGTCGGACCTTCTTTGACAAGCCGTAAGCGGTAAGAGCTTGCGTGAGCTCATCGCCGACATTGCCAATCAGCAGGAACAACTCGTCGACACCTTTCATCGCTTCCGCTACTGAGACCGGGTCACTCAGGTCACCGCGAGCGATCTCTACCGCGGCGGGAAACGTACCCGGGTTGGGCTGCGTGCGTGTTAAAGCCCGCACATCCGCTCCGCGCTCAAGAAGCGCCTTGACTACCTCGCTGCCTGTCCTGCCCGTTGCACCTGTAACAAGAACCTTCATTGTTTTCTCCTTCTGCGGCCATCTACCGCTTCTTAATTTGATGCGAAGTAACGTGACCCAGCGAAATAGCTTGGACGGTCGAGGTCGGCAATCAGCCCGGCCTGTTTCGGCTCCCAGCCCAAAACCGTACGGGTTAGCTCGCTCGAGACTCGCATGTCGATTGCCGCGAATTGCGCGAACCAGCCAAAATGGTTGGCTGCTTCCTCGGGCGACTTGCTGACGACCGGCACGTTCAGCCGACGGCCGATCACGCACGCGATGTCTTTGAGCGGCACGCCCTCGTCGGCGACCCCATGATACCGGGATCCCGAGGCCCCCTTCTCCAGTACAAGCCTGTAGAGGTGAGCAGCATCGAGCCGGTGAACGGCGGGCCAGCAGTTGTTTCCGTTCCCTACATATGCTGAAACGCCATTCTCACGCGCGAGCCCGATGAGAAGCGGGACAAAGGCGTGATCGCCGTCGCCATGAACCGAGGCAGCAAGGCGGACCACCGACGCGCGCATACCACGTTCCGCCAGCGCAGCGGCTGTCTGTTCCGAAGCGCGAGGATACGAATCGGAGATAGGGACAGGCGGATTTTCCTCGGTCGCCGCGCGACCCTCTGCCAGGAGCGCAAGCCCAGAAGTGACGATCAAAGGACGGTCAGAGCCAGCCAGGGCAGCGCCGAGAGCCTCGATGGCCCGCCGATCTGTCTCGCAGTTCTCCTTGAATTTCGAGAAGTCATGGATGAAGGCCGTGTGGATCACGCCGTCCGCAGCGGCTGCTCCTTTGCGCAGGCTTTCGAGGTTCGTGAGATCGCCGCGATGCGCCTGGGCGCCAGCCCGCGTCAGGGACTTGGCGCCCGCATCGGAGCGGGCGAGCCCAAGCACTTGATGCCGCGCATTGACTAGCTCCTGAACGATTGCGGAGCCTATGAAACCTGTAGCACCTGTAACGAAAACATGCATGTTAAAACTCCTTTTCATGTAGATTGATTGACTCGAGCTTGGTAAGAACTTCAGAGGGTATTTGGAGCATCGAAGCGTTAAGATTCTCGCGAAGATGCTCGATGGAAGATGTTCCGGGGATCAGCAGGATGTTGGGCGAGCGCTGGAGAAGCCAGGCAAGCGCAACCTGCATTGGAGTAGCATCGAGGCGCGCGGCGACGTCCGACAAAGTAGCCGACTGCAGTGGGGTGAAGCCGCCGAGTGGAAAGAATGGCACATAGGCGATGCCGTCGCGGGCAAGATCGTCGATCAGGGCGTCGTCGGCTCGATGTGCCAGGTTGTACAGGTTCTGGACGCACACAATCGGAGCGATCCGTCGTGCTTCTGCGACCTCCGCCGGCGTCACGTTGCTCAACCCGATATGACGCACCAAGCCCTTTTGCTGCAGCTCGGCCAGAACCGTAAACGGCGCCGCGATTGACCCTTCCGACGGTTCCATCACTCCACCCACGCGCAGGTTGACCAAGTCAAGCCGGTCCAGACCCAGATTGCGGAGATTGTCGTGAACCTGCCCAGTCAGCTCTTCACGCGAGAGCGCATGAATCCATGATCCATCCTCACCGCGTCGGGCGCCGATTTTGGTAGAGATAACCAAATGGTCGGGATAGGGAGACAGCGCCTTTCGTATGATCTGGTTCGTGATATGGGGACCATAAAAATCGGCAGTATCGATATGATTCACACCGCTGGCAACTACTTCACGCAGAACGGCGACCGCTCCATCGACATCACGGGGAGGTCCCCATACCAACTTGTTCCCGTCTCGTCCAGCCAGTTGCATGGCGCCATAGCCCATGCGTTTCATGGTCGTCGATGTGCCACGCAGCGTGAAGCTGCCGGCGAGATCAGCCTGTCCAATCATTTCGTTCCTCCTTTGAATAAGTCACTCCCTTACTGGCTTAAGAACTCAAGGTGCTGTGTTACCAGGGAACGCGGCCGGCGTTTGAGCTGGTGCGATATTTCTCCTCATTCGCCCGGTTCGGCAGGCTCCGCGGATGGACATGGGACAACCGTCCATCTTCCACGGCTGGTTGGTCAGCCAGATCTCCTTCGCGGACAGCGATCGGGTTTGTGAGTCGCCCCTCATCACGGCGGAAACTCCGAAAAAACAGGAGGCGATCCAATGAGAATGCGCCGGCGTCTTTTGCAGCGAGAATTAAGGCAAGCGCGAGGGCCAGCGAATAGTACTCGATTCCAGAGCCTCCCTGAGTTATGGACCAATCGAGAAAGAGGCGAGGATCAATAAGACCGAGAATGATGCTAAAAGCGGTGTCCGCGACAACTAAGACAGTGGCAATTCGAGCGAATAGCCCCGCAATCAGGCCGATCCCGCCGAAGAAGCTGATGAGCGCCGCCGCTATAACCAGGGGCGCAGAAAGGCTCACGAGCCGCAACAAAGAGTTGACGTCAAGAATCCCCGCGCCACCGAACCAGCCCAGCAACCCCTGGGCTCCTCGAACGAAAAATAGAAGACCTAAGATCATGCGCGCAGCAGCGAGAGCTTTGTCGCCGTCGGTCTCGAAAAGTCGGGTAAGCATAAGATCCTCCTTGATTAATGTTGCCAGCCGCCTCCGAGCGCCCTGTAAAGCTCGACAAGGCTTTGGTATTCATTGTTCCGCGCCTGCGCCAAGGTAAGCTCAGCCGTAAACAACGAGCGTTGGCTGTCGAGCACGTCAAGATAGTTGGCTGTGCCGCCGCGGTAGCGCATAAGTGAGACGCGAACCGTTTGCTGAAGGTCACGCACGGATTCCTGCTGGCGCGCGAGAACTTGATGATATTTTCGATAGCCGATCAGCGCATCGGAGACATCGCCGAACGCCCTCTGGATGGTCTGTCTGTAGCTGACCAAAGCCTGCCGGAATTGTGACTTGGCATAGCGCAGGTTGGAGCGCAGCGCACCTCCCTCGAAGATGGGCTGCACCAGATCCGCTGCGTAGCTCCATATCCCCGAATTCGCCGGCACAGACGCGCCGAAAAATACCGTATGCCCAACGGCTCCGCCTCCGGAACCCAGCAAAGAAACCTGAGGAAAAAACAACGCCTTGGCCATGCCGACGTCCGCATTGGCGGCAATCAGGTTTTGCTCCGCCTCGCGGATGTCCGGCCTGCGCTCAAGCAGCGACGACGGCAGTCCTGGTGGCAACTGCGGCGGAAGCGTCTCGGTCCACTGCCAGCCTTGCGGAGTCTCGATGGCGAGGGGGCGTCCGCCAGGCACCGTTTGCGGATATTTTCCGAGAAGAATATTGATCGCGACTTCGGTCTGTCCGATCAACCGCTCGAGATCCGGGATTTGCGCATTCGCCGTATCGAGAACCTGCCGGGCCTGAAGCACATCAAGTCGGGTGGCTACGCCGTGCTTGAGCCGCAGATTCGTCAGCTTGACGGAGTCTTCCTGAGTTTGAACCGTGTCTTGAGTGATTCGGAGCTGGAGGTCCAGATCGCGAAGCTGAAAATAGTCGCTGGCCACGTCGCTGACAAGTGTCAGGACCACGGTCTTCTGCGCATCCTGCGTCGCCAAAAGTTGTGCTCGGGCAGCTTGTGCTGCCCGCCGGAAGCGGCCGAAGAAATCCAATTGAAACGTCACCTCGGCAGCGAGTGAGAAGATGTTGGACTTAATCAACTCGGAGTTCTTCCCGCCGCTGAATTCCGGGTTGGCTGAAACCTGCGGATATTCATTGGACCGGGTTAGCCCAAGCTGGGCGCGCGCCGCCTGGATGCGCTCGGTCGCCAGAAGGAGATCGTAATTGTTCTTCAGGGCAACGCGAATCAGGTGTTGCAATTGAGGATTCCGGAACACTTTCCACCAGGGAAGATCGGCGAACGACGAGGCCCGCGTTGGAGAGAGTACGGCGACGCCAGGCGCCTGGAAAGATGCGGGAATTTGCACCTTGGGCCGGTGGTAGTTCGGTCCAACTTCGCAGCCGCCGAGCAGCAAGGCGCCGAAAACGATCAGAAGAAAAGCCGCCGCTTTCGGTCGCCGCAGCATCTGCGCGGCCAGGTTGTCATTTATGCTTTGGAATTTACCAGCCATTTCAGTCGCCCTCCGTTGTCACAGCTACTTCCGGGCGCGCGGCCAGCGCGCGCTCTCGGGCAGCTTTTGACCACCGCTCCACCCAGTAGAAGATCACGGGAATAAAGAAGATGCCGATCGCACCGGCCGCCAGCATGCCGCCAATGACCGTGGTGCCCATAATCCGGCGCGCCACCGAGCCCGGGCCCGAGGCCGTCCACAGCGGCACGCAGCCCAGGATGAAGGCGAATGAAGTCATCAGGATCGGACGCAGGCGAAGCCTCGCCCCTTCCAGCGCCGCGTCAAACAGCGGCTTACCCTTCTCGTATTCATCCTTGGCGAATTGGACGATCAAGATCGCGTTCTTCGCCGCCAGGCCAATGAGCATCACCAGGCCGATTTGCGTGTAAACGTCGGTCTCGATCTGAACCATGTAGGCTGGCAGGAAGGCGCCCATCAGCGCGCGTCTCAGCCACAAAACTCCGAGTGCGCCAAAGACCGCGATCGGCGTACTCAGGAGCACGCTGAGCGGCAGAGTCCAGCTTTCATAGAGCGCGGCGAGAATGAGGAACACGAACAGTATGGAGAACCCAAAGATCAGCGATGGCGAAACGCCGTGCTCCGCCTTCTCCTCCTGGTAGGACATGCCCATCCAGTCATAACCCATCGTGCGCGGCATCGTTTTGTTGAAGACGTCCACCAGTGCGGCTCTCGCCTGGTCAGAGCTATAACCGGCTGCGGCGCTGCCGACGATTTCAGCAGACTCATACTCGTTGAAACGCATCGTGAACTCTGGACCGGAATGCGGCTCGAATCTTACCAGCGCGGAAAGCGGCACCATCTCGCCCTGGCCGTTGCGCACGTAGAACTGGCCGAGGCCCGCTTGATTCGAACGGTACCGCGTCGCGGCCTCGACATACACCTGCCATTGACGGCCGAAATCGTTGAAGTAGTTGACGAACGTCCCGCCCATAAACGCCTGAAGGGTGCTGTAAACATCGCTGATGGGCACTCCTTGCTTCAGCGCTTTGGCGCGGTCAACCTTAACGAACTCTTGCGGCACGTTCGGCAGAAACGTGGTGGTGATCATGCCAATTTCCGGGCGCTTCCGGGCCGCGGCCAGAAACTTATGCAGGTTGGCCGCGAGGTGCTGAACGCCCTTGCCCGCACGGTCCTCGAGCGCAAACGTAAAGCCGCCTGAGGTGCCCACTCCGGGAATCGCCGGCGGCGGGAAGCTGAAGGCGATGCCTTGCGGCAGGCGGCTGAGTTGCTGATTCAATCGCGCCCGGATGGCTTGATACTGTTCCGCCCTTGTCGTGCGCGCGTCCCAGGGTTTCAGCGTGACGAAAAAGAATGCGTTGTAGCTGGTCTGCACAAAACTGAGCAGGCTGAAGCCCACGACGCTGGTGGTGTACTTGACGCCCGGCGTGCTGGCCAGTATCTTTCCCACCTGCCTCGCCGCGGCTGCCGTGCGTTCGAGCGATGCCGCTTTCGGAAGCTGCATATTGACGAACAGATATCCCTGATCTTCATTGGGCAGGAAACTGGAGGGCAGCCGGCTGCCAAAAAAGACCGCGCCCAGGCAGAAGAGCGCCAGCAAACCGGCCGCGAGCGCGCCCTTGTGGACGAGCCCGCCCGAAAGACGCACATAACCCTCCGTGACGCGCCCGAAAAGGCGATTGAACCCATCGAAAAACCTTCTGAGCAATCCGCGGTTTTCTCCCCTGGGCCGGAGCAACAACGCGGCAAGCGCGGGGCTCAGCGTGAGGGCGTTAAAGGCGGAAAGGACCACCGAGATGGCGATGGTCACGGCAAATTGCTGGTAGAGCCGCCCGGTAATGCCTGGAATAAATGCTGTGGGAACAAAAACCGACGAGAGAACGAGCGCCACTCCGATGACCGGGCCGGAGAGCTCTTCCATCGCTCTTCGGGCCGCATCCGTGGGCGCGAGTCCCTCCTCAATATGGCGCTGCACTCCTTCAACAACGACGATGGCGTCGTCCACCACCAGGCCGATGGCTAGCACCAACCCGAACATCGAAAGCGTGTTGATGGAGAAACCGAACAGCGGAAAGAAAATAAACGTGCCTATTAGCGAAACGGGCACCGCGAGCAGCGGAATCAGCGTCGCGCGCCAGTCTTGCAAGAAGAGGTAGACGACCAGAATCACGAGCAGGATCGCAATGAGAAGCGTGTAGATGATCTCCTTCATGCCTTCCGTCACCGCGGTCGTCTGATCGAGAGCGACGACGTAGCTCATGTCTTCAGGGAAACGCTGCTTCCACTGCGACATGAGCTTCCTGACGGAGGCAGCCGCTTTAACGGCATTCGAGCCGGGATCCTGGTAAACGGCGATAATCGCGCTGGGCTTGCCGTTCAGCCGGCTCACCAAGTTGTAGAATTGGGCGCCCAGCCCCACGCGGGCGACGTCTTTCAAGCGGACCGTCCCGCCGTTCGAGGTTTCGCGCACGATAATGTTTCCAAACTGCTCGGGCGACACCAGACGGCCTTGGGCGCGGACGGCATAGGTGAATTGCTGGCTGCTCGAAGCCGGCTCGCCACCCATCTGGCCGGCGGGGTTCACCGTGTTCTGCGCCTGGATCGCTTTCACAATGTCGGAAACCGTGACGCCCAGCTTCGCCATCCGGTCGGGTTTCACCCAGATTCTCATCGCGTACTGCCCCGCGCCGAACACCTGCACCTGGCCGATGCCCGGCAGCCGCGCGATGGGGTCGGTGAGGTTGATGTAGGCGTAATTGGCCAGAAATTTCGCATCATGGGCGCCGTGAGGTGAATACAATGCAAGCAGCATGAGCGGAGCGGTTACGGACTTCCGGATGACGACTCCGTATTTTGTTACCGCCGCCGGAAGCTGTGAGGCCGCTTGTTGCTCGCGAGATTGGGTGAGGATCAGGTCCGTGTCGGGGTTTGTTTTTACGCCGAAATTTGCCACCAAAGTGGTTTGCGAGTTGGCCGTGGCATTTAATGAGTACATGTAGTTCATGTGCTCAACGCCGTTTAATTGCTCCTCGATCGGCGTAGCGACAGCCTTTTCAAGCGTCTGCGCATCCGCACCGACATAGGTGGCCAGCAACTGAATCTCCGGCGGGACAATTTTCGGGAACTGCGCCACGGGCAGGCTCGCAATAGTCACCGCCCCCACGATCACCGTAAGGATCGCAATGACCATTGCGACAATCGGCCGTCTTATAAAAAATTTGGACATGGGTTTCAGTTCCTTTCGTTGTTGGGCCGTCAGCCATCAGGGCATGAAGAATTCCGATGAGTTTGCCAAACGCTGACCGCTTTATGTCAATCGCCGCTGCCCTTAAACGGCTCCGGCTCGACCTTCATACCCGGCCGAAGCATCTCCAGCCCTTCGGCCACGACGCTCTGGCCGGCGCTCAGGCCGCTCTGGATGATCCATTTCGCGCCAACTCGCTCCCCAACCTGGACGGGTTGGATTGCGACCCGGTTATCGCGCCCCAAGACGTCGACGTGGTAGCTGCCTTGCAGTTCTGTGACGGCTCGCTGAGGCACGAGCAGCGCGTGCTTTTGAATTTGGGCCACGGCGCGAACTTTGCCGTACTCTCCGGGCCGCAAAATGTTTCCGGGATTCGGGAATAGTCCGGCGAGCTCAATGTCGCCCGTATTCGGATCGACGGCGCGATCCGCGAAAAAGAATTCACCCTCGCGCGGATAGACCGAGCCGTCAGAAAGGATGAGCTGCAGTTTCAATTGCCCTAGACCTCGCTTGGGAAACTGGCGGCGCAACGCGAGATACTCCTGCTCGCTAACGGCAAAGTAATCCTTGATGGGATTGACGGTTGAAACGGTGGTCAAAACCCCGCTCGCCGGGCTGACCAGATCTCCAACCTGCGCCTTGGCGACCCCGGCGATGCCGTCAATCGGCGAAGTCACGCGCGTGAAATTGAGATTGATCCGAGCGGTTTCGATTTGAGCTTGCGCCACCTGAATCTGGGCTTGGGCGGTTGCAATCGCCGCCTTCGCCGCCTTCGCCTGAGCCTCGTTCGCCAGGTTGGTCTGGACCGCATTGTCGAGATCCTGTTCGCTCGCCGCCTGGGCCTTGGCTAGCGGCCTGTACCGGTTCACGTTGAGTTGGCTTTTAACCTGGTTCGCTTTCGCCACGGCGAGTTGGGCTTGGTCCTGGGCGAGTTGCGCCCGGGCCTGTGCGAATTGCCCTTTGGCGCGATCGAGCGCCGCCTGAAAGGGCCGCGGATCGATCTCGAAGAGCAACTGCCCCTTCTTGACGAACGATCCTTCTTTGTAGTCCTGCCGGAGCAAATAGCCCGTCACCTGGGCCTTAATGTTCGCATTCACGAGCCCCGTCAGCGTGCCGATCCACTCGTGGTAAATCGGCACATCCATCGCCACGACCGGCGCGACCTCGACTTCGGGAGGCCCCGGGGCCTTGGGCTTTGCCTTCGCCTTCGCGTGCGCGGCCAGAACGACCATGGCGATTAGAATCAAAACGGCCGTTGACGCCGCAATCAGCTTGCCCTTCAAAAGAACTTTCATCTCTGTCTCCTTGGGTCATTGGGCTCGGAAACGTTTTCGCTGCGCCTCTGCTCAATGCCCTCGATCAGGTGTTTGGTCGCGACGCCCGTGACGATGAAATGCGCGCCTTCGCCCGACATCCGCGCCAGCATCTTCTTCCCGCACGGGTCGATGGCGATTGTGCCGCTCAGATCAACAATGCAGTGGCGGCCCTGCCTCTCGTTTCGAGTTCTTTCCCACGCCGACTCAAGCTCGCTGACACACGGCTGAATGAGTTTGCCCTCCAGGACGAACCGTTGTTCGGCCGGAGTTTCGTGAATCGTGATTCTCAGCATTTCGGCCCCCTGCTGAAACCCATCGGAAGCGTCGCGTGGGTCTCAACCTGCACTTACTCATGCTTGATCAGCTCGTTCGGAATGCCACCGCTTGCCAAACGGCCCCATGCCAGAAACCAACTCGCGAGTCCGGCAAGGTCAGGCGTAAAACCCAGCACAACGGTTGCGACGAGGGTTGCCAGGAATACCAGGGCGTTCCTTTCTCGTTCGCACATTTCGCTCGCCGGTTTCCCGTTTCCCTGTTTTGCTTGTTTGGTTCTCATTGCTCATGCACTCCCTTTCTCCACTGACCGGACATGGGAAGTGCATGTGCGCTGCCAGTTGATCTCAGCCGTGCAGACTTTCGGCAATGCATTGATTCGGAAGAGAAATAGACCGGCGGGGTGGAAGCGCAAGAGCCAAGACGCCAACGTTATAGCGCCCAAGTATTGGCGCGCTGCCAACATTTGGGCGCGTCGAGAGGAAAATGATACTGGCGGGGGGTGACATCGCGGCGGAGCCGTGCATTCCAGGTCAGAGCGAAGCGATGGGGAGGAATCTGCCGCGAGAACAAAGGCGATGCGAGATTCCTCGTCGCCCCGCGTTGCGGAACTCTTTGGAATGACAGACTGCAAGAGTTTCCGAGCGCGCGTTGCCGAGCGTGCCGGCGTAATCTGTGGATGGTTTATGCCTGGCGGAACGCGGAGCTTGCGTTTCGGTCAGGGCGGGCGAGACCAAGCTTTCGCATGCGGAATTGCAGCGTGGTCCGGTTGAGACCCAGGCGGACGGCGGCGCCGCCCCGCCCGCCCACGACCCAATTCGTTTCCGCAAGCGCGGCCAGGATGTGCTTCTTCTCGGCTTCTTCGAGAGTACCTTGTGTATCGGTGCTTCCCTGATCATTCGTAGGGCTTGGTTTCAGATCCGTGAGCGACACTTTCAGCATCGGCCCCGTCGACAAGATCACCGCGCGCTCGATCACGTTTTGCAGTTCGCGGATATTTCCCGGCCAGTGGTACTGAGCCAGTGCGTTCATGATTTGCGAAGGAATCGAATCAATAGTCCTATTCATGCGCCGGGCAAACTGCTGGGTAAAGTGGCGCACCAGTAAAGGGATATCTTCGGGGCGCTCGCGCAGAGGAGGCACTCGGAGGGGAAAGACATTCAGGCGATAGAACAGGTCCGACCGAAATTTCTGCTCAGCCACCATCGCCGCCAAGTCGCGGTTTGTGGCTGCAATCAGCCGCGCGTCGGTGCGAAGAGTGCGAGCGCTCCCTAATCGCTCAAACTCGCGTTCCTGCAACACTCGCAGAAGCTTGGGCTGCAGCTCCAAAGGGACCTCGCCGATCTCATCCAGAAACATCGTGCCGTGATTCGCCAATTCGAACCGGCCAATGCGCTGCGCAACTGCTCCCGTAAACGCGCCTTTCTCGTGGCCAAACAATTCACTTTCAAGCAGTCCCGTCGGAATGGCGGCGCAATTGAGCTTCACGAATGCGCTCGCCTGACGGGAACTCAGGTTATGAATCGCGCGCGCAACCAGCTCTTTGCCCGTGCCCGTCTCGCCGTAAATCAGAACGGTGGAATCGGTGGGCGCCACCGTTTCTACCCGTCCCAGAACTTTCCGCAGCGCTCCGCTTTCGCCGATGATCTCCTCGAAGTTGAGCTCGCTCCGGATTTCATCTTCGAGGTACAGTTTCTCCTGTGCAAGCTGGTCTTTAAGATCGGCGATCTTCCGATAAACGCGAGCGTTCTCGACTGCGATGGCCACCTGACCGGCCACTTGACCCAGAAAACTGACCTCATCCTCACTGAAGTTGCTTTTGTCGAACCTTATGAGCGCCAGGACTCCAACGGAGCGTTCCCGGCTCACCAAAGGTATAACGCACTTCGCCTTAATCCCTTCGCCCTTGGCCTCAGCCGTGCATCCAGGATACGCTTTGCGAAGATCTTCCGTGCTCATGACCAAAGGTTTGCCTGACCTAAACACTGAGCCGATGGGCGAATTGTCGATAGAAACCAGGTGGCCTTCCTGGATCAAGCATTTTCTTTCAGAAAAATCGAGAGCGTGCACGCGCAGTTGGCGGCCATCCTCATCCGGCAGCAAAACCGCTGCGCCTTCACACTGCATCACGCGCCGGACGCTTCCCGAAACGGCCCGCAACAGATCACGCAGATCGAGATTAGACACAACCTGATTGGTAATGTCGAGAAGCAGGTTGAGCCGATCCCGCTCGCGCTGCAATTCCGCCCGGTGACGCTCTAACTCTTCCTGAGCGCGCGCGGAGGCCGCGAAGTTCAGCGCATCATCCAGTGCTAGCGCCACGTGATTGGCCATCAAAGCCAGAAAGCGAACTTCCCGCTCGCTATAGGCATCGCTGTCCTCACTGCCCAGTACGAGCCCGCCCAGCCGCCGATGAACGGTCGCGAGCGGTAGCGTGCATACCGAGCGAATCCCTCGGTTCCGGAGAAACTCCATCGCCTTGGGAAATCGAGCCTCTGACTCGAGACACGGAATCACCAGTGGCTCCTGATGCTGGTAAACCCACCACGAAGACGTTTCCTCCGCCCCGAGCACCGGGGCCTCGATATGCTCGCCGCCCGCATCGGAGATCTTGATGCGGAACGCATGGGCCTCCTCGTCATATAGACTGAGGCCCAGATAGTGAAAATTCATCACCTTCCGCAATTCGGGCGCAAGATCAGTCAAAAGCTCCTTCGGGCAGCGGCGCGATTTCAACTTCTCTGAGACGCACAACAACGACTCGTAGCGGTCGGTTAATGCAGCTTCGAAAGCAGGCTGAACCCCGGTACTCATGGCGTCCTCACCAACGTTGGATTCTCACACAGGCGGGAGCTAATTAGATGTTTATACCGTCATCGGCGTTTCACTCCATAGAGCCCGCGGTGGCAAAAATCGACGCGCCCGGCCGTCCGAACTGCTTCGCTTCGGCAAGCTGTCCCTGTATATCATACAGGATGCCGACTTGAAGGGCGACGCGAGATCTGTGGCTGGCAATCGTGCGCGGTGGGCACACCCAACGCTGCAAAGTGCATACGAAATCCACACGTCCCAGCCTTCCTTCGACCGACGTCGAAAAACGTGCTCTAACTATACACGGCGTCTTAAATAATCGCGCATAGTCGGCGTAGAGTATTGTTGGGTCTAATCCAGTGGGCGAATTCGCTTTCAACCGCGTGCATGACATGATCCAGATGCGCGAAGTACCGATTGTGCAGGCATCGCCGGCGCGTCAGCTTCCAGACACGCTCGATCGGATTCAGCTCCGGGCTGTAGGCTGGCAGGTAATCGAGCGCGAAGCGACCGGCGTGCTGCTCCCTCCAGTCGCGATGAAGGCGGGCGTGGTGGTATTTCGCGTTGTCGGTGATGACCACCACGCGTGTCCGCTGCGGGTGCTGGCCGCCCGCCGACCGGTTCTTGGAAGAGTATGCGCCGAAGCGTTGTCGAAAGCCGACGCAGAGGGTTTACCGCAGTCTCTTTGAGAACCACATCAGGCCGAGGTGGGAGACCGAGTTCGTCCAAAACGGCGCGAATACAGCCGCCTTCGTGTCCCGGACAGCAACCACTGGATACAACGCGCCAAGTCATCAGTCCAATACTCGTCAGCATGCTCGGGAACCGGCTGCATGATTGCAATCAGCTTTGCTTCCTTTGCGCGCGGTAGGAGCCAGTTCGCGACCGTATACAGGAACCGTTGCCAATTTCCGGTTGATGGGTGCAAGTTCACGGCCAGGATGTCGAAATCGCTGAAATGGTACGGTCGTGTCTCCTGCCCTTGTCTCTCTCCCCCTCTGGTCTTCTGGACCTCCACGACGTACATCCTACCTGGCGGGCAGTCAAGGGCAGCGCGAGATCGGGCAGCAAACTCCTTGGGCACATCTCTCTCACGCCTTTGTAGTTTCACCTGGATTCGAACTCGTTTTGACGCTCTCTGCAGGAGGAAGTCGTAACCCTGGTGACCAACAATCGTGACTGGCTTCCATTCTGCTCCCGTCAACTGAGGGAGGATCAGTTCCTCGAAAGTAGCCTCCGCCAAAATGCCCCGAATGCCTCGTTGTGTCAGATCGGGAGACCGGGCAATCGCGGTCATAATCGCCTCCGCCGTTGTACCCCATTCCCGTTCTAACGGGTGAAGCGGAAGCCGCTGCCGTAAATACTTCAGGACGATACGCCGCTCAGCCTCACTCGCTCTGTCGATTAGTTGGCGTATTTCATCCGTCAGTTGCATCACTTAGGGGGTCTCCCGGCTGCCTCCGGCGTGAAGCTCTCGACTTCCTTGCGCCGGACCAGCACGCGCCCCCCAATTTTCAGTACCGGCAGGCGCCCTTTCTTGACGAGTACCGCTATTGCCTGTCGCGACACGCCCCGAAGTCTGGCGGCTTCGGCCTGTGAAATCCACTCATTCGCGTCGCTGAAATTGGTTGACATTGTCAATCTATTTGTGCAAGGATTCGATCATCGACTATTATAGGACCAGGGACTGGAGTGTCACGGCCCGTTCATGCCAAAAGCTCATGACCATGCCGGCGTAAACACAGTGGACCTCGGCGCCTCTCTGGGCTCGAAGCCCGTCTATCAAACTGCCCGCGGCGTCGCTTTTCTGGGCGATTCTCAAAAATTACTCGAGCGCGTCCCAGCGGAGAGTGTCAATTTGGTGTTCACCTCGCCGCCCTACGCCCTTCACTTTAAGAAAGAATATGGAAATGCGCACAAACGCGACTACGTTCGTTGGTTCATCCCTTTTGCCAAACAGATTTTCCGCATCCTTAAAAGCGACGGCAGCTTCGTGCTCAACATCGGCGGCAGCTACAACGAGAGCATCCCTACTCGCTCCCTCTACCATTTCCACCTCCTCATCGCTCTCGTTGAAGAAGTCGGCTTCCATTTAGCTCAGGAGTGCTTCTGGTACAACCCAGCCAAAATGCCGATGCCGGCGGAGTGGGTGACAGTCCGCCGAATCCGCATTAAAGATTCGGTCGAGCACGTATGGTGGTTATCCAAAACCCCTTGGCCAAAGGCCAGCAATTTGAACGTCCTGAAGCAGTACAGCCCCGACATGCTCCGGCTCAGCCGGAGGGGTGTGCGGCCAACGGTCCGGCCCTCCGGCCATGTCATTCGAAACTCCTTCGACAAGATCGCGGCCGGGGGTGCGATCCCCTCCAACGTGATAGAAGATGGGCTGCCCGAGGAGTGGAACGTCCCAATTCCAGAAACCATGCTGAAGTTCGGCAACAATGCTGCGAATGACGCCTATGCGAAGAGGAGCAAAGAATTGGGGCTGAAAATGCATCCCGCTCGCTTCCCGGTTGCTTTGCCAGAGTTTTTTATCAAGCTACTGACGGACGAAGGCGACATTATCGTTGACCCATTTGCGGGATCGAATACCACCGGCCTCGTGGCCGAATCGCTTCGACGGCGTTGGATCGCGATGGAGCGTGTCCCAGAATACCTGGAAGCAAGCAAGGTGCGGTTTGTCCACCCGCACAATTCTATCCCTCCGAGCAACGGCCAGGCACAGCGCGAGCTGTTTTAGATTGTACGGAAGCTCCCTAATCGAGCTGTCTACCTCAAGTTTACCGGTCCCCACACGACAGGAACGCCAGGCCGCGGGGACGATATTGAGTATTTGCTCGAGGCTATTTCGGATGAACTCCACGAGATGGACTCTCCCGATCCGCTGCGCCAGCAGCAATTGAGGCATCTTCGCCGCGGATTGAGGGTGATACTCAGGCTGGCGTTTGCACCAGGCGAGCGGCGCCGGCACATCAATTGGGCGGAACTTGCCGCCGACGGCGGATTCGCCGACCAGCCGCACCTCGCCCATGAGGTAAGAGTTCTCACCGGCCGTTCTCCCGCCCAGTTCGAAATAGACGTCCGAGAGATTAAGCATGGCGACCTGCTCGAATAGACCGCTGGGCGTCGCAATTCTACAAGACTCAGCGCGGCACACCGGGTTATCCTCCCTGCCTGGCGTGTCTTAGTTCGCCCGACATTTGATACCTTGCTGGCCGGCGTGTACGTCCACGGGCTGCCAATAGCGAAAGAAGGACGAAAATGACCACGAGTCACTTGCTCCCTATTCTCCTCTTGCTGATCCATGGCGCACCGTTACGGACGCCGGCGCCTGCGCGTGTCGCCCCCACATCCGAAGGCGCGCAAATGAAGAAGCTCGATTTCCTGCTGGGGAAATGGGCCGGAACTGTCTACGTGGAGTACGTTCCCGGCCAGCGCGACACTTTCACCGAGACGGAAACCGTCCAGGTCAAGCTCGGCGGCCTTCTGATCACGGTCGAAGGAACGGGCAAAAGCAAGATGCCGAACGGAGAGGAAGCCGTGACTCACAGCGCGTTCGCGGCCGTCTCTTATGACCAGAGCGCATCGGCCTATCGCTGGCATGCCTATAACGCCGCCCGTGGCTCCGTGCAGTACCTTGCGACCACAGCCAAAGTGGGAACTTCAACGCTCGAGTGGGGTTATCGGGATCGCCGCGCCGGCAGCGTTCAGTTCACCATCCGGACGGATCAGCAAGGGCGGTGGTCCGAAACGGGCGAACTCTCTCACGACGGTAAGACTTGGCATAAATTCTTCGCCATGACTTTGCGGCGCATCAACTAGCTTTCTTCGCCCGATCTGCAAGAGTCGAGAGATCGTGTGTCGGATGGATTTGAGAAGAGTTCGGCAAGATGCCGATCCTAGTCGATGACGTATCGGCGCCGGGCGACCGGCTGACAATCGCGGCCGTCGCCGTTACCGCGTACCTGTGCTCGGTCGTGATGCACGAAGCGTGCGGGCATGGCCTGATCGCTAATTTATTGGGGTTGCATCCTACCCACGTGTCTACCGTCGATCTCGAAGTCAGTTTTTTGCACGTTCCTCTTTGGAAGGTGCGCCTCGTTTCGGCGGCGGGATGCGGAGCCAATTTAGTTTTGGCCGTGTTCGCCGTGATGGCGGGCTCATTGGCCACTCGGCGCTCCGCGGCCACGCGCTATTTTTTTTGGTTGCTGGCGACGATCAACATCCTGATTCCCGGAGGTTATTTGATGGTGTTGACGTTTCCCGGAATCGGCGATTGGGGCGATTTCGTACGCGGACTCGGCCACCCCCTGATTTGGAAATCCGGACTCACCCTCGTCGGAGTAGGAATCTCGTTCTTTGGCTTGCGGTGGGGCGTGCGCCATCTCCAACCGTTTCTTGGCGGGCCGCTGAATCGACGCCGCGCATGGAGCCTCACCCTCGTTCCCTATCTCGCCGGATCCGCCACCAACACCCTGGCCGGCGCACTCAATCCCACCAGCCCGTGGCTGATTCTTATTTCCGCAGCGGCCGCAACTTTCGGCGGCACCAGCTGGCTGCTGTGGATCGGCGGTCTGGCGGCGCGCCGGCGGCTTCCGGAACCCGCCCCCGAAAATGTCCTCGTGCGCGATAATCGCTGGCTAGTGGCCGGGGTCATCAGTATTCTCATCTTCTTTTTCGTACTTGGGCCTGGGCTGCCACGGTGAGTGCAGTTGGCTGCAAGGTCTGAATGGGCGCCGTCGAGATCCGCTGCGTGAGTCCATGCAGTGTTTTTGCACAACCCTCCGAACCGCAGCTACACGTATTCCCCGCTATAGCCCTGGTATCTCCCACCTTGCCCTCACCATCGCCATTTTCTGGAGCCTTCATCAAGCTAGCATTATCCGCAGCCGTTCTACTCCCTTTCATTTTGGACGATTTTTGACCGCGGAAATCGAAAATACTTGGACAGATTTTGCTGGAAAAACCCCTCTGTATTAGTGAGGGGTAGTTTCGATGATTGTCGTCGGCTTGACTCTCGGTCGAATCCGCCCGTTCCCCAAGCGGAACAGGAGCGAGCTGAAGCCCGCTTCAGTACCAGACTTCAGGCGCAGGACGCGCTCACTTCAGCTCGGACGGGTGAAGTGGACTTCACCCCGGCACTTCACCCATAGCTTTTATTCGCTTCACCTTGGCGTGAAGCGAACTTCTTGGGACCGAGAGAGATGGCAGACGATCCGGTACGCGGCACTACATCTCGTAGTTAAAAGGAGACAGAAATTGTCAATCCTGAAAGCACCACCCAAACAATCAAAAAATGCATTGCTGCAAACTCGAGTGGAGCAGGAACTGAAGGCTACGCTCGACAACTACGCTGAGTTTCTCGGCGGTTCCACCTCCTACGTCGTGGCCGAGGCTTTGAAGCTCTTGTTTAGGAAAGACACTGAATTTAAGGCGTGGCTCGCACAGCACGAACCCAATCGCGAGCTGCCGAGCAGAGACGAGACATAACCACAGGAGAGTTTCGCAGAAACCATGCAATCGGCTCATACCCAATCCGGTGCGCGCAGATCAGCCTCGTCACGATGGCTCGGCTTGTGCCTGTTAGTCAATTCGTTCCCTGTAGAGGTGTTGAGGGAGGAGTTAAGAAACCCGCATGGCGAAGCGCCGTCGCCTCCGGTCGCGCACCATCACGCGACAACGTTCGATCTGCCCCAGGACGATACCGCTGTCGCGGCCACAGGAGGAAAGACTCTCGATTCTGCTGCCCTGTGGTCACTGCGCCGGATGCTCCTGCTTCTCGACGAATGGGATCGCGGAAGCCAGCAGACAGCACCGGATTCTTTCGATGAATGCGTGACCGTCGTTGGCAGCAAAATTAAATGAGCGCATGGTGTGCGAAATGATCTCGATGTGGAGGCAGACATGAAACAGGCCGTCATCTACGCGCGGGTTTCCAGCAAAGACCAGGAGCGGGAGGGCTACTCCATTCCGGCGCAATTGAAACTCTTGCGGGAGTATGCCCGGACGCATGAGTTCGAGATCGTGCGCGAGTTTATTGACGTGGAGACAGCCAAAATCCCAGACCGCAAGCAGTTCGGAGAGATGGTCCGTTTCTTTCGGGAGAATGCGTCCTGCCGCGTTGCCATCGTCGAAAAGACGGACAGGCTGTATCGCAATTTTCGCGACTGCGTGACGCTGGAAGATTTGGAGATTGAAATTCATCTGCCCAAAGAAGGCCGGGTCATCGGCAAGGATTCAAAGTCTCAAGCCAAGCTGGTGCACGGCATTCAGGTTGCCATCGCGCGGAACTACATCGAGAACCTGCGGGAAGAAGTTCGCAAAGGAATGCGCGAGAAGGCCGACAGGGCATCTATCCGAGCCGGCCGCCCCTCGGATACCGCAACAACAAGCTCGAACATACGATTGAAGTTGATTCCGCGAAGGCTCCGATCGCGCCGCGCATGTTCGCTCTTTACGCTTCAGGCCAGCACTCCCTCAATCGCGTGCGAAGGACTATGAACACGGAGTTTGGCGTCAGGCTCGCTAAAGGCTACCTGGAACGCCTCCTGAAGAACCCCTTCTACAAAGGGCAATTCATCTGGGAAGACAAGCTCTACAGCGGCACGCACACGCCCCTTGTCAGCGCCGAACTGTTTGAGCAGGTGGAAGCCGTCTTTCGCGGACACAACAAGCCCAAGTACCGGAAGCACGACTTTGCCTTTTCAGGGCTGCTCCGCTGCGCCTACGACGATTGCACGGTGACGGCGGAAATCCAGAAAAACCGCTACACGTACTATCGCTGCACTGGTTTTCGCGGCAGGTGCGAGCTGCCCTACTTCCGTGAAGAAGAACTTGCATCCCGGCTCGGAAAAGTCATCAAGGATATTCATATCCCTGACGACGTTCTGACGCAGCTCGAAAAGTCCTTCCTCACCGATAAAGGCCGCGACGAAGCGATTAGGAAGCAGCAGGGCGAACGATTGAGGCAGAGGTTGAGCGCGGTGCGTCACCGGCTCGATCAAGCGTACCTGGACAAACTGGACGGCAAAATCAGCTAGGAATTCTGGACGCGTAAATCAGCCGAGTGGATTGCTGACGAGCAGCAAATCTCGCTCGCGATTCAGGGGCTTGCGAACGCAAACCCGGATAGAATCATTGATGCCGTCAGGATTTTCGAACTCGCGAATAAGGCGCATTTTCTATACGTTAGTCAACCTGCCCCGGAAAAAGCCAAATTGCTCAGAATGGTGCTTTCGAACTGCACTGTGGACGCCGTAAATATCTATCCTTCGTATAAGAAGCCGTTCGATCTGATCTTCACGCGGGCGAAAAATGAGGAATGGTACGCCTGGAGGGATTCGAACCCCCGACCTGTTGCTCCGGAGGCAACCGCTCTATCCATCTGAGCTACAGGCGCATTCTGTTCGCAGTGTACTCCGGGGCCTGAGCACCGTCAAGCCAGCGAATCGCGCGATATCGGCTCCCCCTCTGATTCGCCCGCCGCCGATTGTACAGATTCTTCCCGTCCCACGCACAAGGCCTGCGGCATGCCGTACCGCTCAATCCACGCCCGCAACGCGTCCGTCGCCACCCAGATCGTCTTCTCTTCCGCCCTCCGCGCCAGCATCGCGTCCGTCGCCTTGTTCACCCGATCCGTCAAGCATTCCCGCGGTCGCCGCAGCGGCCGGAGGCGATTCCGCCAGCGAATCGATTTCCGAGCCCAGCGCCTGGCGAGCGAGCTCTTCAAATTCACGGAGGCTGGGCAGCTCGTTCACATCCTTGAGGCCAAAGTGGACAAGAAAATCACGCGAGGTCCTATAAAGAATAGGACGCCCCACCACATTCTTACGCCCTGCCGTGATCACGAGTTTCCTTTCCATCAGCGTATGGATCACGCCACCACAATCGACGCCCCGAATCTGTTCGACTTCCGGAAGCGTCACAGGCTGCCGGTAGGCAATCACGGCCAGGGTTTCGAGCGCCGGTTTAGAGAGGCGGATGGGTGGTTTAAGGCTCTTCACAAAGCGGCGCAGCACCTCGTGATGCTCGGCTTTCGAGGAAAATTTGTAACCTCCGGCAACCTGTCGGATCGAGATGCCATGCTCCTGCCGCTCATACTCTGCCGCCAGCCGATCGAGCGTCGTTTTTACCCGATCGCGGGACTCGGTCTCAAGGCATTTCGTGATGGCCTCTATCGTCACGGGTTCTGGCGCCACATAGATAATGCCCTCGACCAAAGCTTTCAACATTTCATCATCCAACATTTTCATTCCCTTCAGTAAAACTCGCTTCGATCGCCCCCGCGTTCATGCGGTCCAAAATTTCTTCGAAGCGTTTGTTGCGATGAATGGTGACCGGCCCGAAGAGTTCCTTTTGCCGCAGCAGGACGGCATGAACTCTCACCATCTCGAGCAGCGCGAGGATTATGGCAACGAGCGCCTGGCGCGCCGTGTAACCGGCCATCAGGTCGTCCAATCGCACCGGATGCGGGCTCCCGAGAAGCGCTGCTTTGATGTGTTCCACCATTGCCGCCACAGTGATTTCGTCGCGTTCCATGCGGAGCGGCGGACGCTTCTTGGCTCGCTCAATGATTTCACGAAACGCAGCAATGAGGTCAAACACCGAAACCGCTAAGCCCGGCTCGTCCTCTGCATCGAGGAATTCTCCAATCCCTGGCTGGGACCATATGGCCTCCTCAACCACCCGTTTCGACTGCAGCATCTGCGCGGCATTTTTAAACTGCTCGTGTTCAAGGAGCCGATGCACCAAATCCTCGCGTGGGTCTTCCTGTTCTTCCGGCAGCGCTTCGGGGTCTAGGGGAAGCAGCAGCCGCGACTTGATGTGAATCAAAGTAGCCGCCATAAAAACAAACTCTCCCGCCACATCAATATTCATCTCCTCCAGCCGGCGAAGATAGGTAAGGTACTGGCCGGTGATTTGAGCGATGGGGATGTCATAAATGTTGATCTTCTGCTTGCGGATCAAGTCAAGCAGCAGGTCGAGCGGGCCCTCGTAGCTCGTGAGCTTGAGGAGCAGGGAGCTTTCACCCCCCGGAATGAGAACCTGCTCGGGCGGTGAGTCGCCGGCTGCGGAAGGCGGGGACAAGTTGGGCTCGTCCGTCATTTAAAATCCAGGTGTCAGGTGCCAGGTGTTAGAGGATAGTGCGTCAAATTCATCGCTGCCCGCACTTCGCGCATCGTCGCCTGCGCCACCGTCCGAGCTTTGCTCGTTCCCTCCTCCAGCACTCCCCACACTCTCTCCGGATTTTGCTCGAGCTCGTGACGCCGTTCCTGAAGGGGCGCGAGAAAGCAGTTGAGATGCCCCACCATCAACTTCTTGCAGTCCACGCACCCGATTTCCGCCGTGCGGCATTCGCGGTTAACCCGTTCGATCACGTTGTCCGGCGAAAAGATTTTGTGAAAATCGAATACCGGGCAAACATCCGGATCGCCTTTATCCCATCGACGCTTGCGCGCCGGGTCCGTCATCATGCCGGCAACTTTTTTGGAGACGACTTCGGGAGGGTCAGAGAGGAAGATGGCGTTCCCGTAACTTTTTGACATCTTTCGCCCGTCCGTGCCCGGCAGGCGCGGCGATGGCGTCAACAAAACCTCCGGCTCCGGGAGAATTTCGCGATACAGGTGATTGAACCGCCGGGCAATTTCGCGGGTCAGCTCGACGTGGGGCACCTGGTCCTCACCCACCGGAACTCCATCCGCTTTGTAAATGAGAATATCTGCCGCCTGAAGTCCTGGATAGCCGAGAAAACCGTAGGTATGCAGGTCGCGACCCTCAAGGTTGTCCAATTGCTCCTTATAAGTCGGAACGCGTTCGAGCCACCCGAGCGGCGTGATCATCGAAAGAAGCAGATGGAGTTCCGCGTGCTCCGGCAGCCGCGACTGAACGAAAAAAGTAGCCTTCGCGGGGTCAAGACCCGCTGCCAGCCAGTCCGTCACCATTTCCTGAATATTGCTTTGCAGAGCGCTTACGTCCGCATATTCCGTGGTCAGCATGTGCCAGTCCGCCACGAAATGATAGCACTCGTACTGATCTTGAAGTTTGATCCAGTTTTCGAGTGCCCCCACCAGGTTTCCAAGATGTAGCCTTCCGGTAGGACGCATCCCGCTGAGGATTCGACGACGCTGGTTCTGCGGCATAGATGATCGTTTTCAAGAATAGCATAGCCGGTGGCAACTGGAGCCGTAGCGCAGGCCTTCATCTCATGCCGGGCCTTCGGCCCACAAAAGTCCCTGAAAACGCTAAGTGCCGTACTTTCCGTACAACGAAGCTTTATGTCACAGTTTGGACTGTGCGGCTTTTGATTTGGGTAGCCGAGGTCACCAGTTGTTGCTGACCGTACGCTTTTAGCCCGTCGTAAAGGCCAACAGCCAATCGCACCGCGATTGCCCGCGGCTAACGCCAATTTCCTGCGCGGGAGCAGAAGCACTGGCAGGAGCAGGGCTATCAGGGTAAGCACCAGCGCGGATGGCTCCGCCGCGATGTAGGTGACTACCGCAGTACCCGTCTCGATGTCTACCTCCTCATCCTCAAGTCCGAAGCCGCCCGGATCCCAGGTAATGGAACCGGTGCCGGTGCCGCTCAGGTCCATGCTCCATAACTCGGCACCTTTCTCACCGCATGGGTCCTCCAACACCGGGTCATCCACGCATGCGTAGCCGGTGACCCCGCCCGAGATCGTGGCGGGGCCAGAATAGATTCCGGCGGTGCCCACGGTGTAAGCTGGAGGCACGTTGTAATCGATCTCATAGCTAACGCCGCCGTCGGCTAGTCCGGCTAACCCGTCAAACATTGCTGTATCGATCGAGGGAGGATCGTATTCTGGTGAGATCGGGTCGCCGGGGTAAATTTCAACCTCACTACCTGCTATACCGGCTTCGACGTCAAAGTGCTCGTCTATCGTCGGGAAGTCCTGGTAGAGATAGGCCGTCGAATTGACGCTGAATTGCGGTCCCCCCGTGCCTACTAGTTGGGCTACCATACCGTAGCCGCCGACGTACCTGACCTCGCCATCAAAAGAGAACGATTCCGCGAAGGCAGCGCTGGAAGAAATGCAAAAAACAAGGATGAGAAGAAAGATCCTACGGAAGCGCATCGCTCCCCCTCTCGCCGCCGGCAAAGGGTGGAAGAGCGGTCCTCGGCAGCGATGGCGTAAGAATACGCGGTGAAAGGGGGCGCCGCAAGGCTCTCCCTGATCATCTAACAGGAAGTTATAGCTGAGGAGTTATTGCCGGATGAGAACCAGCGGCATTCACGGCCCGAGCACCCAAGGGGTTCCGACCCATTCAGACCGAACGGGCAGAGCGGTGAATCCACGCACTACCCTTGATGAAACCGCGTGATGCCTGCGGCATTCACATTCCTTTTACGGTTGCTCATTCCATCCCTCGTGCTCCTGCCAATCCAGGATGCGGTAGTGGATTTCCTCGCGCGGAAGCTCATCAAAGGTCTTTTTCTCCACTTCCGAAAGGTTGCCATCCTGCGACTGATAGATCCAGCTCATCTCCTGTTTCAACGCAGAGGCTTCGCCGCTCATATAGACGACCCTTCGCCGATAATGATAAGGCGCGGGCCGGTAACCTCCGGCTCCATAGGCCTGATCCACCAGAACAACGGTTGCCGGATTCATCCGATGTGCGCCGAGGAGTTCCTGGCACGCTTTAATCACAAACCAGTTTGCGGTGCGATGGTCAACGTGTCTCTCGTCAGGATGAGGTGTGGCGATCAGGGCGGGATGATATTCAGTAACGAGCTTCTTGACGACGTCAATCACCGGGTCGCGTGCATAGGGCAAATTGGGCTCCAGAATGTCTTCGTAAGGCGCGTGGTCCACCGCAAGGTAAACCGAGAAAAAGGGATTTGAAGCATGAATATGCCGGAACCAGATTTCTTCGGACCCGCCGTCCGGCAGTCCTAAGAAGATCAAGCGATCTCGTGGAAGGCCGATGTGCTCGAGCGCTTCCCGGCTCTCCTCCATCCGCACCATGCCGAACTCTCGCGCTTCGTTTGGGCCGCAGGGCTTGCTGTAATACCGCTCGCATTCACCGACGTCGCCATCCGTAAAGAAGACGACGTGCACCGGAATTCCGGCCTCGACAGAAGCCTGGATGAGTCCTGCCCAGGGAAGCTCGTCATCTTCATGCGGGCAGAAGACCATCAATGAAGCCGGCACCCGATTGACGGCTATCTCCAGGTGAGCCGAAGCGGCGCTCGAACCCTGAGCATCGCGTTCCGAGAGAGTCACCGTGTAAACGCCCGGCGAAGCAGACGCGGGAATCTTCCAGGTGCGCAACAATTTTCTCCGGGAAGGCATGGGAGTAATCTTGACGAGGGGAAGGCCGCTCCACACCATTTTACCCTGGCGGTTTTTCACCGTTACGTACAAGGGAGAAGCGTCGGGCATCGGCTTCAAGAAGGTTGCATTTAAGGTGACGATTTCGCCGGGGCGATAAAGCGTGTGCGAGTGATCGAGCGCGATGGCCGTCGAAATCTCTCCGGGCGCATAAAATTCCCGGTACTTTGTAAAATCAATTTCGTCGTTGTAAGGGTGGGAATAGCAGTCGCTGTAGGGCTTCGGCAGGTCACGATCCGGAGCGCGAATAATGGCGGGGGGAGAAAACTGCATGTCGTAAAGAATCGTGTGGTCATGGTTCCAAAGCGCTACCGTATAGCGGTCCACTTCCGGCGGCGGAAGCTTATCGTGCCGTGGTGGGGCACCGGCGCCGAGGAGGGCTCGTTGGGTGCCCTGCAGAAAAGCGGCTGTTCCGGCAGGCATCATCGGGAGGGTCACCTCTCCGTGGGCAGCAAGAGACAAATCGCCACGAAGAACCTTCAAGGCCAGGCTTGGGTTCGCCGCCTGCTTCCCCGAGAGGCTGACCTTACCGGAGAAAGCCGCAATCCAGGGATAATTTGGATTGGAAAATTCTACACGCAAGCCTTGGAGTGGATGGCCTGAAAGGTTTTCGAGAGTAATCTCACACTCGATCGGCTCGCCGACAGCATAAAAAGTCTTATCGAGGCGGACGCTCACAATCCGCGCGAGTTTTCGATAGACGGCAAAGCTTCCGAGCCGCTGCGCCCGAACAGCCTTCCCGGTTGAGGCGTCCCTTACCTGAACAGCAACGCGGTACAGTCCCGTGGGGGCGTCTGCGGGAATCTTCCATTCGCCTTCATAGAGCTCGCCTCCCTCCCACGATGTGTGCTGAGAATTCATCGGAACGCTCACCGGCCGAGGCGCACCCGCGTACCAGATTTCCGCGCTCACGGCATAGCGGCTGCCATCGCCGGCGGCGGGAAGCCCTTCCAATGCGGCTCGAATCCTGGCGGTTGAGCCGGCATTGAACCCGGTATTTTCCGGAGCGCCGATAATAGAAATGCTTTGGGCCCATGCCAACGAGCTTGCGCATAGTACAAGACTGAACGAAACGATCAGGAATCCTTTTTTCATTCTGCTTCCTCACTCCCTGTGGTCCTACCTCAACCACATTGCCCGCGGCGGCCCTCCTTGCTCAAACCAGAGCTCGGTGGTTCGAAGCCAGCCAGCGTACCAAGAGCTGGGCAAAGTCACAAGGCCTGCCCGTTAATTCACAAGCAGTGGCCAGGGCGGCCCTCCTGCGTCATAATGATGGAAGCATGAAACTTCATGCGTGGGTGTTGATCTCGGCGTTGGCGCTGTCCAGCCTGCCTTGGCTTGGCAGCTTCGCGCCGTGCGTTGCGCCGCGCTCCTGCTGCTCCTCAACAGCCTGTTGCCGGCAAGAACATTGCCCGATGGGCTCCGCGAAGAGCCACTCACAAGCGACCCACTGCTCCGTTTCCTGCTCTTGTTCCGTGTCGCCAGCCTCTTCCCTAGCTATGACGCCGGTGCACACGTATCTTTATCTTGATCTCTCGGACCATGCAATCGTCCCGCAGAACAACGCCGTCTCGCCCCTTCTGCTCCCATCGGTAGCGGCCAATCGCTCAGGGTATTCACTTCCTGCCGATCAACCTCCCAGATCCATCCTCTAGCCTAGTGTCCAACAAATAATCAGACAAATATCGGAAGTTGGGTTGGATGTAGCGCGGACCTGCGCTGTTCGGGTCCGCGGCTTTTCGCGACGCTCGGGGAATTCCGCAGACCTCAAAAACGGAGGCCTGCGCACCGGGCTCGGCCTGCTGAAAGTTGATCGGATCGCTGCGCTTCCGAGCGAATCGAGGAATCTCGCTCTGAAGATGATTGGAGGAACAAGATGCGCTGGAGGAGTTTCTTCGCCCTCCTGGTCTCGCTTGCGCTCGCGAGCGCGTTGCTCGCGGCACCGAGTCCGGAAAATCTGCATGGAATTGTTCATGACCCGCAACACCGCCCGATTCCGGGAGCCAAGGTCACGCTGGGCACCAGGAAATCCGCGCGAACAACGGTAACAAATACGAATGGTGAGTTCGAATTCCAGGCTGTTCCTCCGGGCGATTACAGTATCCAGGCTCAAGCCCCTGGATTCAGCCCGCTGGTAGAAAAAATCCGGGTTCGAGAGGAGCACAATCCGGTTTTCCATCTTTGGATGCGAGTCGCTTCCATGAAGCAGCGAGTGCGCGTTTCAGGCGCGCCCGCTTTGCTGAATGCGCAGTCTTCAACGCCCCAGACTCTCGTGAACCATCAGGAGATTGCCCGAACGCCCGGGGCCGGCCTCTCAAACAGCCTCGCCATGATCACCGATTTCGTGCCGGGCGCCTACGTGGTTCACGACATGCTGCACCTTCGCGGCGGCCATCAGGAAAACTGGTTTTTTGATGGAATTCCCGTGATCAACACCAATATCGCGAGCAACGTGGGACCGCTGATCGATCCCAAGGACATCGAATCGCTCCAGGTCCAGAGAGGCGGATATTCCTCCGAATATGGCGATCGTACATACGGATTTTTCAACGTGATTACACCCTCGGGATTCAGCCGTAACAACGAGGGTGATCTGATCACCTCTTACGGCAGCTTCAACCGGACCGACAACCTGCTCAGTTTCGGTAGCCATACTGACCGTTTTGCCTATTACGCAAGTGTGGATGGAAACCGCTCAGACCTGGGTCTTTCCACCCCCACTCCAAACATTATTCATGACCAGGAAGGCGGTTTAGGCGCATTCGGATCAATCCTCTATAACCCTTCTGCTTCAAACCAATTTCGCATCATCGCCTCCGTGCGGGGCGACGATTACCAGATCCCTAACACGCCGGATGAGCAGACTGCGGGCATTCGGGACGTGGACGTTGAGCGGGACAACATGTTGGGATTAACCTGGGCGCATAGCTCACCCGGCGAAATGGTTCTCACCGTCTCGCCGTTTTTCCACTTCAACCGCGCGGACTACGTAGGAGGCGCGGGCGATACACCTTTTATTCTGAATAACAATCGCCGCTCGAACTACGCCGGCGCGCTCGCAAGCCTCTCGATTCCGAAGGGCAAGAACAACGCCCGAATGGGCCTCGAAGTCTGGGGACAGCACGACGATACCCTTTTTGGCCTCATGTCCCATCCGGGTAACCGATCGATCGATGAGACCCTTCGCCCCTGGGCGAATTCTGAGGCTCTTTTCTTTGGAGACCGCTACCGCGCGACTTCCTGGCTTACATTCAACGCAGGGATAAGGCTCGGCCACTATGGAGGACTCATCAGCGAAAATGCCGCGAGTCCCCGCCTGGGCGCTGCCCTGCGTATCCCAAAGCTGGGATGGGTTCTGCGCGGCTATTACGCGCAGTATTATCAGCCTCCGCCACTTGATACCGTCTCCGGCCCGCTTCTGCCGTTGGTCGTCGAGCAGGGCTTCGGCTTCGTTCCCCTGCATGGGGAACGCGATACTCAGCATGATATCGGCCTCACGGTGCCCGTGCGAAAGTGGTTGATTGATGTCGATAATTTCCGCACCAGCGCCAGTAACTTCCTGGACCACGATGAAGTCGGCAATTCCGATATTTTCCTGCCGCTTACGGATCTTGCGGCGCTCATTCGCGGAACGGAAGTTTCCGTGCGCTCGCCGGAACTTTTCGGCCGTGGCCGCCTGCGCCTCGCCTACTCAAATCAGATCGCTGAAGGGCTTGGCCCCGTGACCGGCGGCCTCATCGAATTCGCGCCGAAGAATTACTTCTTTCTCGACCACGACCAGCGCAACACGCTGAGCGCCGTGCTCAACTTTCGCCTTCCTTCCCGAAGCTGGGCCAGCTCAAGCTATTCTTATGGCTCGGGCTTCCTGAACGGTGAAGGCCCGGCACATTTGCCTCCCCATTCGGTTTGGAATCTTGCCCTCGGCAAGTCGCTGAATGAGCGCTTTTCGATTAGCGTGAACGCGCTGAACCTCACGAATGCCCGCTTTCTTCTCGACAACAGCAACACTTTCGGGGGCACCCACTATGTCGATCCGCGCGAGTTTTATGTCGAGCTTCACTGGCGGTTTCATTACTAGCAGGTAGCCACGGCACGGACTTTGTGCCGTGGGCATTTGGGGTAGCCACGGCACGATTTCTGTGCCATGGGCATTAAGAGCGTGGCTGCGTAAGCCTTGCCGCCACCGCGCGTCAGTGGCACAATCGGATTCTGTGCTGACCGAGATCACCTACGCTGTCCTGTCACGGTGATTCGTCACATCATTCAGCTCCGAAGAAAGCCCGAGCGATGCAAATCCGCTACGACTGGACGCGCGAAGAAGTCGAATCCATTTATCATCAGCCGCTGCTGGAGCTGGTTTTCCAAGCACAGCAGGTTCATCGCCGGTTTCATAAGCCTGGCGACGTTCAGCTCTGCCGGCTGCTCTCCATTAAAACAGGAGGCTGCCCGGAGGATTGCGCGTATTGTCCGCAGAGCGCTCATTACCATACGGAAGTCAAACCCGGCGCGCTGATGCCGCTGGCAGAAGTTCGCCGCGCCGCCGAAGGAGCGCGGGAGGAAGGCGCAACCCGGTTCTGCATGGGCGCGGCGTGGCGCGAAGTACGCGATGGCAAGGATTTTGAAAATCTCCTCGAAATGGTTCGCGCCGTGGCCGCGCTCGGCATGGAAGTCTGCTGCACACTGGGCATGATCACCGCGCCGCAAGCCGAGCGTTTGGCGGAAGCGGGCCTCACCGCCTACAACCACAATCTGGACACTTCGCCCGAATATTACGGCAAGATCATCACCACGCGCCGCTATGAGGACCGCCTCCAAACGCTCAGAAACGTCCGCTCGGCTGGCATTTCCGTCTGCTGCGGCGGCATCGTGGGGATGGGTGAATCGGACGCGGACCGTGCTGGACTGCTCCTCGTGCTCGCGCGGATGAATCCGCACCCGGAAAGCGTTCCCATTAACCTGCTGGTGCGCGTGGAAGGAACGCCGCTGGAGGCGGCAAAGCCTCTCGATCCGCTGACTCTCGTCCGCACCATTGCCACGGCACGCATGCTGATGCCGGCGTCCATGGTCCGCCTGAGCGCGGGCCGCCGCTCGCTGGCGCGGGAAGCCGCCGCCCTCTGCTTCATGGCCGGTGCCAACTCCATTTTCTTTGGCGAGAAGCTGCTCACCACACCGAACCCTGGCCGCGACGAAGACGATCTCCTCTTTCGCGATCTTGGCCTGAGGGCCCTGAAGGCAGTGAGCCGTGCGTGAGTGCCTGGCTGCTCCAACCCTTGCGCGCCTCGCCGTGGAGCTTTCGGAGCTTGAAGCCCGCTCCCAGCTTCGGACGCTTTCCGAAGCCGCGGGCATTAGCCTCGCCTCCAATGACTACCTGGCGCTCGCCCAGGAAGTGAGATTGAAACAGGCGCTATTTGACGCGCTCCAATCGGGCGCCGCTGTAGCTTCCACCGGCTCGCGACTCCTTTCAGGCAACCACCCTGTATGGGAAT
The DNA here is from genome assembly GCA_050745365.1 of Terriglobia bacterium. Classification (GTDB taxonomy): domain Bacteria; phylum Acidobacteriota; class Terriglobia; order UBA7540; family UBA7540; genus RH2-MAG17b. The sequence continues at coordinate 49,012 of JBOGJS010000347.1, forward strand.
CGCTTGAAGAAGAGTTCGCGCAGTTTCTCGGTGTGGAGGCAGCTCTTTTTTTCAGCTCCGGGTATGCGGCCAACCTGGGGTTGCTCAGTGCCGTCGCGCGCAAGGAGGATATTTTCTTCTCCGATCAGTTGAACCACGCGAGCCTCATTGACGGCATTCGCCTCTCTCGCGCGCGCAAGGTGATCTTTCCTCATTTGGATTTAAATTTTTTGGAGGATCATCTCCGCCGCGTGGCAGGCGAGCCCGGCGAAAGATTCATTGTGGTGGAGAGCGTCTTCAGCATGGAGGGCGACCGTGCACCGCTCACCGAGCTTGCGGAGCTGGGGCAAAAGTACGGCGCCGCGCTGGTTGTGGATGAAGCCCATGCGACGGGCGTTTTTGGCCCGGAGGGCAAAGGGCTGGTCGCCGAGGCTGGGCTGGGAAACGCGGTGCTTGCCTCCATTCACACTTGTGGCAAAGCGCTGGCCTCGACCGGAGCCTTCATCGCGGGATCAGAAACGCTGAAGCAATATCTCGTGAACCACGCGCGCACATTTATTTTCTCGACAGCCGCCCCGCCTTACCTCGCAGAGCAAATCCGCACCGCCCTGAAGCTGGTACGAGAAGCAGATCATCGGCGCGCGCGTGTGCTTTCGCTTGCGGCGTCATTGCGCCAGCAGCTCCGCGACGCCGGTCTTGACTGCGGCCATTCACGTTCCCAAATTGTCCCCGTCCTGCTGGGCTCGAATGGTCGCGCCCTGCGCGCGGCGGAGCACCTTCAGGGCGCGGGATTTGACATTCGCGCGATCCGGCCGCCCACAGTACCGCCCGGCACAGCTCGCCTGCGGATTTCCCTCAATGCCGGTCTTTCGGAGGAAATTTGCGAACGAGTCGCGCAGGTGGTAGCCACGGCACGGTTTCTGTGCCGTGGGCATTAGCCGGTAGCCACGCGGGTGGCGCATACATTGCTTTTTATGTATGCGCCGAAGGTTCGTTCAGCGGGTACCCACGTGGGTGGCGCAGACATCGTAGTGTGATGTCTGCGATCAAGGGGGTAACGGCACGGATTTTGTGCCGTGGGCACTGGCCGTGGGGTTTTCCGCCGAATAAGGCATATGCCCCCCAATCTCTTCGTCACCGGAACCGACACGAACGTAGGCAAGACGGTCCTCTCCGCCCTCCTCACTGTGGCGCTGGAAGGCATTTACTGGAAGCCTGTCCAGACGGGCTCCGAGGACGGGACGGACCGCGCAACCGTAATGCAACTGGCCGGACTTCCCGAAGCGAGGACGATCGAGGAATGCTATTGCTTTCGTCCGCCGGTCTCGCCGCATTTGGCCGCGCGCGAAGCGGGAATGCGCATCGATCTGCGCCGTATTTCGCTTTCCGCCTGTTCACCTTCTCGCCGGGTGATTGTCGAAGGCGCTGGCGGCGTCCTGACGCCGCTCAATGAGCACGAGACCATGCTTCACTTGATTCGTCATCTGGGCTTTCCCGCCGTCGTCGCTTCCCGCACGTCCCTGGGAACCATCAATCACACGCTCTTGACGCTCGAAGCGCTCCGCAGCGCGAGAGTAGAGACGCTCGGCGTCGTGATGCTGGGCCCGGAGCATCTCGAGAACCGCCGCGCGATTGAAGCGTATGGCAAGGTTCAGGTGGTCGGTCACGTTCCTGTGATCGAGACGATCAACCGGGAAGCGCTGCTGCGCGTTTTTGATTCGTCCTTCGATAGACGATTTTTTGGGTAGCCACGGCACCGTTTTTGTGCCGTGGGCCTTCCGCATCCGTATTGTTTCGCCGCCGGTCCGATTATCAACCATGCAAATCTGGCATCCTTATACGCACTCCACGCTCGATCCGGCGCCCGTTTCCATTGCGCGCGCTGAAGGCGCCTGGCTTTACACCTCGGACGGCCGTCGCCTCATCGACGCCATCTCCTCCTGGTGGGTCACGCTGCACGGCCATGCGCATCCGCGTATTGCCGCGGCCATTGCGGAGCAGGCAGGCCAACTCGAACAGGTGATCTTTGCCGGGTTCACGCACGACAAGGCTGAGGAGCTTGCCGCGCGCCTGGGCGAGGTGCTGCCTCCCACGTTGACGCACCTGTTTTTTTCTGACGATGGCTCAACCGCGGTCGAGGTGGCGCTCAAAATGGCGGTGCAATTCTGGCGCAACCGGGGCCAGCCGCAAAAGACCCGCCTCATTGCACTGGAACACGCTTACCACGGCGATACGGTTGGAGTGATGTCGGTGAGCGCCGCTTCGAGCTTCACAGCGCCGTTTCAAGAGTTCCTGTTTCCTGTTCTACGCGCGCACTCTGCTTACTGTTTTCGCTGCCCGGTGGGAAAGACGCGCGCGACGTGCTCCGTCGATTGCCTTCAGAGCCTTGAGCAGCTTCTGGAGCGGCACCGAGCGGAAGTTGCGGCCGTCATTGTCGAGCCGCTTCTCCAGGGGGTCGGGGGCATGATCGTGCATCCGATTGAATTCCTCACGCGCATCCGCGAGCTCACCCGCGCCCACGGCGTGCTGCTCATCGCGGATGAAGTGCTCACGGGTTTTGGCCGTTGTGGGCGCATGTTCGCCTGCGAAATTGCCGGCATCGAGCCGGACCTGATGTGCCTTTCCAAAGGTCTCACCGGCGGCTTTCTGCCCCTCGGCGCCACGGTATCGACGGATCGCATCTACGAAAGCTTCTGCGCTCCTGACCGGTGCCACACCTTCTTCCACGGCCACTCCTACACCGGAAACCCTCTTGCCTGCGCCGCCGCCATAGCCAGTCTTCAGATTTTCCGCACCGAGCCTGTCTTCGAGCGCATTCGAGCCATCGAGCGAGTGCATCGTGAGCGGCTGGAGCGCTTCAAAAACCATCCTGCGGTTGCCGATACCCGGATGATTGGGACTGTTGCTGCTCTCGAGCTGCGCGCGCGAGATGCCGGCTATCTTTCCGCGATCGGGGCGCAGCTTTACTCGTTTTTCCTCGAAAGGAACGTCCTTCTGCGCCCACTCGGCAACGTCGTTTACATCCTCCCGCCCTACGCCATCACGCTGGAGGAATTGCAGTACGTTTACGACGTCATCGAAGAATCCTTGGAGCGGGTAGCCACGGCACCGGGTTTGTGCCGTGGGTATTTGGGGTAGCCACGGCACCGTTTTTCTCCCGTGGGTATTTGGGGTAGCCACGGCACCGGGTTTGTGCCGTGGGTATTTGGATTGCCCGGACGGGTCCCAAAATGAACGCACCGGCGAAACCGATACCCATCATCGACACGCACATTCATCTGTTTGATCCCCGGCGGCCTCAAGGTGTTCCATGGCCTCCCAAGGGTGACTCCGTTCTCTACCACGCCGCGTCACTGAACCGTTATCGGGAAGTCACAAAGGATTTGGGCGTCGTCGGTGTGATTGAAGTGGAATGCAGCCCGTGGCTCGAAGACAATCAATGGGTGCTGGATGTGGCTGCGAAGGACCCGATCGTCGTTGGAATTGTGGGTAATCTGGAGCCGGAGAAGCCGGACTTCCAAAAGCATCTGGAGCGGTTTCACGGCGATCCACTGTTTCTCGGCATCCGGTGCGGGAACCTCTGGGGAAGAAATCTTGGCCAGCAACTTGCGAACCCTGATTTCGTTTCCGGGCTAAAGGCGCTGGCGGATGTTGGCCTGGAGCTCGATATGGCGAATCCGGATCCCGCCTTGCTCCAAGCTGTCGTTCGCCTCACGGACCGAGTCCCTCATCTGCGAATTGTGATCGACCATCTCCCCCAGCTCAAGCCCGACGACCGCCGCGCCGCGAATGCGAGCCTCCAAGAGCTGGGCAGGCGCTCGCAGGTCCTTGTGAAACTCTCCGAAGTGCTCCGGAGAGTGAACGACGAGGTACCTTTACACGTTGATTTCTACAGAGTCTGGCTGGATGAGATTTTTGGAATCTTCGGCGAGGATCGCCTGCTCTACGGTAGCGACTGGCCGAACTCCGACCGCTGGGGTTCCTATCCTGAGGTGCTGCGGATTGTGCGCGAATACTTCACGAACAAGAGACCTCACGTAATGGAGAAATTCTTCTGGAAAAATTCAATAAGCGCCTACCGATGGATAAAACGCGACGCGAGTCAGCCCTCCACGAGCCTGTTTTGATTTGCGGGAGAAGGTGCCCGACCTAGGAGGGCGGATGAGGGGTCGTTTTTCTCAGCACCCTGCTCGAAAATCGTTCAGCGGATGGTGT
>JBOGJS010000348.1:0-16469 GCA_050745365.1 Terriglobia bacterium
AGGGGAAATCATTTTCACAATGAAAACTCAAAAATTCGCTCTGGTACTGCCTCAGTTTCGGGCGCGTAGAGGCGGCTTTATGCCGCCATTTCGGGCTCCTCTAAGTTGTGTATTCGCGGAGGTATCAGTCCATGCAGAGCGAGAAAGCCCTTGATGTACTTCTCGGCTGCTTGCTGAGCGTGGAAGCAAGCGGTGTCATAAGGTCCGTTGCTCACGAGCGTCCGCTTTGCGTCCTCGAGGTCGCTTTCAGCTTTGACAAACCAGCCACGCGCGAGCGTTGTCTCATCGGCCATAGAGCGTTTTCCCCTCGCGCAGCACTGTTGTTATGAACGCATTGGGCACGCCGGCCCACTCTGCCACTTCCTGAGGCGTCCATACAAGCACATCCTTCGCAGGAAACACGCCAACCAGAGCCCGTAAATAGCAACTCGAGCGTTTATACCGCGGCAGGTCAGACTCCTGAATAATCAGCAAATCCAAATCGCTGTCCGGCCGGCTTTCTCCCCTGGCCCTGGAACCAAACAGAACGATTTTGAGCGGCGACCCAACGGCCAGAATCCGGCGCACGATTTCATCGAGTGTATCCAGCGTGATCGGGGGGTAATCGAGCGTCGCTTTCATAGTCTGGCGTTACGCCTTCTCGCATACGGACGGTCCTTCCATCAGTTCAAGGATCAAGATCGCCGCGCGGGGCAAGTGAAATGGATCTTTAACGGGGAGCGCAACCACCTCTGAGGTCGGCTGACCTTCGCGGGTGAGTTTTTGGTACCATTCCCCCGAATCCGGCATGGGAAAATGGGACCATGTCCACTCTGCGACCTTCTCATACCATTCGAGGCACCAGGATTGGCCGGTCAATTGGTGTGCTAATAAAGTAGCGTAGAGCGCTTCAACGTGTGGCCACCATAGCTTCTTTTCCGCATGGGGCAAATACGGCTCGCCGCCCTTTATGTCTCGTCCTAAAAAAAGGCCTCCATACTCGCCGTCCCATCCCAATTCCAGATGCCAGCGGATGACTTCGGAAGCCTGGCGAATCAAGTCCGCGTTCCCACGCCGCCGGGCAAGATGCATCACAAACCACATGGACTCAATCGCGTGACCTGGCATCACGAAAGTGCCGGCTGGCGATGGAAGCTCCTGATAGTCTTTGGTGAGGAATTCGAGCAAAGCGTGGTGATGCGGCCTGACAAAATGATTCATGATGCGAGCCGCGTAGTCGTCCGCGAGCGGCTCGAGGCTTCGATCTCCCGTCGTCTGTGCGAGCTCGTTCGTGACTTCCGTCATGATCATGGGAATCCCGTGATTCTTCCAGCCTAAAGGTAATGGGTAGGGCGCTGTTTCCTGGAAGTCCGGCTCTTCAATCCGGCGGCGGACACGCTCAAAGGTCTCGCGCGCCACGGTAAGCGCTGTCTCGTCGCGCGAGGCTCGGTAGTATTCACTCAGGCCGTAAATCGCGAAGCAGTCGGTGTAGATGCTGGTTGCACCCTCCAGAACGCGGCCTTCGCGATCCGTATGGTATACCCAACGGCCGCGCTCATCGCGCCCATGGGACATCAGGAAGCGCGCCGAATTTTCCGCCGCCTTCAAAAACTCCGGCTTCCTCTCGATGCGGTTGTAAAGCGCGGAAAAAGTCCACACCGAGCGTGCTTGTGACCAGATGAACTTATCCCCGCTGATGAGAGTTCCGTCATCCTTCATGCAGGAGAGGACTCCTCCATGCTCCCAATCGATGCCGTGCGAAAACCAAAAAGGAACGATGCCCTCGAGCAGCAGGCTTCGGTAACGCGCGCGGAGTTTATCCCGAAGCTCGCGCGGCAACTCCGCGCCGCCATGGTCAGCCACTGCCTGTTTCGTCACCATTTCGCGTCGACTCCTGGCGAGAGGATATCCGCAAGCGCGCGGCCGGTGAGGCTTGTCATCGTATTGAATGCATTTGCCTTAACCCCTCCTGTTGCGCCATCGTTCAGCAAGCCATAGGCGTTTCCGTTTTTCGGGTTCAAGACGAAAGCGTCCCATCGCTGGACAGCTTTCACAATCCGAGGATCTTTGCGAACGTGTTCGTAGTACCAAGTCAGGTAATTGATAATGCCTGGGCTGCGGGTCCGGTCCCAACTCGTGCGACTTAACTTTGACCAAGTGCCGTCCGGGAGCTGAGTGCGCAGCAGAAATTCAATATTCGGTCGCACAGCCTTCTGGATCCAAGCCTTCCAGGCCGGGTTGCCACAGTAGAAGTCGAAGGAAAGAATGCCTTCGCCCACGTACGCTGAAGTCCCATACGTCATTTTCGTCCAAAGATTATAGTCCGTTTTCGGATTGCCGCGCTTCGCCCAGTCGGATCCCTCCATGGCGAGGATGTATGGAATATTGCCGTCGCTGCGCATCGTGCTCAAGATCCATTTCAGCGCACGGTAGGCGACTTCCCGGTATTGATTTTGCTTTGTCATGTAGTAGATCCAGGTGAAAATCTCCCCACCCGTAAGCGCCGAGGAAAGCGTGTACTGGTCGTAAATGGGTCCACTCATCTTGTTGTCGCTCACATGTCGCCAGCCCGTGCCGAGAGCGCCGTTCGGGCGAATCATGCCGTCCTTCTGAAGTGAATGGACGTATCGCTCGACCGCCGCGAGGTATTTTTTCTGCCGGCCTCGATCGACGTGAGGATAGAGCACGATGAAGAGCCCCAGCGCGCTGCCTGTATCCGCCAGGTAGACCGTGCCGTAGCCGCTGGCCCAGAAGCCGTTGGGCATCTGCTTGCCGAGCAAGTAGTCGCCATAAGCGATTGCCGTATCGAGATAATGCCGGTCGCCGAGAACGTCGTATCCCGCCACAAGAGTTCGCATGTAATACCCACCCACGTAAATGGTGGGATAGGTGCTCTTGTTCTTGACGATGTAATCGCAGATGTTTCTTAAAAGCTGGCGCGTCTGGCTGCATCCCGGATCGGAGCAAAATGGAGAGCTCCGCCGCGCCGGCGCAGCCGCCAGGAGTGCGGGACAAAGCAGCAAAATCCAGAGTTTCCTCGCCGAACGGTAGGCCCGTCTATTCAGCATTGCGTTTGTTCTCCTATTCTGGCGCGCGCCCCAGGAAGTGTACGAGCCACTCCATCGAGAGCCAGTCCGCCTCAGGCGTCGGCCTGTGCCCCTTGTGATGGTTATAGTACCCGATGTTGAGCCGCTTGCCATAGAGCTCATAGACTTGCCGCGCGGCGTTAATGTAGTACCAACTCTTCGCCGTATCGAACTTGTCGCCTCCTATCAATAGAAACGGCCTGGGAGCGATGAGTCCAATGAGTTCATGCTGGTCTGTTCCATGGTCGACTTTCTGAATGAACTCGCCGAAGTACCAATAGTCCTCGTAGTTCGAGAACTTGAGGCCGATGCCCAGTTCATTACTCACCACCGCGGTAATCCGGCGATCGAATGCGGGGGCATACAACGCCATCTTTCCACCGAGCGAGTGCCCGATGATTCCGATCCGCCTTTGGTCCACATCCGGCAAGGTGAACAGGTAATCGACCAAGCGCTCGGAATCCCACACCCACTTGCCGAGACCGGTGCAGTGCGGATGCCGCAGCTTCAAGTTCGCCACGGCTTCATTCAGCCCTTCGCCATAGCTCTCGCCGAACCACCGCATGGCCACCGCAATATAACCTTTCTCGACCGCCATCCGGGCAAACGCGTCGACCCTGATCTTATCAAAAACGCGCCCCGAAAGATCGCGGCCAACCGGATCATCGACATCATAGAAAGGAACAATAACCACGGGACACGGCCGGGTCAAGGTAGCAGACGGCATCATGATAAGAATCTTCTCCCACCAGTCCGGCTCAACCTGAAGGTACATCAGCTTTCCCGCAAAGTTTTGATCCACCACCGCCTCAACAAAACGCGCCTTTGGCGCAGGCGGCTTAATTTCCATGGAGCCAAGGAGCTTCAACCATTTTGCTTTGATTGTTTCCCGGCGCGCTTCCCATTCGGGAAGGGACATTCCTGGTGAAACCAGAGGTGACAAATTTCCAATTGAGCTTTCGTAGCCCGGTGGAGGATGGTTGTACGGCTCAAACCATTTGGGCTTCTGAGGAGCGGGCGCAGCTGCTGCCCCGGCCTCAACCGTACGGCACACGCGAAAACCCGTGAAGCGGCTGGTGTATTCGGCTTGCTCGCACGATCGGTATCCACGCGCCCAGGTGGAGGTTGTGCTGATGAATGAGCCCCCACGAATAACCCTCGCCAACCCACGCGGTGCGCCGGCAGGATGATACGAGCTGACCGGCGTGGGGAGGGGATCGAAGTAATCATTCGACCATTCCCACACGTTTCCAATCATGTCGTGCAAACCATACCGGTTTGGCGGGTAACTGCCCACACGCTTTGTACCGGTAACTTCCAAGTCGTGCATCAGCAGGTTGACGTTCGTCGTATTGGTAGAGCCAAGGTTTGCGCCTTCAGGAACAGCGGACCGAGCGCTGGCAGCGCTTTTCGCTTTATTCGAGCTGGGCACTGAACGTGCAAAGATGGAGGCGGGATCGTCACCCGCAGCGTGCACCCACTCCGCCTCCGTCGGAAGCCGATAGCCATTCTTGCGTTGATCGCAATAGCCGGATTCCACGTTGTAGCAAGGTTCGAGATTTTCCATTTGACTCCGCAGATTACAATATCGAATCGCGTCCCACCAACTCACGCGCTCTACCGGGAATTCCGCTCCTTTATGAAATGAGGGATTCGAGCCCATTACTTCCTCAAACTCGCGCTGAGTGGTTTCAAACGGGGAAATCAGGAACCTTCCCAGTGTGACGGTAACCGGGACAGTGGTCAGAGGATCCGTCGCCTCATAACTGATTCCCGGCACCTCGACTAAGTTCGCAGCTTCGGACGAAACACTCTTCGTCGCGCGCTCTCGCGGGCCTTGATGGAGCGTTTCCGGAACCAACCCGGCCATCAACGCCCCCGCGCTCGCCGCAGAGCCTTTAAGGAATTTTCGCCTTTTCACGAGACCTCCTGCCCTGAATTAAGGCCCAGCAACTCGACGCCGTTTTCGTAAAGAATGCGACGTAGATCCGTTCGGTTCGAAACGAGCCTTCGCAAAGCCGCAAGGCACCTTCCGGCAATGCAATAGCCTCTTTTCGTACCTCCGCCTTTGCCGTCGCGGCACTCGCAATCGCATCCCCAGACCAGTTTCCGGCTGTGGCGCGCAAGAAATCCACGCGAGAAATCCGGATCGCGGGTGATGGCGTTCAGGCCAGAATTTGCCGAAAGATCACCAAAGACGTTGGGATAATCCGCCAGAAGCTTGTCTACCAGTCCCCCAGGTTTCACAGGACCTTTGGGGTACATGTCCATCGGATTTAGGTCGGCGCTGATGTGGCCCCACCAGGTCTGCGCGTGGCCGAGAAAATTCACCTTGGGATATTGTTTCACGACCTTCTCAAGATTCTCGAACCCGAGGTCGTAATGACGGTACTCAAAGTGGATGAGCACCGGCACGCGAAGCTCCTCTGCGAGCTTATACACGCGATCCATTTCCGGAGAGTCCACCGGAACATGAAACTTCATTTCTCCGATCCCGATAGCTCCGCGGTTTCGGCCTGCGCCCAATCCTGCCGCGCGCAATTTCACAGCGGGTGGAGGCCAGCTTTCTCCAAAAAGCGATTCCCGGCGGGGGCTGAGATCGTCCACTGGGCCGTCCAGAGCCGGGCCTCCGAGATCAAGCATGCGGCCCTCGACAGGATCCGCACACGCAAAGCGAACGAATTTCTCCGGGTATTGAGCCTGCAATCGAGCGCAGTCGGCATTGCCTCCCACAATTGAAAGCATCCAACCATCCCCGGGCAGCAGATTCGTTATCGTCACTCCGTTGTATTGCTGGTGAGCTATAAGTTGCTGATTGGAGCGCCCCATGTAAAAGGTGTGTTGGTGTAAATCTAGAATGGGCTCCGGGGGCACCGAAGCGGGCAACAGAGGCACCGCCGCCACTCCGGCGCTCGCCGCCAGGAATTTTCTGCGGCTTAGGTCTCTCTTCCTCTGTGACTTTTGTGGTTCCATATTTTGGCCCTCCATGCTTGTTTCGGTCTCTCCAACCCTTCGAAATGCAGGTCCAAGGATTCGAAACCCAAGCTGACCCCCCCGCTTAGTGGTACACCCGATTCGGGAAACTCACAATTCTACTCGAAAAGGCGCGCAATACCTCAGAACGTGTGAACAGATTCGACTTTGTTGCACAAAAGTTGCCGTTTGTCATTCTGAGCATCTACAGCCTTTGGGCTGCCAATCCTGGGCATGACATGCGGCGTAGAGGCGCGGCAAATTTCGATCAAGACCCCTCATCCGGGTCGCGGAGTTTACCGTGAGCCCCTTCGCTCCGCTCAGGGCGATTCGATGAGGAGCGAATCGGCTCCCCACCTTCTCCCCCGGGGAGAAGGTGCCCGACGTAGGAGGGCAGATGAGGGGTTGTTTCTCATCGTTTGCGAGCGTCGCAAAGCGAAATGACGAACTGATCCGCGACTGAACAATGGTGCGAACTTCCCAATTAAGCTCTAGCCGCGGTTTCGTACCGCAAGTCTTGGACGGCTTGGCATTTCACAAATCGCTCCAGCGTTCGTCCGCGCACAAGATATTGTGTATCCTGCCACGCTGAACCCCTCACCTTGTAGCTCCGATAGACAAGTTTTAGATTCCATGCTAGGCTGAATTCCTAGCTGCAGGGGATGCTCGCATGAAGCCTGAAGCAGTGCGCCAGCACGGATTTTTCGGGTGAGAGCAGAAAGAAGCCGCCCGGCCGTCGATTGCCACTTACGAGGAAGAGAAGTTCAGGGCGGCGCACCTGCTCCCACCCAGTTGCTCTCAAGGTCCCAGAAAAGCACCCGAAACGCGCCAATCTGCGCAGTCGAAGGTGGTCTGAGCTGCGCGGCCTGTGAGATCGCCGGCCGAGGAGTACAACTTGCTAAAGCTAAGAGAAATTGAGCTATTGGGATTCAAGTCATTTGCGGATCGCACCCATCTAGCCTGCGAAGGCCACACGGTTGCCGTGGTGGGACCCAACGGGTGCGGAAAATCCAATCTGGCGGATGCGATGAGCTGGGTTTTGGGCGAACAGAGTGCCCGAATGCTGCGCGGCGAGCGGATGCTGGACGTAATTTTTAACGGCACTGGCACTCGCCCGCCGACCGGAATGGCTGAAGCGAGCATTACGCTTGTGGATGTGGAGGCGGCGAACGAAGCCGAGGCCGCCCCGAGCGATAACGTTACGCACCCCCCACAGGAGTCTCCTGGCACTGGGGAAAATGGAAGACCGCGCCAGCTAGCGTCCGACCCCGGGCGGGCGAGGATCGAAATCAAGGTCACCCGGCGACTCTTCCGCTCAGGCGAGAGCGAGTACCTGCTGAACGGAGAATTGTGCCGACTGCGCGACATTCAGGATATCTTCATGGGCACGGGGCTGGGACCCGAATCCTACGCCATCATCGAGCAAGGTCGCATCGGTCAGATTCTAAGCTCGAAGCCAATGGACCGGCGGGCCATCATCGAAGAGGCGGCTGGCGTTTCCAAATTCAAGTCACGGAAGCGACTGGCGGAAGCCAAGCTCGAAGCTTCGCGGCAGAACCTCTCCCGAATTCACGACATCCTCGAAGAGATAATCAAGCAGTCGAACTCGCTGAAGCGTCAGGCGGCAAAAGCGAGCCGCTACCGTGAGCTTCAGGAAGAGTTGCGCTCGCGCCAGCGGCGCGTGCTTTCCTCCCGGCTGATCGCGCTCGATTCCGAGCGCGGGAGGCTCGCGAGGCGATTGGCTGAGGTTCACGAGGAATGGTCCCTTTCCGCGCAGCATACCGAGGCGATTGAGGAGCAGAGAAACCGGGCAGCACTCGCTCACGAAGAACGGGAAGAAGAGCTGAAGCGGCTGCGTGAAACAATAGGCCAGAAGGAGCTTCAGCGCGAACGGCTGCGGTCGCGCCTGGAACAGGCTCTACAGCAAGCGAGGCTCCTGGATGCCCGAATCGCCGAGGCCCACGAGGAGGTGGGTGGACTGGCACAGCACTTAAGCTCTTTGGAGGAGGAAGCGCGATCCAAGTCCGAACAAACGGTAGGATTGCGAACAGAATGGGTCGCCGCGCAAGAGGCCGTGACTCGAGTGGCCGAGAGGCAATCGCAATTCGGCGCGGAGTTGGCTGCCCGGGAAGCAGAACTGGAAACCTGCCGCCAGGAATTGCTCCGGGCAGCCGAACGCACCTCCGATTTCCGCAATCAGCTTGTGAAGGCTGAAGAAAGGGTTGCTTCCGTGGATCGCCAGATTGCACGGTCCGAGTTGGAGCAGCGGAACGTCGAGGCGTCGTATCTCCGGAGCACTTCTGAACTCGAAGCGCTCAAGGCTGAATACGGGCGGAGGGAGGCAGAACTTGGGAATTGGGCGCAGGCCGTCGTGGAGGCAGGGGCAGCTCTTGAGGATACCCGCCAGAAAGAGTCCACGCTGCGCTCGGAAGCAGACACGCTGAGCCGGGAAACTGCGCAAGCCACAGCCAGAAAGCAGGCTCTCGAAGAATCGCTGGCACGTCACGCCTATTCCACCGAGAGCGTGCGGAGGCTGCTTGCGCAGCCCACTCGGGGTAATAGCTTCCACCCCCTGGGCGTTGTTGCGGACTTCCTGGAAGTCGCTCCGGGTTACGAAGCGATTGTGGAAGAGTTTCTAAAGGCGGAGCTCGATTGCGTGGTGGTGGGGCGGCATGAGGAAGCTCGCAGTGGCATCAAGCTGCTCGAAAACGAAGGAAGCGGCCGCTCCGCCTTTTTTGTCCGAGACTTTCCAGCTCCGCAGAACGTTTTCCGCGATAGTGAAGCGGCTGAAGCCCGGCAACAAGCGAGTGTGATGGCACCGCTCGAGGAACTTGTCCGCTTTCAGCCAGGCCTCGGCCTGAACGGAGATATTGCCTTTCCCATTCTGGCGAATTCGTTCGTCGTCGAGGACGCTGCGGCTGCGGAGCGGCTCGCTGCTGCCTACCCTTCCTGCCATTTCGTGACGCAGAAAGGCGAGCACTATCACCACCGCCTCGTCGCAGGCGGCAAAATATCGAGTGCTGGCCCCCTTGCCCTGCGGCGTGACTTTCGCGAGCTTGAGCGGCGCAGCGCGGAGTTTCAGACCACCCTGGCCGCCAAGGAAGCACTTTGGGCAGAAGTGCGCGGCCGCCTCAGCCATCTCGAGGCAGAACAACGGCGCGTGGCTACAGAGCAACTCGCCACTGAAAAGCAACTGGTGCTGGCGCGCGAGAAGCTCCGCCAGGTCGAGGAGGCTGTGGCACACGATCGAGAGCGCATCAGCCTGCTCGATCGTGAGACCGCATCCTTCGGGATGGAGCGAGAAGAGACTCTAGAGCGGCGGGATGCGCTTCAGACGGAGCTCGATGCTGCCCGCCAAGGACAGACGGCGATCGAGCAGCAGCTTGGACTTGCTACGGAGCGAGCGCGCCGTCTGCGGATGGAACTCGATCAGGTGAACCGCGAGCTGACCGAGGCGGAGGTAAGGTCGAGCGCTCTCGATGAACGTTGGAAGGCAGCGAAGGCTGAAGACACGCGCGCGGCGGCGGAAGCGGAAAAGGCGCGTGAGCACTTACAACGGCTTCACAACCAATCTGAAGCGTGGAGGGGTGAAAGAACTCGCCTCGCGGCCGAAGCTGAGAACATCAATATTTTGGTCGCCGAGGCCTCTCGCGAGGAAGAGCAAATGCGTGAACAGGTGCGTGTAAAGAGCGAAGAAGCCGAGGCGGCTCGCTATAGGCGCGACGAGCTCAGCCCCGCAGTGGAAGACGCCCGTACGACGCTCGAGGCCTTGCGGGAGAAGCGTTCCAAGGCTGAACTTGCCTTGGCCCGCGCCGAGTCCGATTCGGATCATCATGCCCGCCTCTGCCGGGAAGAGTTGGGCGCCGAACCTGAAGTTTTGCGCGCAGAAATGCCGGCGGACGTGCTGCTTGAAGACGAGGCCCTATCAACAGCGGAGGGAGAACTTCGCGAACTGAAAGAGCGGCTGGAGCGGTTGGGACCAGTGAACATGATGGCCCTTGAAGAGCTTCAGGAAGCCCAGGAGCGGCTCAGCTTTCTCGAGGCGCAGCGACAAGACCTGCTGGCCTCGATCAATGACACGACGCAGACGATCGGTGAAATCGACGTGGCCTCAAATAGCAAGTTCAGCGATGCTTTCAAAGCCATCAACGGGTTCTTCGCGGAAACTTTCCGGGCGCTTTTTGGCGGCGGTACAGGCGAGATGCGCTTAGGCGACGAGCGAGACCTGGAAAGCGGCATTGACCTCGTGGTCCAACCGCCCGGTAAGCGCCTTCAAAACGTGCTCTTGTTGTCAGGCGGCGAGAAAGCACTTACGGCACTCGCGCTGCTGCTTGCGATTTTCCGTTTCTCTCCCAGCCCCTTCTGCATCCTGGATGAGGTCGACGCGCCGCTCGATGAGCCGAACGTGGTTCGCTTCACGCGAATGATTCAACAGATGAGCTCGCAAACCCAGTTTATTCTCGTCACCCACAACAAGCGGACCATGGAAATCTGCCCGGTCCTTTACGGCGTCACCATGGAGGAACCCGGAGTCTCCAAGCTGGTCTCCGTGCGTTTTGAGGCAAAGGAACCGGACCCAGTGGCTGTCCCGGCCTAGGGCCCTGCGAGCCGTTTCGTAACACCGTCTCAACCGAATCGAGCTCGCAGCGTTTCTTGCCCTTGGAAACGCTCTGCACCCTTTTATTAAGTAACCGTGGCTACTGCCTCGCCACAGCCTCCCAGGAATTGACAGGATGGCGGCGCCAGCGAAACGGCCGCACTTCCTCCGCGTGGGATCGAATGTACGTCAGGATGCGGTGTCTCTTTTGCGGACCGCGGCTTTCGTAGTCCTTCCTGTTCTCCGTGGCAGGCAGCAGGCCGGGGCAAATATCTGCAATTCTATCGAACAATGCGGCCCAACGCTTCTTTACCGTCGGAAGCGACAGATTCATTCTTGTGGCTAATTCGCAGTCCGTATCGCCATTGATCGCTGCGGCGAGCAGTTGTTTATCGGTATCACGCAGGCCGAGAATCGGTTCCTGATATTGGAAGAGGGGAGCGGCAATAGATCCCGAAACGGAGAGGGCATCCTCTCGGGTAAGGAGCAGTAGCGCGCTGCCACATTCCGGGAATGACTTCACGGTCCGCCACACTCCGGAGGATTCGTGAACCTGGCGTTGCCTTTCGCAAACAGTCTCGATGAGGACGCGATGAATCCGATATCCCATGTGGGCTTCGGCAAATGCGGCGGGCAGCATCACCTCCGCCTCGGCCACCTGCTCTGGGTTCAGCGCCTGATATCGGTAATTACAGTTAAGAATGACCACGTCTAACGCATTGCGCGGGTTGGAATCACAAAGAGATGTCTCCGGACGAACAGCAGAATTTCCGGATACCTCGCCCGCGATGAGGCGGCTGTTCAGCCCTGGTTCGAGGCGCCCCAACTCGCGGGTGAGGAACTCACCCGTCACGAACACGCTTGCACCAAACGCGACCTTTCGCCTTGCGGAGCGAAGACCCGTTGTTTCAAGGACCGCCGAGTTGAATGAGAGACTGTTGATCCACTTCTTCCAGACTGCCAAGGCGGCTTCGCGGCCCACAATGCCGTCTCCCCAGGCGCGGGGTTCGATGTTCAAGCATTCGACCAGATCGGATTCCCAGACTTCACGACATTCCATATAACTCCTCCGTGCCGCACCTATGGCATAAAAAGTAGCCTTTTAGGGTATAGCGGTTTTGGCATCCATCCGCTACGCTCCTGGCAGAGCAAGAAAAAATGCCGGCGCTTGGAGCGAATGCCCTCTGGACCGAAACTGTGAAACGCAATGAAATGAGGATTCGGTAACGCACACGCCCGTCACCGGCGCTGACAAAGCCATTATCACATGCACGATTCAAATTTGCGGTGCATCAGGGCACGGCTGGAAGTCGTGCCCTGATCGGAAGCGGCGAACGAGATGCCGTCTGGCGACGTCCCCGACGCCGCTAAAGACCTCATTGGGGGAACACTTTGCACAAGCCGTCGCTTCAGCAATTTGGTTAAGGAGAAACGCTATGCCGCTAGAAACCGTTGCCCAGTTCCGGTCCCAGTTTCGGGGTGAGCTGATTGAGCCTGATGACCCGCGCTTCAACGAGTCGCGCAAAGTGTATAACGCGATGATCAGCCGCAGGCCGCGCCTGATTGCCCGCTGCGCTGATGTGGCCGATGTCATCGCCGCCATCGGCTTCGCACGACAGCACGATCTACTTGTCTCGATTCGAGGTGGGGGCCATAACGCTGGAGGCCTCGGCGTCTGCGATGACGGCATCGTGATTGATCTTTCGCTCATCAAAGACGTTCACGTCGACCCAGCGGCGCGAACCGTTCGCGTGGGCGGAGGGTGCACGTGGGGGGAAGTTGACCGTGCTACGCACGCCTCTGGGCTGGCCGTGCCCTCTGGAATCGTTTCGAGCACAGGAGTTGGCGGCTTGACTCTTGGCGGCGGCATGGGACACCTGACGCGCCAGTACGGCTTGACGATCGATAACCTTCTGGAAGCAGATGTTGTACTCGCCGACGGTAGCCTCGTTCGAGCAAGCGTCAGCGAGAACTGCGATCTGTTCTGGGCGCTGCGCGGCGGCGGCGGAAACTTCGGCGTGGTCACGTCGTTTCTCTTCCAAGCGCATCCGGTGAACACCGTTTGCGCCGGGCCGATGTTATGGAACTTGGATCAGGCCGCCGCCGTCATGAAATGGTATCGCGAATTCATCCTCCAGGCGCCCGAAGAGATCAATGGCTTCTTCGCATTTCTTACCGTTCCGCCCGGCCCACACTTTCCAGAAAGTTTACACTTCCGGAAGATGTGCGGCATTGTCTGGTGCTACAACGGCGGCCAGAAAGAAGCTGATGAAATGCTCGATTCCCTGCGGGGTTTCCAGCAGCCAGTTTTTGAACACTTCGCGCCCATGCCCTTTCCCACGCTGCAATCGATATTCGACGGCCTGTACCCGCCCGGTCTGCAATGGTACTGGAAATCAGATTTCGTGAAGGATCTCAGCGACGAGGCCATCGCTCTCCACATCAAGTACTGCTCCAAGCTCCCAACGCTGCATTCCACGGTGCACCTCTACCCCATCAACGGCGCCGCGCATAGAGTCGGCGAGAACGAAACGCCTTGGAGTTATCGCGACGCCGTCTGGAGCGAAGTGATCGTCGGCGTAGACCCCGATCCGGCCAACAAAGGCCGGATTACCACCTGGGCTAAAAGCTACTGGGAGGCGCTGCATCCTCATGGCGCTGGCGGCGCTTACATTAATTTTATGATGGAAGGCGAAGGCGAGGACCGCATTCGTGCAACTTATCGCGATAACTACGAAAAGCTGGCACAGATCAAGGCCAAGTACGATCCTGAAAACTTCTTCCGCGTTAATCAGAACATCCAGCCGGAAGCGAGCGCCAAGATTGCCGTTTGACGGTGTTCAAGGCGGCTCTTCGTTATCGGACGGTAGCTGCTGATTGCTGAGTGTGAGGCGCTGAGGATGGCTGGTAGGGCTTGAATCCGGCGCGATCCATGCCGCGCCTCGCCTCCGGATTCTTCATGAACGTGTTCCAGACGAACCCGGTGCGCAGATTCTCAGCCATGAGCAAAGTGATTCCCGTATCAATCCCGACGACGTCACGATCGTACCAGTTCGTGAGAGGGTTGAACGCGTCAATGAATCCATACTTGCTCCAGGCGCCCTTTCCGTAACGCGTCTTGATGTTTCGCAGGACGAGAAGAGCAGCGTCCGGCAGGAAAGCTAACGATCCTCCCGCCGCGCAGGGCACTATGGTCCCGTCAATCGGACCGGTTTTCGGAGGACCTCCCCACACCACGTAACCGTGGGATTCGGAATCGGAAGCGGTTATGCCCCACAGATCATTACTGTAGTCGGGGAACTGAGGCGCCAGCTCCATGCAAAAGATGCGATGAGCTTCGGTAGCCAGAACCGAGTTCTGAAAATAGTCGGCATATTGGTCACGTTTCCCTCTGAAGTCGAACCACGCCTGCGAATACTGATTCACGAACAAGGGAGCGAATGAACCGATATAGCGAAGTCCATGGTATTCGAACGTAACCCGCTTCCAGGAGGTCCAGGTTCGCTCGGGTAAGGGGTGGTAGTAAGCTCCCATTCCTAAGAGGTACATCATCATGAGTTCGCTGTAATCGTCCCAACGGTAAGGCAGAAACCCAACCTCGGGCATCCAACCCATCGATAGTAAAGGCGTGTCTTCCCCTAGCCATCTCCAATCGACGCGGTTGAAGATGTCGATTGCCAGACGGCGAATTTCGTAGTCGCGAAAATACTCCCGGCAAGTAAGAACCCCGCAGAGCAGGATCGCTGTGTCAATGGATGAGACCTCCGAATCCCACAGCCGCTCACCCGTATTCATATTGGCGAAATGGAAGAAAAATCCACGGTGGTTGGTCAGTTTCTTCCACAGAAAGCGCAGTGAAGCGAGCACTCGCCCGTGAGCCTGGGAGAAGGAGATATAGCCCCGTTTGTGGCCGATGCACCAAGCCGTCAAGCCGAAACCCGTCGCGGCGATGCTCGCGACCACGCTGTGGTCGGGACCGCGCACATTGCAGCGGTCTTTCACCAGGCCCGTTTGAGGGCTGGCTTGTTCCCAGAAGAAAGCAAAGCTGGCTCGCTCCAGATCCTCCAGGAAGTTGTCATCATCTTTTGAAAGGGCCATATGAGCAGGGCGCGTGGCCGCACCGGATTGCGGTTTGCCGGACGCTTGGGGAAGAGTCCTTCCGAAGCCCGCCAGCGGCAGGCCCAGGCCCATGCCCAAGAGCTGCCGTAGCAGCGCTCGGCGCGAATGTAAGTGGCGATGATCTTCTCCTTTCTGGATGTGTTTCAACTTATCCATTTTCGAGTTTTGAAGAACCTTTTCTCTGGTGCTCTCTGCAGATTCGTTGTGCTGCTCAAAAGCGGTAACCGGGATCAAGCTCACACCGGTAGACCCGGCTTTTATCCGGGTTGAGGCTTTCGTGACACTCAGCCCACGGCAGGTCCGGATCCGGCCCGAGCGGGAAGACAATGGCCGCTCCGCCGAGCTCTGCTTCAATGCACACCCCTTCGGAGGAGGCCGGCAGCGCAAAATGCAGAACGCGTCCGAAGATTACCGGATACGATTTGTGCACGTCATTGCTTTCCATGGGATGAAAGATCTCGGCTTCGACGAGAAATGTCGCGGTATCCGACCAGTCGTACGCCTTAACACGAAACGTGCGCGCGCCGTGGCGAAAGTTCTGCGCCGTGATTTTTGTAAACGGGCAGGGACCCGCAATGCAGGAAGCCCGAGCGTTGCGGAACACGTTTCCTTTCCCCGCGTCCAGTGATACAGACCCTATCGCCGCTTTCCATTTGCCGTCCGGCGAACAAGGGCCATCGTGCCGGCAAGGTGCACTACCGGTATTCTCCACTTGGAAAGTTTTAACCAAACTGCCCACATTCACCGCCGCCGTCGCCTTCACGGCGTATCTCACTGAGATATTCGTGACGGTTACTTGCGGGCGTCGAAGGCTGGACCTACGCCGCTGTGGCGTGGGGGCCATCTTTGCCACGTAAAGCCTACGCTCGCCGCCTGCTCCGAGTTCGAGCGGCAGGTATCCTGGATGCCGAAAAGAAAGCAATATGGGCCCGGCAACTTGTCTGCTGATGGGTAACGCGAGCTTGAAGAAGCCCGAGGAATCCGAAGCGCCGGAGGTGGTCACCAGGCCCTCCGTAGCGGTTACTTCTACATGGGAGAGCGGCGATTCCTTATCCGGCTGGGAGGCTCGGCTGATCACTGCTCCTTCCAGGATCAGCGGCCTTAGCGCCTTAGGGCGGCGGCGAGTCAGCAGCCCTACGGTTAAACTGGCTGCGATCGCTATAGTGATGGCAATCCATACTCCTGCTCTCCCGCGACGCGTCATCCGAATCCCCAAGAAATATCTTACGCCAATCTCGCGAATGCGTTAAGATGGCGCAGCGTCGGTACTGTCCTAAAATCACTTGATGCTCAGTCTCGCCCGCTGCACAGTCTCTGATACAATTGTCGGTGATGCTGGTCACACAGGTCACAACTGAACGCAAGGACACTAGTGCACCAGAGTTGACGATTTGGCATGGGGATTCCAGAGACATAGACTGGATTCCATCCGGCTCCGTCCACCTCGTTCTGACTTCCCCTCCGTATTGGACGCTTAAGGAGTACCCGCTCCACGAAGCTCAGTTGGGTCTAGTCGCTGACTACGAGCGTTTTCACAACGAACTGGATAAGGTCTGGAAGCAGTGCTTCCGGGTCCTGGCTTCTGGTGGTCGGCTTGTCTGCGTGGTTGGAGACGTTTGCCTTTCTCGTCGTAGGCACGGGAAGCACTCCGTCATGCCGATGCACGCCGATATCGTAGTTAGAGCGCGGAAGATCGGATTCGACAACCTTAGCCC
>JBOGJS010000349.1:0-5841 GCA_050745365.1 Terriglobia bacterium
CCTTCGCGGGAGCGACAAAGCCAGCTACAACAAGGAGTGGTCGATCCGATTCGTGTCCAGAGGCGTCAAATGCACACGTAAACATAGCAATGAGTATACCTTCCCAGTGTCCCCAGCCGCATGATGCAATTCTTGCGATGTGTTCTATTGGATTCAGTGCGATGCTGGCTACCTCTTGGGCAAGTGGTGGCCCGATCTGGGCTGGGATTGAAATTGACCCACTACCAGGCATTACTTTCCGTTGTCAAACGCTTCGGCTTGGGCATACAATACGATGCATCGCATGGGTCTACTCCCCTCGCGAAAAAGGCTTTAGTTCACATTCTAAGCAAGGCTAAGGAGCATCCCTATGTCTGTCCCTGTGGTCACAAACTGGTTTGGGGATCTGGTCTCGCATCCGAAAGTTATTGTGGAGGCCAACTCAGCTGAAGACATCATTGCTGTGCTGAAAGATCCCGTGAAATATCCCTCTCCGGTCCGCGCTGTCGGTTCGAATCACTCGACATCGCCATGTGGTGTCGCGGACGGGGGAACGCTCATCAAAATGGCTAATATGAACCGCATCCTGGATATTACCTCGGAGACGGTCACGGCCCAGGCTGGGGCGCTCTACATCGATATCGCCCACGAGTTGGAGAACCATCAATTGCAATTTTATGTGAATACGGAAATTGGAAGCCTTTCTGCCGGGAGCGCTGCCTGCGCGGGGACGAAAGACGCTTCCATGCCCGGCGAGTACGGCCAGGTGAACTCCTATGTCACCAGCCTTAAGATGATTCTGCCCTCGGGAGATATCTTGGAGGTGAGTGAGAACCAGCCGGAGTTGCTCCAGAAAATCCGCTCAAGCTATGGAACGTTTGGGATTGTCACCGAGGCGACTCTCCGCGTGAAACCCATACAACCGATGGCGGTGCACCATGAGACTTTCAAGCTCGATGACTTCGTCCGGAAGCTACCTGAGCTGAAGGCCCGGAACGAAGCAATGTTCTTTTATCTTTTTCCCTTTGATAACCTGATCACCGTTGAGTTCCGAAGATACAACCCGGGTGCTTTGGGACCGCCCAACCGGCACATCTGGCCGCTGCGCAACTACTTTTGGGCAACGCTCGGCCCCCGGTTCTGTCACCAGGTCGAAAATGACATTCGGGTTCCAGCCGTCCGCTATGCGATCATTAATGACTTCTGTGCATTATGGCGTTTTAAACTCACCGAGTTGATTCGCAGCGATTACACGATCGCCACAGACCAGATTATCCACTACCCCGCCATTTCGGACGACAGCCGCTATACGTTTAGCCTGTGGGCATTTCCCGAGGAACAATATCCCACGGTACTGCCCGAGTATTTCAAATTCTGCCAGGATTATCATCGGCAAAAGGGCTATCGCACCAACATGCTGAACGTTGGCTATACCATCGCCAAAGACCAGAGTTCGCTGCTCTCATATTCGTACGACGGAAACGTGATGACGATCGATCCTGTCTCGACCGCAAACCCCGGCTGGACGGACTTTCTTCAAGCCTACAACGAGTTCTGTATTGCGCGCGGCGGCAAAGCGCTGCTCAACCAGACATGGGGGCTTACGCGAGACTTGGCCCAGAAATCTTTCGGGAGCAGACTTGAGGCTTTTCGAGAGAGCCGGAAAACTTACGATCCCGGCAACCGGCTGCTGAATGATTATTTCCGCGAACTTCTGGGGGAGGACAAAACCTAGTCACTTCGCCTGCGGCTCTGCTGCGCTGCTCTACTTGCTTGCTTCGAGCCACTGCGCGCGCATAGCACCGGAAACTGTGAGGCCGGCGGAGCGATAGGCCAGGATCAGCGAACCAAGTAGCGGCGGGAAGATGGGCGGCCGAATGGCTGCCTGCGGGCGCTCGCGGAGGATGGCTTCTCTGAAGCTCGTGAGCACAATCTGACTCTCAAAAACTCCACCACTGTAAGACACCACCGGGCCGATGCTTTCGGGGAAAAGGCGTGCTGTAACAGCTAGGGCCAGCCGTGCAAGATGGCTCCCCGCGTTTTCGAGGATTATTCCGGCAACGCTGTCTCCAGTCCCCGCGATCCGGTTGACGCACACTCCAAGCCCTGCCAAATGATCGTGAGTCCACTCCCCCGAATAATACTTCGCCATCAGGTGGTAAGGTGAAGTCTCGCCGAGCTTCTCGCAAAGTGCTGGCGTGAGTTCTGTGGCATCTCCAAACCCATCAAACTGAGCGGCCACAGCACGAAGAGCTTCGCGGCCGATCCAATAAGCGCTCCCCTCATCGCCAAACAGGTGGCCCCAACCGCCGGCCCGCAATTCCACCCCGGCCGCATTGACTCCCCTGGCGACAGAGCCGGTGCCGGCAATCACGACGATACCCGCCGCCCCTTCGGTGGCACCCGCCAGCGCATTCACCGAATCGTGGACAACTATAAGGTTTCGGGTCTGGATGATGCGTCCGAGAACCCGGCGCTTGATCTCCGTTTCACCTGTCATCCCGAAACAGGCCGCGGAGAATTCCTCGCGTTCAGTTCTGGCGAGCCTGGCCTGAGCAAAAATCTTCGCTAAACAGAGGCGGATGGCCTGTTCGAATCTCTCCTCGCCTCCCGGTTCTTCTGTGTGGTTGCTTGGGCCTGCAGTGGCCTGCGACAGGATGGCTCCGGTCTCATCTCCCAGCACCGCCCGGGTGCTGGTCTGGCCTCCATCAACGCCCAGAAACAGTTCCATAGTTCTCGGCTAAAAGTTGAACCGGATCTGAAGGTCGATGCGCCGATTGGCGGCCTGCATGGAGTAAGCCCCACCGGCGAGTGAGTTTGAGCGGCCAAAGAGCGGCGAGCCCAGGTTGCCCACCGGCTGTCCTAGGTTCACATTGTTGAAGACATTATGAACGGAAAGGCCGAAGGTGAGATTGTACTTGTTGCTCTCCCCGAGATTCCACCAATGTGGATGACTCACACTGCTCAGGCCCCGGCCGCCTAGCCCATGACCGTGGTGATAGCCGCCGCCGCCTCCTCCATGGTCTTCTTTCTTGCCGAAACCGAATGTCTTCTCAAGGTGGAAATTGAACGAGAACGAGGAGGGACCAACGAGCCAGTTGACGGGAATAAGAGGCGCGCCGAGCGCGGGATTGACGTTGAAAGTGCCCAGAGGCGTGGCCACAATGTTGGGGCCCGTCGTGCCCGGAGCAATGAGCTCCGGCCGCTGGTTAAAGATGGAACTTCCGGTCAGGTCCCGGCCCAGCGTAATGTTGTACGGCGTGCCCGATTTTGCGATGACGAAGGGTATGAACTCGAAGCCGAAAGGCAGCGCAACAACGCCGCCCGTGACAAAGCGGTCTCGGATAGCGAACAGCGCCTGACCGTAGTTCTGAAAGATGTCGTAGGGATTCGAAGGAAAGCTGTTGATGCCGTCCGTGTCGCTATCCGCGAAGTTCAATGTGTAGTAGCCGAACAGCGAGACGATACCTTTGTTCACACTGAAGTTCGTGATCAGCTCGTTCTGATTAAAAAGGCCGTTCGACTCGTATTGATAAATGTTCCCACTAAACCCGGCGGCGCAATCAGGGAGTTGCACCACGCTGCAGGCAGAAACGTTGGCGAAGGGCCGGCCTTGCGCAGGATCCGCTGGATCGTATTCCCCGGGAAGCGGAGTATTGATGTTGCGGGTGAGAAACTGATGAAGCCCATGAGAATTGAGGTAGGTGACGGAGGCGGTGATATTCCTGGAAATCTGGCGTTCCAACCCGACGGCGGATTCGATGTTGTAGGGCGCCCGGAGGTTGGGAGCTATGTTATACACCGTAGGAGAGGTCGCAGTGCTCGCGAGCGTGCTCAGCGCGCTGACAGGGGGGACGGTTGGAAAGAAGTCTGGATCGGTGATCAAGTACTGCTGCTGAGTGAGGCCATTCAGCCGCTCGGCCTGAAGCGCCGACTGCTCCTCAAAGCGGTCATAGAAAAGTCCAAAGCCGGCGCGCAGCACCATCTTGGGAGACCGGCCGCGTCCAATGCCCCAGGCCACGCCCAATCGAGGAGCGATATCGGCGTGGTCGCTGATAACGTTCTGGGATTCAAAGCGTATACCCGGGTTCAGTGAAAGATTTTGGCGCACGCGCCACTGATCTTCCGCATAGAAGTCCATGCCGACGAGATTGATCCGGGCAACAGGGTTTCCGGCGGTAATCGAAAACTGGTCCGGGCCGCCGCCGAGCGAGCGGATTTGCTCGAAGGGAAGGCCTTGCGCGAGACCCTGCTCCATCGTCTGGTAGGCTGCGATGTTGGGGAATGTGAAGGTGCCGTTGAAGTTTGCGTTGCCAGAATTCGAATCGTCCCAGTCCCGCACGCGTCCGCCGAAGATGATCGTATGTTTGCCCAGCGACATCGTGGCAATATCCTGTAGCTCGTAATAATTATCGAGGTCCGTGACTGTGCCTTGAGTGCTGCCGCCGCCGCTAAAGGCGCCGATCACGTTAATCGCTGGGATCGTGCTCAGCGGTGTCTGGTCATTGCCCTCGTGGCGAAGTTCAAAACGAGTCTGGTTTACCGTCCGGCCGCTCAGGATTTGGGTGTCGCTCATTTGCAAGCCCGCATAGTCAGTCTCGCTGGAATTGTAGCCCTGCGAAGCAAGGCCGAATTGCCCGACTCCCTGGTTGTTATCATTTCTTTTATAGATGTGATAGCGAACCATCAAAACGTTCTTGGAACCGATCTGGAGATCTACGCGGGGTGAGATGTACCAGAACGAGCCGGGGCTGGGAACAGCCTGGCTGAAGGAACTGGGTTCGAAACTGGGGTTGAGAACAATAGCGTTCACGATGGAGCTGGAAGTGGTGCCCCGGTGAAAAACATCCATGAAAAATGATGCGTTCTTACCCAGCGGTCCACCGAGGTCTCCGTTCATGAAGTCGGCGTAGTAGGGCGGCACTTGGGTGACAAAAGGGTTCCGCGAGTTAAATGACGAGTCGTTTCCATCGACAAAAAAGCCGCCGTGATATTGGGAGCTGCCGGGCTTGGTGGTAATATCAATCCGACCATATCCCACCTTGTCGTACTGAGCCGAGAACGGGTTCTCATTGATGTGAATGGCGAGAATGTCCTGTTTGGGGGGAAGATCACCGCCCGTAAAGCCGTCAATGTAAATCTGCCCGCCGTTCGGGCCGGCGGCCGGTCCCGCCAACGCTTCGAGTTCGGCCTCGAGCTCGTCGGGATCATCGGACAAGGATTGCAAGGCCTTCCCGGTAATCACCACAGCACTCGCGTTGTTTTCGGGAGCAACGCTCAGGTGGGTGGCTTGCGCGGAGACCGTCACTTGCTGCACTTGCTGCTCGATGTTTAATGACACATTCAGCTTGCGGACGCGGCCCGCGAGAACCGTTACGTTTGCTTGCTCGAAAGATGAAAAATTCTGCGCCGTCACGTGGACAGTGTACGTCCCTGGCGCTAATCCTTTAATCTCATACTTTCCGTTCCCGTTCGTCTTCGCAGACGCCTTGCGTCCGTTGGCGCTTGAAACGGATACCGCGGCTCCCGGTACAGTGGCTCCAGAAGGGTCCACCACTTGCCCGCGCAAAGCGCCGGCAGAAGACTGCGCGAAAAGCTGGCCTGCAAGAACCAGCGGCACAAAAATTCCTACTGAGATCAAAGAACTGAAAAGTCGAAACTTCATTCTGTACCCCCTGAAAGTTTGTTGGCTTAAAAAGGCGGCGAAAGGCAGGGTTAAACAGGCTGATTGAAAAACATCATGCTAAGCGAAGCATTCCTGTGTCTTTTGAAAACATCGAGATCGTTCACTGCGCTCCGAATAGACAATCGAGAAACCTGTAAAGCCATGCCCCTCCCTTTTAGCTTTCTCGCATTACCGCG
>JBOGJS010000350.1:0-18839 GCA_050745365.1 Terriglobia bacterium
AGCTTGCTCCGCTCAAACGACCTGGCCCAAATTGACGCGGCGCGCAGAATCCACCGTGTTTATGAAAGTTTCAAGAGGAACAACCTGGCGCTGCTTTGCCTGCTGCTGCTTTTAGCCCTGGCGACGGGACTCTACACTTTCCAGGCCAACCGCAAGACTTTTGAGCGGCTCAGCCATCTCGCCCAGCGGCTTAAGTCACAGTCGGAGCAATTGCGAAGGCTTTCCTGGAAGCTGATCGATGTTCAGGAAGACACCTTGCGGCAGGTGGCGCGGGACCTGCATGATGAATTTGGCCAGATTCTAACGGCACTCGGCATTCTCCTCAGCCGCGCAGGCCAGAAGGCCAGCTCGCCGGCTTTGACCGCGGATATCCAGACGGTGAAAGGGATCGTGGAGGAAACACTCCAGAACATTCGCGATCGCTCCCAGATGTTCCGCCCTGCCATCCTGGATGACTTCGGACTGGGCAAAACTTTGGAATGGTTCGCAACCCAATTCTCAAGGCAGACGGGCGTGAGTGTTCATGTGGCTGTCGCAGACGTTCGACTCCCCGGGGACCAGGCGATCCACGCTTACCGCATTGTTCAGGAAGCGCTCAGTAATGTGGCACGCCATTCGCAGGCTTCGGAAGCTTGGGTGATTTTGGAGCAGAATGAAGAAGGGCTGAAGGTAGAAATTCGCGATTCGGGCAAAGGGTTTTTACCCGAAGCGGCAAGGGACCAAGCTACTGGCGAAGGATTAGGGCTGATGGGAATGCGGGAAAGGGCCCAGCGGCTGAACGGCACGCTGACGATTCAGTCTGCGCCGGATCAAGGGACCATCGTGAGGGTCCACATCCCTGCGGGCGAGCCTCAGACGGCGTTAAAAAGCGAGATAACCCATGACCGCTCCTGAAAACCAGAAAAAGATCCGGGTCCTTCTGGCGGACGATCACACGCTGGTGCGCCAAGGCTTCCGCCATATCCTGGAGGATGATCCCCGAATCGCGGTTGCAGGCGAGGCCGCAACTGGACTCCGCGCCATTGCGCTGGCGAAGGAACTCAAGCCGGATGTTGCCGTGCTGGACCTCTCGATGCCTGAGCTTGGCGGTCTCGAGGCGGCAGGGGAAATCCTGAAAGCCAACCCTTCGGTTAAGATTCTGATCCTCAGCATGTATTCCAACGAGGCTTACATCCGAAAGGCATTTGAGATCGGCGCGAAAGGTTACATGCTGAAGGATGCCATCGAACTGGATCTCACGCGCGCGGTCATCGCGCTCGCGGAAGGCAATGCCTACATCAGCCCGGGGATTTCCAGCCTGGTGATTGAAGGCCTCAAATCCGGCTCATTTCGTGACGCTGGCGAGGAAGCTTATGAACGCCTGTCGCTGCGAGAAAAAGAAGTGCTCCAGCTCGTGGCAGAGGGCAAATCCAACAAGGAAGTTGCGGCGCTGCTCGAGATTAGCTCCAACACAGTTGCCGTCCACCGGGCGCGAGTGATGGACGTGCTGGGCATCCACCGCACGGCGGAGCTGGTGCTCTACGCGGTCAGAAAGGGCCTGGTGCGGCCTCAATAGGTTTCGGGCGACGAAAGCTTGAAAGGAGCAAGCCATGGCTCATGACACCATTGTCTGTCTTCTGGCCGGAGGCGCGGGTGAGCGGCTCTATCCACTCACGCGCGACCGCGCCAAGCCTGCCGTTCACTTTGGCGGTGCCTACCGCATCATTGACATCACGCTTTCCAATTGCGTCAACTCTGATCTGCGGCGCATCTTTGTGATCACGCAGTACAAAGCTCTTTCACTCAACCGGCACATCCGGGAAGGCTGGAGCTTTCTGAGCCATGAGGTGGGCGAATACATCCAGGTGCTTCCGCCCATGCAGCGAGTGAGTAGCAGTTGGTACCAAGGAACAGCCGACGCGATTTACCAGAATCTGTATTCGATCGGCAGCGAGCCCTGCAAACACGTTCTGATCCTTTCCGGCGATCACGTTTACAAGATGAACTACCAGTTGATGCTCAACCAGCATGTGGAGTCCGGGGCAGACGTGACGGTAGGAACCATTGAGTTTGACAGGTCCGAAGCCTGGCGCTTCGGCGTCGTCGAGGTCGATACCGAAGGACGCATCACAGGATGGCAGGAAAAACCGCGCGACCCGAAGCCCTCGCCGTATCATGCCGATAAGTGTCACGTCTCGATGGGCATCTACTGCTTCAGTCGCGATATCCTCATCGCCTCCACGCAGGAGGATGCCGAGGATTCAAACTCCACTCACGACTTCGGGCGTGACGTGATTCCAAAGCTGATCGATCGCCGCAGCGTCTACTCCTATAACTTTGTCGATGAGAACAAAAAGGAGGCTCTTTACTGGCGCGATATTGGAACCATCGAAGCCTATTACGAGGCGAACATGGATTTGGTCGCCGTCTCGCCCATCTTCAACCTCTACGATAAGCACTGGCCGTTGCGCACCTATCAGCGCCAGTATCCGCCGGCTAAATTTGTCTTCGCCCAGGAAGGGCAGCGCATGGGAGTCGCTGCGGATTCGATTGTCTGCATGGGCTCGATCATCTCCGGAGGAAAGGTGCTTCGTTCCCTGCTTTCGTTTGATGTGCGCGTGAACAGTTTCACGGAAGTCGAAAACTGCATCATCTTTCCTCACGTTCAGATCGGCCGCCACTCGCGCATCCGCAGAGCGATCATTGATCGCCATATCTCGATTCCCGCCGATACAACCATCGGCTATAACATCGAAGAGGACCGTAAGAAATATCACGTTACGGAGGGCGGAATCGTCGTGGTGGTTCCCGAACAGCGCCAGTTTGAGGAGCCGGAATGAAACGAGCGTCTTCCCTGCCCCTCGGGCGGCGGTGCGTTATAATGGAATGCTGAACTCAGGGAGAGCGAATGGACCGGGACGCGGCCTGGAAGCTGCTCTGCGAATACACTCAAAGCGAGAGCCTGCGGAAACACGCATTGGCGGTAGAGGCGTGCATGCGGGCCTACGCGCGCAGGTTCGGGGAAGACGAAGAAATATGGGGAGCAACCGGCTTGATCCATGACTTTGATTACGAACTCTATCCCGACGCGCCCGATCATCCCCTCAAGGGAAGCGAAATTCTAAAGGAAAAGGGATGCCGAGAAGAAATCCGCCGCGCCATCCTGGGCCACGCGGAGTATACCGGCGTTCCCCGCGACTCACGCCTGGCACAAGGCCTTTTTGCCTGCGATGAGCTCGCTGGATTCATTACCGCCTGCGCGCTGGTTCGTCCGGACAGGCTCCAGAGCCTCGAGCCGCGCTCGGTTCTGAAACGGATGAAGGACAAGGCGTTCGCCCGCTCGGTGAGTCGCGAAGATATTCGCCGTGGCGCGGAAGAGTTGGGTCTTCCACTCGAAGAGCACGTTGGCTTTTGCATTCGGGCGATGCAAGGTGTCGCGGACGAATTGGGTCTTACCCCTGCGCCACCAGCTTCAGTGAAACCCTGATGACTCGATTCCCTCTTCCGCAACTTGAATAAACTCTTCGAGGCAATATCATGTCCATAGCACGGCCACTCGTCCTCACAATCCTCGATGGCTGGGGTTATCGCGCCGAGCGCGAGGCCAACGCCATTGCGCTGGCCAGCACTCCGAATTACGCCCGCCTTATCCGTGAGTATCCCTGGACGTTACTTTCGTCTTCCGGCGAGAGAGTGGGTCTGCCGGACGGGCTGATGGGAAACTCCGAAGTGGGCCATCTGAATATCGGCGCAGGCCGCGTGGTGTTTCAGGATATTACCCGCATTGATGCCTCAATTGAGCGGGGTGATTTCTTCAAGAAGCCTCTGCTCCTCGAGCTGATGAAGCGCGGGCGCGAATCTCATCTGCACCTGCTCGGGCTGCTGAGTGACGGCGGAGTGCATTCGCACCAGGAGCACCTCTACGCCCTCCTGCGGATGGTCAAGGAAAACGGCGTCTCGAACGTTTTCGTGCACGCCTTTCTCGACGGGCGCGACACGCCCCCGACTCGGGGAGCAGAATACCTCACGGCGCTCCAGGAAAAGATGAAGGAATTCGGCGTGGGGAAGGTCTCGACCGTGACGGGCCGCTATTATGCGATGGACCGCGACAACCGCTGGGAGCGGATTCAAAAGGCTTATGACGCGATGGTGAACGGCGAGGGGAATAAAGCTCCTGACCCTATGGCCGCAGTGAAGGAGTTTTACCAGCAAGGCATCACGGACGAGTTCATGCTCCCCATCGTGGTCACCGAGAATCACCAGCCGGTTTCCCTTATCCGCTCAGGCGATGCGGTGATGTTTTTCAATTTTCGGGCCGACCGCGCCCGGCAGACTACCCGCGCGCTCACCCAACCCGATCTCGTCACTTTCCCCCGGCGCAATTTCCCAGAGGATCTCTTTTACCTTTGCATGACGCGATATGACAGGACATTCACTCTGCCGTTCGTTTTTTCCCCTCAAGAGCTCGGCCACATCCTGGCGGAAGTGATGGCCTCGCTCAATCTCAAAAACCTGCGCGTTGCTGAGACCGAAAAATATGCCCATGTCACCTACTTCTTCAACGGTGGAGTGGAGAAAGCGTATCCCGGCGAAGAGCGCATCCTGGTGCCTTCACCCAAAGTCGCCACCTACGATCTAAAACCAGAGATGAGCGCGCAAGGCATCCAGGAGACGGTGGTGAAGGCGGTGAACCAGGGATCGTTTGACGTCCTCATCATCAATTTTGCCAACGCCGATATGGTGGGGCACAGCGGCAAGCTTGAAGCAGCCGTGAAGGCGGTGGAGACTGTTGATGCCTGTCTCGGCGAAATTTATAAGGTGGTGCGCGCAAAGGGCGGCGTGATGCTCGTTACCGCGGACCACGGCAACGCTGAACTGATGGTGGACCGCGCGACCGGCGGCCCGCACACCGCGCACACCACCAATCCCGTCCCATTTATTTTCATTTCGGGTGAGGGTTCCGCTCTTCGCCTGCGCGAGAACGGCGCGCTTGCCGATGTTGCGCCCACGTTGCTGGGCCTGTTGGGCGCTCACGCACCTCGCGAGATGGACGGCCACGACCTCCGCGTATTGCCCCAGACCGCGAGCGCGGGGTAGACCCGATTAAATCTGGGAATACGGCGCGGGGGCGAGGAAGATGTTTGAAATATTGTTAATGATCTCGGCATCCGTATATTCGGGAGTCGAGCGTAGCTTCTGCCACTCGGGATCGGAACCGAAGATTGCCCAGTTCTTCTCGCGCTCGGCGAGGCTCGAAAACGTCAGCATGTAAGTGAGGCAAGGCATCCGAGTGCCCATAATGGTATTGCCAAAGAAAACAGCACGAAGGCCCGTGCGCCGGAAAATCGAGATCTCTGCGGTATTAAACATTTTCAGCTTGGTGAGGTTGGCCTTTTCGCTGGGATTTTCATAGGTCCGCAGCTCGAAGATACGCGGCTTATGCTCCGCGGTCGCCGGAGGCACTTGAATGCGCGGCACGGTTTCAAAGGCTTGGAGCAACGACGTCTCGAAACGCTGGTACGCCGGCTGCGCGGCTGACGCATTCATATAATCCGCAGCGCGGCGCTGATACTCTTCGTCGCGCGCAACGCGGTATTGAGCGCCTTCGATCCCAGTCAGTGAGGAGTAAGGAATGAGGACGTAGACCGCAGGGTTTTCCGGTCCCACCAAGCCATGAAAGACTCCAACCGGCTTAACTCCCGCGCGGTTTAATGCCGGCACGAGCGCATCGCGCAGGTAATCATCCATCCTCTTCGGCTGAGGCCCGTTGCGCAACTGATAGCGCCGGAGTTCGTACAACTCACCCCTTTCGGCATTTACAGCCGATTGAGCATCACTTCGAGCGGTTAAACCCAGAAATGTTGAAGCTGCCAGCGAACCTGCCAGCCAGTCGCGCCGTCTCATCATCGTTTTTAGTCCTTTTCTGAAGTGGAGTGGGTCAACCCTTTCGCTAGGCCTTTGGCCGAGCGGCCCATCATACCCTAACCGGGTCTTCCATTGCGAGGTAATTGAATCGGAGACGAACACACGGCGTTTACAATACCGGCTGGCGAAAGATAAAATAGAAATTCGCACCGAATGCCGGGGACTGCGGCATTCGCGTTCCAGAGCTCTCTCCATTTTTTCGGCGATCCCAGACCTGGGAGCGGGAAAGATGATTCTGTGTCGCCGAAGACGGCGCGTGAAACACGTATTGATGTTATGGCTGAAATTACGGTCATTTATCCCGGATCCTTTGACCCCATCACGAACGGGCATTTGGACCTCATCCAGCGGGGAAGCCGCCTGTTCGACCGACTTATCGTGGCCGTGCTGACGAATCCCGAAAAACAGCCGTTCTTCAGCATCTCAGAGCGCGTAGAAATGCTTTCGAGCGTAACCAGGGAGATGCCGAACGTTTCCGTAGATACGTTCAGCGGCTTGCTGGTGGAGTACGCGAGGCGACAGAAGGCTGGAGCCATTCTGCGAGGGGTGCGGGCCTTCTCGGATTATGAATACGAGCTTCAGATGGCGCTGATGAATCGGAAGCTGGACCAGAAGCTTGAAACCGTGTTCCTCATGCCTGCGGGTGCGTTCCTCTATATTAGCTCCAGGCTGGTGAAAGAAATTGTCCACCACGGCGGTCCTGTAACCGGGCTGGTGCCTGCGGCTGTGGAGGAAAGGCTGAAAGAGAAATTTCCTGGAAAGTGAGGAGGCAGCCGGGCAAGCCGACCCGCGGCAACGTAGCCGGATGCTGCTTCTACTTGCCTCTCGTCAGTTTTAATTAACCAGAATCGAGGTCATCATGCAATTTTCCGAACGTATTCAAAGAATTTCCGTTTCATCCACCCTGGCCGTCGTGCAGAAAGCGGCCAAACTCAAAGCCAGCGGCATCAATGTCGTTGATTTCGGAGCCGGGGAGCCGGATTTCCCAACGCCCGAAAACGTCAAGCAGGCCGCCATCCAGGCCATCAACCAGAACTTTACAAAATACACACCCACCGGGGGCATCGCCGAACTCAAGCAGGCCATTGTTGAGCGGCATTCAAAGGACTTTGGCTCAAACTATAAGCCGGAAGAATGTCTCGTCACGGTGGGGGGCAAGCAGGCCATCTTTGAGGCTGCCGCCGCTCTACTCAATCACGGCGACGAAGTTATTCTACCGGTCCCGTTCTGGGTTTCGTTTCTCGACATCGTGAATTACTCCGGCGGCAAGCTGGCGCTCGTTGAGACGCGCGAAAGCGAGAACTTCGCCATTCGCGCCGCGGCGGTAGAGAAGCTGATTACCCCGAAGACCCGCATGTTGATTGTGAACTCGCCGAGCAATCCCACCGGAGCCGTTGTGCCGCCGGATGAGATGGAGAAACTGCTGGCATTAGCTGTGAAACACAATTTTCTGCTGATGTCCGATGAGTGTTACTGCCACTTCCTCTATGATGGCGGTAAGCCTTATTCGTTGGGTATTTCCAGAAACCGCGACAATTTGCTCATTATTGGCTCGCTTTCGAAGACCTACTCGATGACGGGCTGGCGTGTGGGCTATGCCTTGGGCGTGTCACCACTGCTCGGCGCCATGCTGAAGCTGCAAAGCCATTCCACTTCCAATCCCACCTCGATTGCTCAGAAAGCGGCGGTGGAGGCACTGCGAGGGCCGCAGGATTCCGTTCAAACGATGCTGGCTGAGTACGACCGCCGCCGGAACCGAATTGTGACGGGGTTACGTTCCATTCCGGGCGTCGAATGCGTGATGCCGGAAGGGGCTTTCTACGTGTATCCCAATGTCAGCAAGGTGATTGAGAAAGCCGGCTTCTCCGATTCAGCCGCCCTCGCCGAACGACTGCTGGAGGAAGTTCATGTGGCGCTCGTTCCCGGGCCTGGCTTCGGCACGCGGGAGCACGTTCGGATTTCCTATGCCACTTCCACCGAACAGATTGACGAGGGACTGAAAAGGCTCAAGCAGTTCGTCTCGGAACTTCGCCCGGCCTATGCCCAAGCTCGATAGCCCGCTCGAACTTTCTCCGGTCTTCAAGCCGAAAATGTGGGGGCGGCGCGACCTTGCGCCGCTTTATCCTGACTCCTGGACAACACACAGGGGAAACGTCATCCGGATTCACCAGCCTCGCCGCGCGAGCTTGGAAGACAAGCTCATCGGCGAGATCTGGCTCACGGATGACGAGGCGGTCTTCCTGAACGGTCCACTCGCCGGAATGTCGCTTCTTCACGCTTGCAAGAAGCATGGCCCTGAACTCTGCGGGGAAGCCGGGAGCGACGGCCGCTTTCCCATTCTCGCCAAGTTCCTTTTCACCGAGGATTGGCTTTCAGTGCAGGTGCACCCCGACGACGACTACACCCGCGAGCACGAGCCCGGAAGCCTGGGCAAGTGCGAAATGTGGTACGTTATCCACCGCGAGCCTCACGCGGAGATTCTGCTTGGTCTGAAGCCCGGCATCTCGGTCAAGGATCTCGAATCCGCGCTCCGCCGGGGCGTCAGCCCGGAAATGCTTCAGCGATTCAGGCCAGATACGGGCGATGCGCTCTTCGTGCCACCGGGCGCCATCCATTCTTTAGGTCCCGGCCTGACACTCTTTGAAGCCGAAGAGAACTCTGACCTTACTTATCGCCTCGATGACTTTGGCCGCAAGGGCCTCGACGGCAAGCCGCGCCCATTACACTTGAAAAAAGGGCTTGAAGTCGTTCGGCCCGGCCTGCCGGTTTCGAGAGACCTGCCGCGCTGCGAGCGCCGCGAGCATTATGGAATCCGTCGTTTCGTTCTGGCCTGTCCTTATTTCGCGGTCGAGGAATTGCAACTGAAAACCATCGCGTCCTTTAAGGGAAATCGACCGCGGGTGGAGGCCATCACCGTCATTTCGGGCGAAGGCCGCATTGAAACGGCGGGGGGCTGGTACGCCTTGCGCACAGGAAGCATATGGCTGATTCCGCCTGCCACGCCCACCTATCGGCTGGTTCCGGAAATACCGACGCGGCTTTTGAAGCTTTACGTCCCTGATCTCGAAGAAGACTTTCGAAAGCCGCTCGCACAGGCCGGAGTTTCTGCTGAAGACACGAACAAGGTAGTGTTCGCAGCCGAAGAAAGGGGTCGGCTTGGCTAAGACCGTGCCCGCATCCTTTGCACATACCTATGCCGTCATTCTGGCCGGCGGCAGCGGCACGCGGTTTTGGCCGCTCAGTCGCCAGAGGCAGCCCAAACAGGTTCTCAAGCTTTTCGGAGCCGAATCTCTGCTCCAGCAGGCCGTCGGACGTCTTGAAGGGCTGATCCCTCAAGACCGCACCTACGTTTTAGCCAACAGAATGATTCGGCCAGAAGTCTGCCGACAACTTCCCGGCATCCCACGCGACCAGATCATCGCCGAGCCTGCCAGCCGCAACACCGCTCCGGCGATTGGGCTAGCCGCCAGCGAAATTCTCCATCGTGACCCGGACGGCCTTATGGTAATCCTTCCATCGGATCACCTTATTGCTCGGCCCTCAGTTTTCCACCGCGCCCTCCAAGCCGGCTGCCAACTCGCTTCGGAAAGAGACCTCTCCGTAGTCCTTGGGATTAAGCCCAGCCGCCCAGAAACGGGCTATGGATACCTCCGGCTAGGAAAGATGGAGCGCCGCATTGCGGGACTGAAAATCTTTTCCGTGCGTCAATTCACAGAGAAGCCGAGCACGCCCATCGCTCGGCGCTATGTGCGCTCGGGAAATTATCTTTGGAACGGTGGAATGTTCATCTGGAAAGCATCACTTCTGATTCAAAACCTTCACCGCTACCAACCCCAACTGGCCCGAGGCCTTGAAAAGATCACCCGCGCAGGTGGCATCCGCTCGCGAGCCACCCTCGAAAAGCTCTATCCTCAAGTCGAAAATATTTCGATTGATTATGCGCTCATGGAAAAGATCCCGGATGTCTTTGCGGTGGCCGCGGATGTCGGCTGGAGCGACGTGGGAAGCTGGGCGGCGGCGTATGAGCACACCCGCAAGGATGAAATGGGAAACACCCGCCCTGCCAAGGCCATCGTGCTCGATTCCCGCCGCAACATGATTCTCTCCTCCCGGAAGCTGGTGGCGACGCTGGGCGTCGAGAATCTGGTGATTGTCGAGACTGAAGACGCTCTCCTGGTATGCTCCCGCGAGCGCTCCCAGGACGTGGGTAAGATCGTAAAAGAGCTGGAGCGGCAGGGCTTGAAGGATTTGTTGTAACCCGGAAATTGGGACGGGATAACAGGCTGCGGAAAAAGGTCGGAAACTGTCATCCTGAGGAGCCAGAGGCGACGAAGGATCCCTGCATTTGCTTTGTTACAAATACCGGGATGCTTCGCCTTGCTCAGCAAGACACGCTCAAGGAGTATTTCCGCAGCCTGACGAGCCGGGCTGGCGAACTCGAATGACCTGCGAAATCAAATTCGGCACCGACGGCTGGCGAGGAATCATCGGCGATGATTTTACATTTGCCAACGTTCGTCGCGTGGCGCAAGCTGCCGCGCGTTTCATTCTTGCCGAAGGTCAAGCGAAGCAAGGACTCGTTATCGGCTATGATACCCGTTTTCTCTCGCCTGACGGCGCGCAGCGGGCTGCAAAAGCCGTAGCGGCAGCGGGTGTTCCGGTGATTCTTGCGGACCGCCCGACGCCTACGCCAGCCGTGAGTTTTGCCGTGGTTACGCGCAAGGCTGCTGGCGCGCTCATCCTCACCGCAAGCCACAACCCCTGCGCGTGGAATGGAATAAAATTTAAGGGGGCATACGGCGGCTCAGCCGCCCCCGCCATTATCCGGCGCATTGAAGAGCATCTCTCCCGGCCGGAAACGGAACCGCGCAATGCGAGTGCTCCCATCGAAACCGCCGATCTCATCGGCCCCTATCTCGCGCGAATCCGAGGCATGATTAACTTCGATTCGATCCGCGCTTCCGGACTGCGCTTTGTGATCGATCCGATGTACGGCGCTGCGCGCGGCTTGATTGCCGGGCTCTTCGATGCAGCCGGTGTCCCTTGCCGCGAGATTCACGGCGAGCGCAACCCGCTGTTTCCAGGACTCAACCCGGAACCGATCGAGCCTCACGTCAATGATTTGCGGCTCGCGGTAAGGCGCGGAAGATACCACGCTGGTCTTGCTACGGATGGAGACGCGGACCGGCTGGGCGCTATCGACCGGCAGGGTGGCTTCGTCGATTCGCACAAGATTTTCTGCATTCTGCTTCGCCACCTCGTGGAAGATCAGGGAAAACGCGGCGAAGTGGTCCGCACCTTCTCCACGACCCGGATGATTGACAAAATCGCTCGCAAACATGGCTTGCCTCTTCACGTGACGCCGATCGGCTTCAAATACATCTGCGAACTGATGCTCAGCCGCAACATCCTGATGGGAGGCGAGGAAAGCGGAGGCATTGGCATTCAAGGCCATTTACCTGAGCGCGATGGCATTCTGAATTCTTTGCTGCTGGCCGAAGTGATGGCGCAAAAAAACCGGACCCTCGGCGAGTTGATCTCGGAATTGAACGAAGAATATGGACCGCATTTCTACGGGCGCATTGACCTGGAGATTGAACGGCCTGCTATTGATCGCACCCTGTGCCGGGTTAAAGAAGGCCGGATCACAAGCATCGCCGGCCACCCAGTGACGGGGATGGAAGACCTGGACGGCTTCAAAATGCTTTTCGGTGATTCGGCCTGGCTGCTGGTGCGCGCTTCCGGCACGGAAAACATGCTGCGCCTTTACGCTGAGGCACCTTCGCCGGAAGAAGTGAAGAAAATGCTGGCTGAGATGGCCGCCAGAGCACGTGATGAGTAGCCAGGGCCGACCGAGGCTACTCCCCTCTGAGTTCAGGGGGCTGAGCCTCGGTCGCTTTCCGCACGCCTTCGAGCACCCCGTTCACAAATTCCACCGAATCGGCGGTGGAAAAACGGCGGGCGAGCTCCAGGGCTTCATTGAGAACGACGGCGGGAGGGTTCTCTGGAACGTGGAACAACTCGTAAAGGGCCATGCGAATGATGTTGCGGTCAACGGCCGCCATGCGCTCCAGTCGCCAGTGCGTGGAGTGAGCGCGAACGAGCACATCAATTGAATCCACATGGCTCACAGCGCCTTCAAAAAGAACGCGCGCGAATCTTTCAGTTTCCGAGTCAAGCTTCCGGCGCGCAAGGAATCTGGAAATAATCTCGGTGGGTGTCTGGTTACCAACGTCCCACTGGAAGAGCATCTGGAGCGCGAGCTCGCGGGCTTTGCGTCGTGAGGGCATGCGGCAGTCGCTATTTCCCGGAGAATGTCGCCGGGCGCCTTTCGAGGAAGGCCCGCGTACCTTCCTTCATATCCTCAGTCGCGCAGGATAAACCAAAGAGAGAAGCTTCAAGAAGCATTGCTTCCTGCTGAGTCATTGCCGTACCATAATTCACCGATTCGATTGCGAACTCCACGGCGAGCGGCGCGTTGGAGATGATCTTGCGCGCCAGTGATTCCGCTTCTGCCATCAGATCCTTCACCGGAACCACCCGATTGACGAGACCAATGCGATAAGCTTCCTCGGCCGAAACGGGTTCTCCGGTCAAAATGATTTCCATCGCTCTTCCCTTCCCCACGAGGCGCCGAAGCCGCTGGCTGCCGCCATAACCGGGAATGATTCCGATTTTCACTTCCGGCTGGCCAAGCCGGGCATCTTCGGAGGCAACGCGCAGCGTACACGCCATTGCCAGCTCGCACCCTCCGCCCAGAGCGTATCCCCGTATGGCCGCAATCACCGGCTTCCCGAGATTCTCAATCTGGTTAAACAACTCCTGCCCGCGGCGAGAGGCTTCTTTGCCTTGGACCGCGTCGAGAACAGAAAGCTCTGTGATGTCCGCGCCGGCCGCAAAAGCCCGGTCACCCGCGCCGCCCAGGATCACCACGCGCACATCCTCATCTTTTCGGACCGCGGCCAGGCAAGCTTCGAGATCGTCGAGTACCGTCCGGTTCAACGCATTCAGTTTGTCTGGCCGGTTGATCGAGATGAAGGCGATGCCCTCACGCTTCGAAAAAAGCAGGGTCTCATAGTTCATACTGCGCTTCCGTTCTTCCCACCGCCCATCGAGGTGTGATCAAATACGTTTATGGCTGATCCGCGGCTCATCCGTAACTTTTGCATTGTAGCGCATATTGACCACGGCAAGTCCACGCTGGCGGATCGCCTGCTTGAGCTCACGGGCGCGCTTTCCAAGCGCGAGATGTCCGAGCAGGTGCTCGACTCCATGGACCTCGAGCGCGAGCGCGGCATCACCATCAAAGCCCATGCGGTACGGCTTCTTTACCGAGCCCAGGATGAGATCACTTATCAGCTTAACCTGATTGACACGCCCGGGCACGTCGACTTTTCCTACGAAGTCTCGCGCAGCCTCTCCGCCTGCGAAGGAGCGATCCTGGTGGTGGACGCGTCGCAAGGCGTCGAGGCCCAGACGATGGCGAACGCTCAGCTCGCCATGCACAATAAGCTCGCCATCATTCCTGTAATCAATAAAATCGATTTGCCGGGAGCCGATGTTGAGATGGTTCGGCAGCAAATCGAGAATGCGCTGGCTCTCGACGCGAGCGAAGCCCTGCTGATCAGCGCCAAGCAGGGCACCGGCGTGCCGGAGGTGCTCGAAGCCATTGTCCACCGCATTCCGCCGCCCTCAGGGTCAAAGGACGCACCGCTCCGGGCCCTGATCTTCGACTCCTGGTACGACGCTTACCGGGGTGTCGTCGTGCTCGCAAGAATTGTCGAGGGGACTTTAGCTGTGGGAACCGCCATCCGGCTATGGTCGAACGGCCAGGTGTATAACGTGGAAGATCTCGGCATTCTCACTCCAAAACCGGCGCACGTGGACCAGATCGAGGCAGGTGAAGCGGGATTCGTTGTTGCCAACATTAAGCGCGTGTCTGACACCCGCATCGGCGACACGATTACAGATGATGCCCGGCCGGCCGAAAAGCCGCTGCCTGGATTTGAAGAGATTAAGCCCATGGTTTTCGCCGGGCTCTATCCCGTTGAAGCCACTGAGTACGAATCCCTGCGTGATGCGCTGGAAAAACTGAGGCTGAATGATTCTTCCTTCTTCTATGAGCCTGAGAACTCCGTCGCGCTGGGCTTTGGCTTCCGCTGCGGGTTCCTCGGCCTGCTGCACATGGAGATCGTCCAGGAGCGGCTGGAGCGTGAGTTCAATTTAAATCTCATCACCACCGCTCCCAGCGTGCGCTACCGCATCACCACGAAAACCGGCCAGATGTTGAGCGTCGACACCCCCAGCAAGTTTCCGGCGGCTGGAGACATCGCAAAGATCGAAGAACCGGTGATCACCGCCATCATCTTTACCCAGGATGAGTATTTGGGAGGCATCCTTCAACTCCTCGAAGAGAAGCGCGGCGTCCAGAAGGGATTTGAATATGTTGCCGGGAAGCGGGTGATGCTCACCTATGAGCTCCCGCTGAATGAGATCGTGCTCGACTTTTACGACCGGCTCAAGACGGTCTCGCGCGGGTACGCTTCACTCGATTACCATTTCTCCGGATTCTGGGACTCGGATCTTGTGAAAGTCGATTTGCTGGTTGCGGGCGAATCCGTGGATGCGCTTTCCTTCACCTGTCACCGTGACGAGGCTTATGCACGGGGCCGCGTCATTTGCGAAAAGATGCGCAAGCTCATCCCCCGCCAGCTCTTCGAAGTCGCCATTCAGGCCAGTATCGGATCAAAGGTGATCGCTCGGGAAAGCGTTCCTCCGATGCGCAAGAACGTGCTGGCCAAATGCTATGGCGGTGACATTACGCGCAAGCGCAAGCTCCTGGAAAAGCAAAAGGAAGGCAAGCGGCGCATGAAGCGGGTGGGCCGGGTCGACATCCCGCAGGAGGCTTTTCTGGCGGTTCTGAAGGTTACTGAATAAGCTCCAGGGCACGGTGCAAACCGTGCCCTTCCGGGGTGAATCCGCATGATCCATGAGATTCTCCAGGTCGGTCCGCTCGCGTGCAACTGCTCAATTTTGGCGGATCAAATCGCCGGTGAAGCGGTGGTGATTGATCCGGGCGATGAGATTGACCGCGTTCGCGCTGTTCTCGAAAAGCACAAACTGAACGTGAAGTATATTGTCGCCACGCATGCACACATCGATCACGTGGGCGGCATCCAAAAGCTCCAAAAGGTCACGGGAGCGGCGGTGCTGATGCACCAAGCGGACTTGCCCTTATATCAAAACCTTGCGATGCAGGCTGCCTGGCTGGGCATCAAGCCGCCCGGAGCGGTACCTGTGGATCAATTTCTGAAAGAAGGAGACGCGATCCGCGCGGGCGCGCTTTCACTCCAAATCCTGCAAACACCAGGCCATTCCCCAGGCAGCATTTCGCTCTACCTGCCGGGCGGAGAAGCTCGTCTCTTCAGCGGTGACACGCTCTTTCAAGGCAGCATCGGACGGACCGATTTATGGGGAGGTGATTCCGGCGAAATTCTCCGCTCGATCCGGGAAACGCTTCTTCAGCTTCCTGACCGCACCCCGGTGTTTCCCGGTCATGGGCCATCCACCACTATAGGCGTGGAGCGCGAGCATAATCCATTTCTTCGGCGGAGTTGAACCGCAATACTGTTCACTGATAGCGGCCCACTTTCATGCCCTGGGGTCACCGGAAAGCGGGAACGTAACGGTTCTGTTTCGGGCGCGGACGTAGCGGCGGGTTTACCCCGCCAGTCCCGAAATGGCGTCATAAAGCCGCCTCTACACGCCCGAAACTGAACCGTTACGCGGGAACTGCCGGAAACGATGAGGTTGGTTAGGAGGAAGGGCTAAATGGCGCAGAAAAGCCAAGTGACAGTAGGGATTGATCTTGGAGGAACCAGCATTAAAGCCATCGTTACAGACCGCAAGAACCGAATCCTCGCGACGGAAAAGAAAGACACAGCGTCCGGTTCCAACGTGAAGGTTTTGATTCAAGAAATTGTCCGTATGGTGGAGAAGATTACAAAGGCAGCCGGAGTAAAAGTTAAGGCACTTTCCGCAGTGGGCGTCGGAGCGCCCGGAGTGATTGACGTGCGCCGCGGGATCGTTGGCGACGCGCCAAACCTCGGCTGGAAGAACGTGCCGCTGGCCAGCAAACTCGAGAAATATCTCGGCGTGCCCGTCGTTCTGGATAACGACGTGAATGTGGGAGTGATCGGCGAACACGCGTTGGGCGCAGGCGAGCGGGCGAACAGCCTTGTGGGCATCTTCGTGGGTACCGGCATTGGGGGCGGCATTATTTTCAACGGCACAATCTACCAGGGCAGCAACGGCGGGGCTGGCGAGGTAGGCCACACGGTCCTTTTGGTGGATGGACCTGTGTGCAGTTGCGGCCACCGCGGTTGCGCGGAAGCCCTTGCCAGCCGCACCGCCATGGAACGCGACGTCCGTGACGCCATTGAGCGCGGTCGAAAGAGCGCTATTCCCCGCATCCTGAAGGAGCGCGGTAAAGACCGCATGACCAGCAGCATTATCCAGGCAGCGCTGGCGGAGAAAGATGCCGTTATGGCAGAAGTGCTTGGTCGCGCGGAATATTACCTGGGAATCTTGGTAGCGAACTCAGTGAATACACTGGACCCTGAGCGCGTTGTGATTGGAGGAGGCATCGCCGAGCGGCTCGGCAAGGATTTCACGATTCCTATTCGCCGTGCTGCCTGTGAATACTTTTTGCACCCTCGGGCTGCAAAGCGAACCGAGATTGTGCCCGGCGCGCTGGGCGACAATGCCGGTGCCTTGGGTGCCGTCGTGCTCGCCCGCCAGAGACTGGGACTGTAGCGCCGAACAGCATTAGTTCGCGCTATCACGCATGGCGCACGACTGAATGCCTTCACACCCACCTCCGGTGAAGCATTCCTGACCAGGTGTTTCATTTTGAGTCCTGGACCGGCAGCCGAGAGGTGTAGTTCCGCACTGAGCGCTTGCAATCTCGATGTATCGCGTGATACATCTAGCTGCATGAAGACCACCGTCGAGATTCCAGATTCACTTTTGAAGCACATCAGAATTCTCGCTTCTGAAGAACGCACCACCGTGAGAGCCCTTGTGGAAGAAGGGCTTCGCCGGGTCACCGCCGAGCGGAAACGCGCGAAGCCGTTCAAGCTTCGGAATGTTTCGTTCGGAGGTAAAGGCCTTCAGCCTCGGATGGCCGGCGCTTCCTGGAATCAAATTCGAGACGCGGCCTATGAAGGACGAGGCGGGTGATCGCAGTCGATACCAACATCCTGGTTTATGCTCACCGCAAGGACTCGGCGTGGCATGAGACCGCGTATACCCGGCTGGCAGAGGTGGCTGAGGGCCGAGCGGCTTGGGCGATTCCGTGGACGTGCCTCCATGAGTTTCTGGCCATCGTGACGCACCCGCGGATTTACGATCCTCCGACTCCCCTTGAAACAGCGCTTCGTCAGGTGGAGGCCTGGCTAGAGGCTCCCGGCGTAGTGCTGCTGGCCGAGACGGAAAGTTATTGGCATGAACTGCGCGTGACGCTCACGGGCGGCCGTGTTGCAGGGCCACAAGTGCACGACGCTCGGATCGCGGCCCTCTGCCGTCTTCATGGGATCGAGGATTTGTGGACTGCGGACAGGGATTTTGGCCGCTTTCCGGGACTGAAGACGGTGAACCCTCTGCTTTGAAAGCAGACGGAGCGCCGGCATTGCCGCCCAGACGGCGGCCCTACGTTTCTCCCGTGCCTGCGGGATCGCCACGCCCTCTCCTCCTGAACCTGCAAAATCTTCGAAGGAACCCACGCCGGACATGATATATTGGCGGGCAGCCTTTGGAACGAAGTTGGACAACAGAGGAGTTCGAATGGGTTCAAGTTCACGTCGCGAGTTGCTGCGCGAAGCGGTGGTTGGGCTGACGGCCGGTACTTTTCTAAGCGCATGTTCAGGGCCGGCGGCTCGCCAGGCTTCTAACAGCCCGGCCGCCGGCTCTCGCGACGGACGGGAAAGCCTTTCGCCATACCATATAGATCCCGTCACATTTTTTGTTCACCGCCTTGGGTCCGACCATGCCGAAGGCTGCTCCATTATGGACAT
Source organism: Terriglobia bacterium (assembly GCA_050745365.1). GTDB lineage: Bacteria > Acidobacteriota > Terriglobia > UBA7540 > UBA7540 > RH2-MAG17b. The sequence continues at coordinate 17,979 of JBOGJS010000350.1, forward strand.
GAACGGCGACGGGCGGCCGGATATTACGAGCGGTGTTTACTGGTACGAAAATCCCGGTCCCGCGGGCGGCGAATGGAAAATGCACAAGTTCCGTCAGATCGCTCCGAACATTCACGGCGTTTCCACCGGCAATAAGCCTTTCTGGACGGAGTTCGTTGCGGACAACGGCGAGTTTTCGATCGACGTCAACCACGATGGAGCGCTCGACCTTGTGACTTCTTCGTGGCAGAACGACGGCATCTGGTGGTTTGAGAATCCGAAAAGAGATGGAGTGTTGTGGAAAGCGCATTTCATCTGCCATTCAAAAACCACCGAGGGCTTCGCGTATGCCGACATCAACGGTGACGGCGTGCCGGACCTGATCGCCGCGCACTATGGCCGCACCGGGCTCATCTGGATCAATTTTGCGGGTCACGAGCCCATCGTGCATCACGTGGGCGGGCGCGAATATGACGGCCACGGCGTGGGCATCGGTGATTTAAACGGCGACGGTAAAGCAGATATCCTCACGCCTTACGGATGGCTCCAAGGCGTTGATGCGGACCACGACCAGTGGATATGGCACCCGGAATGGACTCTGGGCGAGGCGGGATTTCCGATTATCGTCTATGACGTGAACAACGACGGCAAGATGGATGTGATTTATGGCCACGGGCATGATTACGGTCTCTATTGGCTGGAGCAGACCACAGAGAACGGCAAGCGCGCCTGGCAGCGACACTTGATTGATGACTCATTTTCCCAATGCCATGCGCTGAAGCTCGCGGATATTGACGCGGATGGCGAGCCGGAGTTGATTTGCGGCAAACGGTATCGCGGCCACAATGGGCGCGATCCCGGCGGCTATGATCCCCTCTGCGT
>JBOGJS010000351.1:0-18922 GCA_050745365.1 Terriglobia bacterium
ACGGCGCTATTCCCCCCTCGGCGGAAGAAGATGTTCCATGAAAGCGTGCTCGAGGAAATTCTCGCCGAGCGTGTGGTATCGAGCCGGGGACTAAGCCGCCCGCGAGGAGTCCGGCGCCCGCAGAGCACATTTCCGGTGCGGCGCCGCGAGAAGCTGAGCAATGTCCGAATTGAGGCCACGCAAGCCATCAGAATCACAAAGTGAACAGTATTGGGTTTTAACCGCGCCCTAATGACCCTTTGCCTATTGTTCCCTCTCCTCCTCCGCCGGCGATCCCGATCCGTCTGGATTTCCGGCGCAGGAGAAGAGAATTCATGCAACCGGCATCTTTCCGCGGGGTCAAACCCCCGCCCCCTCCCAGAGTGTTCAAGCCCGTGAGGACTCCAGGCTGGACGGCAGGCGGGCAAAGCGGGTGAGAAATCCGCATCGGAATTTTTAATTCTCAATGCGTTGCCCCTCCCGGAGCTCCGGCGCCTGAGCGCTCACCAGCCTGAAAGCAGCGCCACTCAAAGAAGAGGGAGTACTTCATGTATTTTGCGAGATAACCCCAGCCGTGATTGCCGGGGCGAAGAGCGAACACATGCTGGAAATCATGTTGATTGAGAATTTGATCCAGCAACTCCGCACCCTTCTCGAAGCCATAGCGGTCGTGGGTGCCACAATCGAAATAAATCTGAAGGTTTGTAAACCGCTCCGGGTGCTCTGCAAGTGTGAGCGGGTTGCTTTTGATCCAGTAGGCCTCATTCAGGGGGTTGCCGAACGAGTGTTCGGCAACGCGCACGTAAAAGCCCCAGCGCCCCGTGGTTGGAATCGGACTGGGGAATTTCACCAGCGCTGCCCCTTGCGCGCTCACCGAGCCGAAAATATCGGGATGGAGCATGGCTAGATGCAGGGCACCGTAGCCGCCCATCGAGACGCCGCTGATGCCCCGCTCCTGGCGCTGGGGAATGGTGCGGTACATCCGGTCAATGGTCGGAACTAATTCCTTGATGAAGAAGTCCTCGTAGTTGTCATGGCCGCTGTAAGCGTTAACGTAAAATGTGTTATCGGCGTTAGGAAGCACGACCAGGAAAGGTCCAAGTTTTCCCTGACGCAAAAGATCGTCCAAAATCTCCTTGCCGCCATTTTCATCCCAGGAATGATAGTTCTCGAACAAGCCGTGCAGAAAATAGAGCGTCGGGTAGCGTCTGGTAGTGGAACCGTAATCCGCCGGCAGATCGACACAGTAGCTCACCGCCCGCCCGAGGATTTTACTTGAAATAGAGCTGCACACCAGCCGGGTGGGAGCTGCCGGGGCCGGAGTGGCGGAAAAAGCAAGCGCGCCCATAAGCCAGGCGACGCTCGCCAAAGTGACGATTCCAACCGCCCTGAGGAACCGTCTGGCGGGTTGCTGAAATGCTCTTTCGCGTGTCATTGTGAACCGTCTACGCCGAATGATTGCTTCTACACCTGCTTTAGTCCTCATCTGGAAGTGAATTCAAATATTCATCAATGGCCTCTTGCGCGGTCTCGGCTTTTATTTCTGTCCAGCTTGCTGCTACCGACAGATCGCACAGAAGAGATCGATGGCGTTCTGTGCCAGGTTTGGCGCGCAAAAGCTTTTCGAGAATGGCTTGGTACTCCATGCTCCCGTCCGTTAGAACCTCCTGCAAGAGCACTTGCAGGGATGCAAGCGACATTTCAGTTTGTTTCAGTTCGTGTCCGGCAATTTGCTCTCTGATGTCTTTGTTTTTCCCCACCCAAGCCCCTTCTATTATAGGGCCAAAAGCGATAGCCGTTCCCACCACGGGGGCGCACTTCGACGCATCGGATTGCGGCTGGAATCTCTATGTTTCTCTCGTTGAGAGCCCGCACCGGGCAGCGCTACCACATGACGTGTGTGTGCTTCTATTCCACCCGCGTGAGACTCTCATGAATCCGTTCGACCAGCAGCGTATCCAGGAAAGAAGGGCTTGATTCGGCCCCCCCAATCTGAGCTTTCAAAGCGGCATATCGTGCTCTCGCAGCCGCTGCTTTTTTAGACTGGCCCATCGCGGTATAGAGCCTTTCGAGCTCCGAGTAGGCGCGAGCAGATTTAGGCTGAAGGGCGGCGTAGGTCTCGAAGTCAGTAATTGCGGCTTTCCGCTCTCCCAAGCGCTCAAGCGTGCGCGCTCGCCAGAAGTACGCAGGGGCGATTTTGAGATCCAAAGAGAGCGCCTGATCCAATTCCTTCTTGCTCTCCTGAAAACGTCCAAGCTCAAATAAACTCACCCCGAGCGCTGCGTGATACCAGGCGTTCCTCGGGTCTCGAACAAGGGCCTCGCGCAAGGCGTTCAAGGCTGACGGAAAGTGAGCTTGCTCGAGCTGAATGATCCCCATGAGAAAATAACTCTCAGCGGGTTGGGCCGTCAGTCGAAGCGATTCTTCACAGGCCTGGGCGGCCTCCGTATACCGATGCATTAAGGAATACATAACCGCCATCTGGTATGGGACGTCCGCGGAGCGGGGATCCTGACGGCGCACCTTTTTCAGCGTGAGAAGGGCTTCGGCGTAATGATGCTCTAAGGCTTCGAGCGTTGCGTCGGTAAATAAATATTCTCCATTCCCGGGGTCGGCGGAGAGTGCCCGGGACAATAGCTCCTTAGCTTCCTGGGTCTTTCCACCCAGCATGTAGGCGGTTCCCCGCAAGAAGGCGAGTTCCCCTGGGGCGCCAGCATTTTCCGGCACTCCCTTTAATACCGCCAAGGCTTCGACGGGCTCATCGGACTTTATGCTGGCATGAGCCAACAGAATCTTGAGATTGCTGTCCCGCGGCGATGCCTCGCTGGCATTTTCAAGAAGTTGACGAGCCTTTTGAGCCTCCCGATGCTGAAGACAGAGGAGGGCAAGTGTCGCTGCCAGGCGCGGGTTATCCGGGATCGCCGCTATGGCTTCGTCGATGTTCTGGATCGCCTTTTTATTCTCACCCGCTTCAAACAGCGCCTGGACCAGGCCTGCCCGCATGTTCGGGTCGCTCGGGACATCAGCGACGGCTTCCACGAGATAGGGCAGCGCGTTTCGCGGTTGGCCCTCATTCAGGAGGGCGACTCCGAGCGCCGATCGCGGAGCAGAGAGCTTCGGGTCCCTGGCGATCGCGAGCCGCAATTCATCAATCCCGGCGCTGGTGTCATGGCGTCTCAAGTAGGCCAGCCCCAAGTAATAGTGCGCGCCCGCGGAGTCGTTGCCCAGCTCGATTGATTTCCGGAAATGGGAAATAGCCTCGCCGGGATTTCCCGCTGCGAGCTCGGCCGTTCCCAGATACGCGAAGTTCGTCGCGGATGGATCTTCTTTCGCCAATTCAGAAAACAGCCGGATCGCGCGCTTAAAATCCCTCGCTCGCAGCGCCTGGATTCCGCTTTCCTGCGTCAAGCTCGCCGATTGACCGAAAGCCATTGCGCCGGTAAAAACGATTACCGCGACGAGTGGAATAACTTTCTTAGGATGCTTCACCGCATGTCTTCCCGTTCGCAGATTCTACGAAACAAAGTATACTACCCTTATCCTCGGCCGGAACCAGGGATGGAAGCTCGCCCGCGCCGAGAATCCGTTCTCGACGAGCGGTCGCAAACAGTGCGGCTTTGCCGCCTGAGTGGTAGAAAGCCTCTGATTGATGAAATGCTTTCACGCATTCCCGAATGCTGGCGATTCCTCATCATCGTCGTAACTACAGCGACGACGGCCTTCGCTGCGACTCTTCCGGTGACCGGAGCAAGGAACCTGGGGCGAGCGCCGGGGTGCTATATTGCCGGGGGAACCGATGCGCTTAATCGTGGAGACCTGGAACGAGCTGAAGAGGAGTTTCGGGCGGCGCTCGAAGCCTACCCTGGTTTTGATGAAGCCCGGGAAAACCTGGGAATTACCCTGGTCCGGGAGGGCCAACTCGAGGCAGCAGCAGAGCAATTCACAAAGGTTTTGAAAGTGCGGCCTGACTGGGCGGAGGCGCATTATAACTTCGGTCTGACCTTGTTTCAGGAAAAGAACGATGCGGCTGCGCTTGAGGAATTTCAAAAAGCCGTCGCGCTGAAACCCGAGTACGCCGACGCCCACGATGACCTCGGGTTACTGCTGGAAAAAAAGGGCGACCTCGACGGAGCGGAAAAAGAGTTTCGCACGGCCGCTTCCCTCGGCAACCCCGAAGCGCTGCTAAGCCTTGGTGTGATCCTGGGAGAAAAAGGCCAGCTTGAAGAAGCGATTGACGCCAGCCAGAAAGCCGTAAAGCTTCTTCCGAACGACGCAGAGGCCCACTATTTGCTGGGTGGAAGTTTACAGCAGAAGGGCGACATGGATGGCGCTATTCGAGAGCTGCAGCGGGCCACAGAGCTTGATCCGCAGCTTCCGGGGGCGCAACTTCAACTCGGGATCGCGCAGCGTCAAAAGGGAGATCTCGATGGCGCGCTCTCGAGCTTCCGGGCCGCGGTCCAGGTCGCGCCTGACAATGCCAAAGCTCACTACGAGCTGGGACTCACGCTCTACCGGAAGGGTGACCTGGCAGATTCTGTGGCGGAGCTGCGGCAAAGTATATCCCTGGACCCAAAAGACCCGGAAGTTTTTTACATTCTTGGGCGGGCACTCGCTCGCATGGGTAATCCGGAGGGAGCACAGGCCGCCCTTACGGAAATGCAGCGGCTGCGCCAGGCTGATCAGAATTACGCACAGGCCGTCATCCAATACGACCTGGGAGTCGAGGAACTCAAAAAAGGCGACCCTCATGCAGCGCTCCAGGCTTTCCAGTCTGCCGTCGTTTTCGACCCCGAGCTTGCTCAGGCGCATACCAATCTCGGCGGGGTGTTGCTGAATCTGGGAAATGTAAAAACTGCGATCGGCCAGTTCCGCTCCGCTATTGACCTCGAGCCCGATGATGCCCGCGCCTACTATGACCTGGGCCAGGCTTTAAAGAGAGATGGAGATGCACGAGGAGCGGAAATCGCGTTCCGCCGTGCCCTGAGCTTAGATCCGGGACTTAAGGCTTCCGGGGACCAATCGGCTCCTTAATCGCACACGCAATCAGTGTGAGGATGTGGCAGGTTCATAGCGCCGCTCCCGCAGGCGCGGGACCGGCATCTCCCCAAACGCCGAGTCCGCGCTACAACGTCCCTCCTGTTCAGGAGGCAAGCTCCAAACAAGTTCAAGGAGGCATGAATTGAAATCTCCAATGATCCGCCCTGGCAGTGTGAAGCGGGCAGTTCTGGCTTATTCGGGAGGACTGGATACCTCCATCATCGTTCCCTGGCTGCGGGAGAACTACGGCTGCGAGGTGATCGCCATGGTGGGTGATGTCGGTCAGGGTGACGACTACCGAGCTCTGCGGCGGAAGGCGCTTACGACGGGTGCAAAAAAGGTCTTCGTGGAGGACCTGCGGGAGGAGTTCATCACCGGGTATCTCTGGAAGGCTGTGCAGGCAGGAGCGATCTACGAAGGAAAATACCTGCTTGGAACTTCTCTGGCACGGCCGATCCTGGCCAAACGGCAGGTGGAAGTGGCGCTGGCCTGCGGAGCCGACGCAGTGGCCCACGGCTGCACCGGCAAGGGGAACGACCAGGTGCGGTTCGAGTTGAGCTACAAGGCGCTCGCGCCTGAGTTGCGTGTGATTGCTCCGTGGCGCGAATGGTCAATCAAATCCCGGGAAGATGCCTTGGAATATGCGCGCCAGCATAACGTTCCCGTCGCCGTCACCAAAAAGGAGCTTTACAGCCGGGACGAGAACATCTGGCATTTGAGCCATGAAGGGGGTCCACTTGAGACCGATCTGGGTGAGCCTCCGGAGGATGCCTGGAAGCTGACAAAGGACCCTCGCAGGGCAGCAGACCATGAAACTGCAGTTGTGATCGGTTTCGAATCCGGCATTCCGGTTGCGGTGAATGGTAGGAAGCTTAAGCCTCTCGCGATGCTCGAGAAACTCAACGAAATCGCAGGAGCAAATGGCGTGGGAAGGACGGACTTGGTGGAGAACCGCTTTGTCGGAATCAAATCCCACGGTGCATATGAAACGCCGGCGGGTACGTTGCTCCATGCCGCTCATCACGAGCTCGAAGCGCTGTGTCTTGACCGCGAGACGTTCCACTATAAGCAGCATGTGGCGCTCAAGTATGCCGAACTGGTTTATTTTGGCCAGTGGTTCACGCCGCTGCGCGAGGCCCTCGATGAGTTCGTCCGGGTGACTCAGCGGCGGGTGACAGGAAGCGTTTCGTTGGGGCTTTATCGAGGCAACGTCCGAATTCTTGACCGCCAGTCACCCTATTCGCTTTATGACACAAGTATTGCCGGCTTTACGATGCGTGCTGATTATGACCAGCGTGATGCGGAGGGGTTTATCAATATCCTCGGCTTGCCGCTGAAAATGGCAGCGGTGAAAAACCAGAAACTAGAAAGCAGAAAGCAGAAGTCAGTAGGGGGAAAGCAGCAAGCAGCAAGCAGAAAGCAGCAAGCAGAAAGCAGAAAGCAGTAGATTATCTCCCCACGGAAAAGCATAAGGATTTAATGGCGGGCTAATAGAGAGATCCTTCGGCGCCCCTGGCTCCTCCGAAAATTTCGACGCGAGACCCCTCACCCGGCTTGGTCGCTCGCCACCCTCTCCCACGGGAGAGGGCTTGAAACACGCGAGGAATAGAGGGTGCCCGACGAAGGGGGGCGAGTGAGGGCTAATTTTCGTGCTTCGGGGTGTCGCAAGCGCCATGCGCAACTCCTCAGGATGACAGGTTCTGATATTTTTCGACATCCTGTTCGTGCTTACCGCCGCCTGCTTTCTATCTACAGCTTAGTGCCTTCTGCCTGCCGCCTTCTGCTTACCGACTGGAGGCCGTTTCATGAAACTATGGGGTGGGCGCTTTGCGGGTAGCGGGCGAGATTCGTTTTTCGAAACGTTTTCGGAATCCTTTTCACTCGATCAGCGGCTGATTTTTTACGACCTTCGCGTCAATCAAATCTACGTCGATCATTTGGCGCGGGCCGGCGTTCTGCGTCCCACGGAAGCGCGCAAGCTGATCCAGGGTCTCGATAGCATTCGGCGCGCCATCCGGCGCCAACCGGGGTGGGCGCGGACGCATTCGAGCGAAGACGTCCACACCTGGGTTGAGGATAAGCTTGAGCGGGAAGTCGGGCCGGTGGCGAAGAAGCTCCGCACCGGCCGCAGCCGGAACGATCTGGTGGCGACGGAATCACGGCTGTTTGTGAAGGACGCGGTAAAGGAGCTTCAACGGGCGGCGGTGCGGCTGCTTGAGGCCCTTCTCACCCTCGCCGAACAGCATCTCGGCGTCGTGTTGCCCGGTTACACGCACCTTCAGCCTGCGCAGCCAGTCCTTTTCTCTCATTACCTGCTCGCCTTTTTCGAGATGCTTGCGCGTGACTTAGAGCGCTTCGCGGATTGCCGCGATCGCGCTGACGAGCTTCCGATGGGAGCTGGAGCGCTGGCCGGAACCGCGTTTCCATTAAATCGAGCAGCTCTGGCGCGCGATCTGGGCTTTGCGCGCGCCGCCCGCAACAGCCTGGACTCGACGTCGGACCGCGACTTCATCTGCGAGCTACTCTTCACTTGCTCGCTTACCCTGGTGCACCTGAGTCGCTTGGCCGAGGACATGATCCTTTACTCTTCTCCGGCATTCGGTTATGTCGAGCTGGCGGACACCTACGCCACGGGCAGTAGTCTGATGCCGCAGAAGAAGAATGCGGACTCTCTGGAGTTAATTCGTGGGAAAGCGGCGCGCGTTCTCGGAAGGCTTACCGGAATGCTTGCGCTGCTCAAGGGCTTGCCACTCGCTTACAATCGCGACTTGCAGGAGGATAAGCCAGCGCTCTTTGACGGCGTGGACACTGCCCGCGATTGTCTCGAAATGGCTGCCTGCGTGGTTGCCACGCTGCGTGTTAATGCCGAAAAAATGAAGGCGGCGACAGCCGTCGGTTTCTTGACCGCAACTGATGTTGCAGACGAGCTGGTTCTTCGCGGAGCCGCTTTCGCGGATGCTCACGAGCAGGTGGGAAAGCTGGTGCGATACTGCCTTTCCCAAGAAAAGACCTTCGGTGACCTTCGCAAGGATGAAGCGCGACCTTTCATCCCATCGTGGGATCGTCGCCTCGCGCGCATCGCCACCTCGCCGGAGCTTGCCGTCGAGCGCCGCAAGGCGCTGGGCGGTACCGCGCGAGCGCAGGTGGCGCGGCAAATCGCCTTTGCCGCGCAGCGGCTGGACGGGCTCAAAAAGGAGCTCGGACGCAGGAAACAATGCTGAAGCAGGGTAGCGCAGAGTTTCGCATCCCAGAAGCGCTGCGGGTTTCTCTGTTTAAAAGCCGCAGAGTTCAACTACAATTCTGCGCTACCCTGCTTTTTGCGCTTGCCCTTGCCTTGCCGCAGCCTCTTGTCTGCCAGCAAAATACCGGCCAGCCCAACACCGCGGCAGATTTCACCAGCGACCAGATTTTTCGCCCACCGATGGCGGACCCGACGGAGCCGGCCAGTCGCATTCGTTATGGCGGCAGGTATCTCGATTTCGGCCTTGCGCTGCCACTCGCCGTCTATACTTCTGAGAGCACGAATTCAACATGGCAGATCGGCTTTTTAGGAGGGATCACTGCCGGGTTCGGCTCCCAGCGAACCACGCTTTATCTTCGGGCGGCGGATTTTCATGCCGGTATTCCCGTGTCATTTCGCAAGGGGAAGTTCTCCACCCGGATTGAGTTCTATCACGTCAGCTCCCATCTCGGCGCGGATTACGAAGAGATCAGCGGTTTCCGGCCGTTTCATTACAGCCGCGAAGAGCTGGAAGGCCTTGTAGCCTATGATGCCCCACACCATGTGCGAATTTACGGCGGACCGCGCTTTCTGGTGCGCACCTATCCTCATGTGGGCCGCTGGACTTTTCAGGCCGGAACGGAATGGACGCCTCCATCTCTCGCCGGCCATCATTGGCATTTCTACCTCGCGGACGATTTCCAGACCCGCGAAGAAGTAAGCTGGCGCACAAACATCAGTGTAGAGCCGGGTATTCAATGGACCACACGGAAGAAAGAGCCCGTGGCACGCATCGAAGCATGGTTTTACAGCGGGCAGCAGCCCTTCGGCGAGCTTTACCAGCAGCGCGAGCACGTGATTGGCGCGCAACTTGTCTTCACCCTGGAACCCGCCATCAAGTCCCTCATCACCCGCCGCCATTGACGAGCGCCGGAGTGCAGCGCAATATAAGCTGTCGCGTAATTGAAAAGCGATGGCCGCTGGCGCATCACCTGCCGGGCGAGGTCCTCCGTTCAATGCGCTATCGCATTGCGAAACCGGAAGGCTCCGAAGGCGCAGAATGCCAGAGCGAACATGATGAACGTTGAGGTCTCGGGCACGCTGGAGGTTGTCCCCTGGGTGAGAACGACATTGTCCAGGCCATTTGTGTTGTCAGTTGACGGGTCCTCGTTGAGAAATTCGATCACGGTTGAGGATGAAGGGGCGACAAATGACGTGCTGAATTGTTCCCACGTTTGCCTGCCCGTTCCAGCTCCCAGAGAGTTGGTCGATGTCAGGATCAACGCCCCGTCCACCAGAACGTTGACCCTGCTGGTGGTACCGTAGGGGCCGCCGGGATTCGCGACATTCCCAATGAAGTAGGAGAGCTCGTAAGTTGCTCCAGGACTGGTGGCAACAGTCTGCTCAACACCTTCGACTGCGTTCGAAAGATCTCCGGTCAGATCCAGCCATTGGTTTCCGTCCTCTGCCGGGAAGTTGATGCCAAACGAAGTGTAGCTGCCGTTCACAACGGACACTTCGGGCCCCGTCACGGTCCAGCCCGTAATGGCTGTGGAACCGCTGGTGAAGTTCATGAAGCCGCCCAAGGGTGCCAATGGAGTCTCAAAGCTGCCATTGGTAAGGAGATTCGCGCGCGCGGATGATGCCATAAGACCTACGACGGCGATTCCCAAAGCAACCTTCCAAACCGCAAGGTTTCCTGCCATACGAGAGAAACTGCGCATACGCGCTATCCTGCCGTCTATCGCTTGACTCGTCATAATCCCTCCTTAATTGCTTAGCCCGCTCCAAAGTTAGGCTCGGTTCCGCTACGTAGTCGTGACGGAATGCCATGCGGGCGCGTGCCCACCCGACCAATAGTTGCTGGCAATTACGCGGTCATAAATGCGCGCCTCAGGCGTTTACTGCTTTCAGCCGTGCTTGAATTTGCGGCAACGCTTTACGCAGCTCAGTACCTGCTTCGGCGGACAACCGTTGCGTCAGGGCTGAGACAGCCGTGAGGATGGCCGCGTCAGTTACTTTCACGAGCGACTCCGGGGTCGGATCCGGAAGTGTTAACAGGATTTTTACCCACTCTGCGAGAACGCCCCACAATGGTGAATTCTGATCGATTGCCATTATTCTTCTCCTTATAGAAAATTCGTGCTAGTCCGGCGCTGAAACCGGCAAGACCTGGTTCGCAGCTTCCGGTCTCTCTCCTGCCTGCGCCGCACTCCAAGCTCGCATGCATCACGGCCGCGTTTGGCAGCGAGCCCGGAATACGGCGCATTATGACTCCCTGGAGGGAAGCCGCTCGAGGCTTGTTGCAACTTCACAGCCAATAGCGAAGCCGTCAGCTTCCGGCTCGTAAAATCGCCGGTTATGGCGCTTTTTGGCGGAGCCTGAGGCTTGCTGTACCGGCCTGCGACAGCTATGAAAGCAGCCTCGAGTGTCCCAAATGAGCCACTACCGCCTCAAATCGGACAAACCTCTCTCAAAATCGAAATGGCGTCCTGATGCGAAGTGGTTGTTGTGGAAACGGGCAGAACCTGTCACGCCACGTAGAAATGTAACTTCTGACGAATCATCTTGCCATTTGAGGATGCGGTGCAATTCGTTGTACACTTTGAAGCACTTTTAACCCTGGAATCTTCGATGCAGTTCCAGTGTGCGGAGGCTCGCCATGCCTGATGTTTCGGAGGTTCACCAGGGAGCTTCGCGGCGGTGGCTGTTCAGCGGCCTTTTGCTGGCGGTAGCAAGCATCGGAGTTCTTCAGTATCTGACTCCTCCAACACTGGTCCACTGGCTTTACATTCTCCAGCGGGCCTACTATGTGCCCATCGTCCTGGCGGGCCTCAGCAGGGGCTGGCGCCAGGGGCTGACCGTCGCTTTGCTCGCAGGAGGCGCGTTCGCCGTGGGTACGCCATCGATTTGGAACGTCCCTCGCGTGGATGTGCTCGACCAATGTTTGGAAATCTGCGTATTCTGCCTGGTTGGCTTGACGGCAGGAGTGCTGACGGACCGGAAAAGAGAACAAGAACGCGCGCTTTTCGACACCACCAATCAATTGCGCCAGGCCCACCGGGAGTTACGAGACAATTTCGAGAGCCTGAAGCGTGCGGAGCGGCTTTACGCCCTGGGCCAGCTTTCCGCCGGTTTAGCCCACGAGATCCGGAACCCGCTAGCAAGCATCGAAGGCGCTGCCGGCGTCTTGCGGCGCGAGAATCCGTCTGAGCGGAGGCGGCTTGAGTTTCTTGACATCATTCAGAAAGAAAGCCGACGGCTCAACCAGTTGCTGACACGCTTTCTCAGGTTTGCCAAGCCCGCCGCGCCGGACATCAGAGTGGTTGGGATTGGCGACTTGCTGGACTCCGTAGTCAGTCTGGCGCGGCATGCTGATGGAGCTGGCCGGGTGGAGCTCAGGAAGGAGATCAAACCGGGTGCCTCTACTGTAGAGTGTGACCCGGAACAAATGAAGCAGGTCCTTTTGAATCTGGTGATGAACGCGGCGCAGGCCATGCCGCAGGGTGGCACGGTGGTGCTTCGGGCACAGCGGGACGACAGCAGGTTCAGCATCGATGTTGAAGATCAAGGAGTGGGGATCAGCCAGGAGAACGTCGAACGCGTTTTCGATCCATTCTTTACCACCAAGGATGCGGGGACCGGCCTGGGCCTCTCCGTCGCGCACCAGATCATCAACCAGCATGGGGGGAGGCTGACCGTCTTGCGCAACTCGCCGGAAGGTGTCACGGTAAGGATTTCAATTCCATTGAAAGCCAGTTGCCGACATGATCGAGAACCGGATTCTCATTGTTGATGACGATCCGAGCCTCCGGAGAGTTCTAGAGGTTCAGTTGGAACAGGAAGGCTACGCGACGGCTTCCGCTGCCTCGGCTCACCAGGCCCTCATGATGCTGGAGTTCGAATCCTATGACCTCGTCATCACGGACTTGAAGATGCCAGACGTTTCGGGCATTGATCTTCTTAGGGAGATCCGGTCGCAGTACCCGGAAGCTCTCATCATTATCCTGACTGCCTTTGGAACAGTGGAAACAGCGGTTGAGGCGATGAAGACGGGCGCCTATGATTACCTTACCAAGCCGGTTCACCCTGATGAAATGTCACTCGTGGTGAAACGCGCGCTGGAGCATTTCCGCCTGATCAAAGAAGTTCGCCTCTTACGCGCCAGCCTGAATGAAAAATATGGGTTCGATAACATCCTGGGATGCTCCGGTATGTTGCTGCAGGTCTTAGATACGGCAGCGAGGGCGGCGCGCACCAACTCGACCGTTCTGATTCGGGGAGAGACGGGGACCGGAAAGGAACTTGTGGCCAAAGCGATTCATTTCAATAGCTCTCGTCGAGCGAAGCCTCTTGTCACCATCAACTGCGCGGCGATTCCGAAAGAACTGCTGGAATCCGAGCTTTTTGGCCATCGGAGGGGCGCCTTCACGGGCGCGGTGGCAGATAAAAGAGGCAGGATTGAAACAGCCGACGGCGGAACTCTGTTCCTCGATGAAATCGGCGAAATGCCTTTGGAGCTTCAGGTAAAGCTATTACGGCTCATCCAGGCGGGCGAAATCGAAAAAATCGGCTCCGAGGTTAGGGCCAAAGTGGACGTCCGCATTATCGCTGCTACCCACCGCGACCTTCAGGCCATGATCGAAGATGGAACGTTTCGCGAGGACCTCTACTATCGGCTCGCCGTGATTCCCCTCACATTGCCTCCTCTGCGCGAACGGCCAGAAGACATCCCGGAGCTGGTCCAGCATTTCTTGCTTCGAAGTAAAGAAAAAAGCGGTAGATCGGAACTCAGGATGTCCGCAGCCTTGCTTCCTTACTTCAGCACTTATCGCTGGCCGGGAAACGTGCGCGAACTCGAAAATGTGCTTGAGCGTGTCGTGGTCCTGGCGCGTGGCGAGGAAATCACCGTTCACGATCTGCCGGAATTCTTGCACCGACAGCGAGCGGGCAGCGAGGCTCTCGAAATCGATCTTCCGCCACAGGGCATTAGCCTGGAGGCAGTCGAGAAAGAACTGATCCTGAAAGCACTAGAGAAATGTGACTGGAACCAGACCCGTGCGGCTCGCTATTTGGATATCAGTCGGAAGACGCTCATCTACAGAATGGAAAGACATGAAATTGGGAGATCACGAGCCTTCCACGACACCAGCGATTGACAGCACTTCAGGTCTCATGTTTGAAGGAGCGCTCACAGATGGTACACAACTCAGGTTTCAGGCAGGCTCGCGTCTGCTTCATTCTACTCGTCGTTGCGGCAATCCTGCTGAGTTACAGAGGGGCAGCAGCGGCAACAGATTCCGCGCTTTTCAGCCGAGGTTATAACGCGATTCCGGCACCACAGGAGGTGGAGTTACAAGGCGGGGATTTTGCCTTTAGCAATGGATGGCGGATTAAATTGGGACAAGGAGTGAAGGCCAGCGGTATTGCGGTCGAAAGCCTGAAAGAGGGCATGGCAAAGCGGTTCGGGATAAGGCTCGAAGGCAGCGGCCAAGGTGAGGCGATTGAACTCGCCATTCAGCCGGGCACAGTTCAGATTGGGGAAGCGCTGGACACGAACAAGGCGGCTCTCGAAGAGCAGGCGTATAAGCTGGCGCTCGGGAGCTCGGGGATTCGCATCACGGCGAACGCGCCGACCGGCTTGTTTTACGGCGTGGAGACGCTCGTGCAACTGGTCAAACGGGCAGGCGGCAAACTGTGGTTGCCGGTCGGAACGATTACCGACTGGCCCGATCTCGAGCAGCGGAATATCTACTGGGACGATAATCACCATCTGGACCGCATCGATGTGCTGAAGCGCGCCCTGCGGCGGGCTGCGTTTTACAAGATCAATGGGTTTGTGATTAAACTGAACGGACACTTTCAGTATCAAAGCGCGCCCGCCTTGGTAGATCCCTATGCCTTATCGCCTCAGCAGTTGCAGGAATTGACTGATTACGGCTTGCGGTATCACGTTCAGTTGATTCCGTATCTCGACTCGCCAGCACATATTTCGTTCATCCTGAGGCATCCGGAATATGCGAGTCTGCGGGAGTTTCCGGACAGCAACTACGAGCTCTGCACAACGAATCCGGCGTCCGTGAAGCTGATCGAGGGGATGTACCACGACCTGCTCGACTCGAACAAAGGGGTGAAGGAATTCTATCTTTCTACGGATGAGCCGTACTTCGTCGGGATGGCGGATAACTCCCAGTGCCATTCGGCTGAGCGCGCGAAGCAGTTAGGAAGCCGGGGCAAGGTGCTGGCTGAATTCGTGACGCAACTGTCGGATTATCTTCACACGCGAGGCCGCCAAGTGGTTTTCTGGGGAGAGTTTCCTCTGGTCCCAAGCGATATTCCCTCGCTTCCTTCGTTTTTGATCAATGGCGAGCTCTATGGCAAGGACTTCGACGAAGCCTTTAGGGCGCACGGCATCAAGCAGATGATTTTTACTTCCACGGTCGGATGGCAGGAACTCCTGTTTCCCAGCTACTATATCCGGCCTCGCTCGGAAATGCTTCCTGGCCCGGCAGGTGGAGAGTACGAACCCGTTCCGCCCGGACCAGGCGTGATACCTGACATGTTCAACCTGATTTCGTACACGCCGGAGCGGAAGTATCCGGACATTATGGGCGCAGTTGTGTGCGGATGGGGAGACGAAGGTCTTCACCCGGAAACAATGTGGCTCGGCAATATCACCGGCTTGGCGCCGGCATGGCATACCGGCGCCGAAAATCCCCGTGAACTCATGGCATCGTTCTACAGGCTGTTCTACGGGCGCGGGGCGACAAATATGGGGCGGCTCTACCAACTGATGAGCGAGCAGGCGCAATTTTATAAGGGCAGTTGGAACGTGATCGCCTCGAACGCACGGAAGGGCATTTGGGGCGACTACGCGCCCGTCATCTATCAACCTCGACGGCCCGCCAAGGATCAGACTCTGGCGCTGCCGCCCCCGCCTTCTGCCGATCTCCTGAATCGGGATCATGGTTGGGCGGGTGAGAACGCGAGGCGGCTGCAGCTTGCCTCCTCCTTCTTTTCTCAGAATGATGCACTGATGGATCTCCTCGATCGCAACCTGCAGTCTGTACAATTCAATCGCTACAATCTGGAAGTTTATCTCTCAATTGCCTGGCTCTATCGCCAGAATCTGGAGATGCTGATGGAGCTTCGGGAAATTAACACGCTGCTGAACTCGGCCCAGAAGGCGGCGGCTATCGCGCAGACCGAACCGGCAGTGGACGATATTGACCAGGCGCTCGATCTTGCTCAGGAGATTCGCACGCAAAGGAACAAGGTCTACGCAAACGCTGTCCACACCTGGTACAAAAGCTGGTACCCGAGGGTTGAACAAGCCAACGGCCGCCGCTTTCTCTTTGCGATTGACGACGTGAAGGACCACCTGCCGGGACGGACCGTGGATATGAGCTATCTGATCTATCGCGAGTTGTTGCTGCCGCTGGGAAGCTGGTACGGAAAGGTGGAAGCAGCGCGAAATCAGTATGCGAAGGATTATGGCCTGGCCGCCCGGCACGACACGCTCAACTGGAAAGACTACAAGACATCGGTTCAGTAATAACAGCTAAGGGCTTCCGAGTTAATCATGCCGGTTTGCCTCCGAAGAATCGCGCTGGATCGCCCCCAATGACAGCCATTCAAAACTTCAAATCGAGAGCAAAATTAATTACCCTGGATGCGCTGGAACCTTGCAAATAATTCCCTGTGTTGCTCGTGATCACGCCGACGGTCGAGATGGCGCTGATGTCCGAAGCAGGGTTGCTGAAGGCGGGATGATTGAAAAGGTTGGCAAAAACAGCCTCGAACCGCAGCGTCTTGCTTTCCGTGAGGTGAAAATCCTTCATGAAGGTAAAGTCCAGATTTTCAGTCCCCAGGCCGGCAAGTTGGAGGGGAGCGGCATTCCCAAACCTGCCGATATCCGCCGGGCTTGCGCAGACCGGAGTGGCATCCGGACACCCTGGAACCTTGAACGCAGCGGAATTGAACCAGTTGTTGATAGTCTGAGTTTTGGAGTAGAGCGAGGCACCGGCGATTTGGTCCGGCCGTCCGCCGAAATTATTGGTATTCGAAGTGTCAAAACCATCAAAGCTCGGTGTAAACCATTGACCCGTCATCAAGGTGAGAACGTACGCGGTGCGCCACCCGCCCAGCAAGTCATTACGCCAGCCCGAAGAGCGTAAGCAAAGCCGCTATACACACCTGTAAAGTTGTATACGCCATAGAGGTCCGAATTCCCGTAGCTATTGATCTGGTCCCGGACGATGTTCGTGCCAAACTTCATGGAATGCGATCCCCACACCCAGGTCAGGTCATCGGTATACTGGAAGTCGTTCCCGATGTTGTACGTCTCGGAGCCCACATCAGTCGATGTAATGCACGTGATGTTAAAGGCCGGAGCGTTATCATAACCCGGACCCGTAGGAACGCCTTGAATGCCAAGCTGCTGCAGGTCTTGGTAGCCATTGACCTCCGGGGCCTCGTTTTCCCAGTTGCGTGCGAAGCCCATGCGAAACTCGTTGAGGACAGTGGGACTGAAGGTATGAGTCCAGGAAAGCACTCCGCTGTCGCCCGTCCTCAGCTCGTTAATGATTCCGAGGGGAGGCAGGTTGTCGCGAGAGTAAGGTTCCGGCGTCCGATGATAGGTGTACCTCGCATAAAAGCGGTTCCTCTCGCTGATCTTGTAATCTACTCGCCCATCCACGCTGTCCTGGTCGGTGAAAATGGGGTACAAACCCTGCCAGTTTCCCACTTGCAAGCTAGGCGGACCGAAGTTCGGCAACGGGTAAAACAGATTCTGCGCCTTCTCTGCCACCGGATTGATCATGTTGGAGGGAATGATATTGCCTGGAACGGCTGCCCCGTGAAGGGATTCGTCACCGTAACGCCTTCGCTCTGCAGGTCACTGAAATTGCCCGTGCGCCAGGCGGCCGCGGGAGTGGTGTCATCAATGACGGCGCGGTAAGGATTGCGTATGCCCTCGTAGTCCGCGAAGAAAAACAATTTATTTTTTTTGATCGGCCCGCCAATGCTTCCGGCAAAATTGTTGACGATATCGAACGGCACGACAGAAGAAAAGATGTTCCGGCGTTGAGAGCGTTGCAGTTCCAGTCCTCGTAAAGTTCCCCATGAAACTGGTTGGTTCCCGACTTGCTCACGGTGATCACGTTGGTGGGACTTCTATACTCAGCATTGGCGCCCGCAGTCACCACCGTCATCTCGCTTAAGGTACTGAGGTCGATTGACGAGGGCGCCCCGCCTATTCCATCGACATCCTGCATGTCCACAATGCCGTCATTGGAATAGAACGTGTCGATCTGGCGTGTGCCGTTCGCATAAAATTTACCTGAGTCGTTGACTCCGACACCCGGGTTATACATGGCAAAAGCATAAATCCCGATCCCCTGACGGATCATAGGAGCCACGGGCAATTGCTCCATCGGGCTGCCCAGCATGGTATTGCTCAGGGTGCCGGTTTGCGTATCAATAACCGGAGGGGCTGCGTTCACGTTCACCACCGTGGTCGCCGCACCCACCGCCAGCTTGAAGTTCACGTTGATGACGTGATGCGTATAGATCACCAACCCCGACCTTTGCTGCGGGCTAAAGCCTTTGGCTTGGGCCCGTACGCTATAGGTAGCCACCGGCAAATCCGCAACGGTGTAGGTGCCATCCGTGGCCGACTTCGAATGGTAGGCCACGCCTGTCGCCTGGTCGACCGCGGTGATTTGGGCTCCGGGCACAGCCGCACCGCTGGGATCGGTTACGACGCCGGTGATGGAACCGAAAGTCGTCTGGCTGCGAGCGGAAAAAGGAAAGCACCAAAGCAAGAGAACTGCCAGGGTGAAATAGAACCTGATGGGCCGTTTCATATGACCCTCCATGGCTAGGACTTTGCTAGATGTGCACATCGTACGCCTTGGAGCTTGCTTCGGTGAAATATGTTGTACCTCCATGATAATGTCCCCTTTTGTCCTCGATAGAAATGTCCCCTAATGAGACTTCCGAAAGGAGGTCAGATTGGGGCGAATCGAGATGAGCAAGAGGGAGTTGGGAAGAGTTGAGGTGCTGGCGCGAGTGCGGAGCAGGGAGCTGCGCGTGGTGGATGCGGCTGAGCTACTGGACGTGAGCTACCGGCCGGGGAAGCGGCTGGGGAAGCGATATCGGGAAGAAGGGGCAGCGGGACTGAAGCACCGCAGCGCAGGGCGGCGGTCGAACCGGGCTTGCGGGGAGGGGTTCCGGCGCACGGTGTTGGGGCTGGTGCGAAGGAAGTACGGGGGTGAGGCGGGGGAGCGCTTTGGTCCGACTCTGGCAGTGGTAGTGCGGTATAAAGTGTGTAAACAAGCCGGGAAGGAGAGGGGGCTGAAGACTCCGGAAGTGATATAAATTCTTTTGCTGGAAAAATTAAATCACTCAGGAGGACAACCGCAGTGTTGAATATTACCACTGAAACGGGGAGGACTGCGGAAGAAAAACCGAGACCAGGGAAGGGCGAAAAGGCAAAGCGCTCTTTAAAGAAGTATCTGCTGGAGAAGATGCAGGTATGGATCAACAGCCTTTTGGAAGCGGAGCGGGAAGAATTCTCGAAGCACCTGAACAAAGTTTTCTACGCGGCGAACGAAGCGGCGGCGAGGACAGCGTTTTTCGCGCTGAAAGACCGCTGGGGCAAGTTATTTCCCACTGCGATCGGGA
>JBOGJS010000352.1:0-9387 GCA_050745365.1 Terriglobia bacterium
GCCTACGGCTCCCCTCCTTGGTTAAGGAGGGGATTATGGGGTGGTTTCGCCTTGGTTAAGGAGGGGATTGTGGGTTGTTCGCCTACGGCTCCCCTCCTTGGTTAAGGAGGGGATTTATGGGGTCACCCCGCCTCCGGCTCCCCTCCTTGGTTAAGGAGGGGATTATGGGGTGGTTCGTGCAGCAACCTGCACGGTGAGCGGCTGCGCGAGAGTGAAGTTAAGCACGGTTTCGCTTGGAATATGGACGTCCTCTCCGTGGGTAATCACCTGCGAAGCCGCGCCCGCTCCGCCACCCACTGCCGCCCCGACGGCCGCGCCCTTTCCGCCGCCTGTGATTGCGCCAATCAGCGCTCCCAGGCCCGCGCCAATGCCGCTGCGCGCGGCGGTCTGCTTCCCACGGGATTTCCCTACAGCATCATAATCGCTGGTGACAACGGGCACTACCTTGCCCGCAATTTCAATGCCCGTGAGCTCCAGCCTCAGCTGAGACCTGCCCATCAGTCGCCCAGCCTGTTGAGAAGCGACGAGCCGACCATAAACATTCGCATCTTTCGGGGCTACAACCGTGCTACCCACCTGCAACGGCTGCTCGAGCGTCGCCTGGAAAGTGTCACCAGGCTTGTTGATCTCGGAATCGATCGTGTCGATCATCCGCACTTCAATTTGGGTGCCGGCGGGAATGGCAATCGAGGGCGCGACGGGAGATTTCGCACTCGGAGTGGGAACTGTGGCTGCGATGGGCGCGGCAGGTGCTTTGACGGCGTTCGGGGAAGTCACGGGAGTGGAGCTTGTGCCGAATTCGAGCAACAGAACTTTCGAGACTGGATAAGTCTCAAGCTTTCCGTTCACCGTCAGATTGATGCTGTCCTTCGTGCCCCCGAGATACGTGCCCTCAATGAGCGTGCCATCTCTCAATTGCACGGTAGTGGCCCATACCGGTAAAACACTGAGAAGCAGCATGGCTGCAATTAACGGGAAGGCCCTTTTCATAGTTCACCTCCACCTCTGTAGGATGAGACCGTCGACATCATGATGCAAGCAACCGCAAGGGCAGGGAAGCGCGAAGCGATTCCAGCGAAGACCGGAGTTTTTATTGTCGAGTGCCCAGAATCTCGGCTTTCACTCCCTCAAGGATGCGCCCTGCCGTCTGAGAATCCTTTCCGACCTTGGTTGAATACGCGATCTTGCGGATTACAATCCTGTACTGCCGGAATTCACACTCGTCGGCAAGCAGCAACTCGTCGCTGTTGCGGATATCTTCAAATCGAATCTCCTTAGACGCTTCGTCGATCTCCGTATGGGAGACACGAGCCACGAGCCGGTTCTTTTGATAAATCCCGTCCTCTTCCCGCGATATGGCAGCGGGTGAAGAGGGTTTGTCCGATTCCTGGGCTTGCGAGCCAGGGTCGGCCCCGGCCGCTTCCTGGGGCTCGGAGCGGGCAGCGGTCTTGGCCGGTTCGTGAGCGCGTTTCCACAGGCGCATGAAATCACCTCCATGGTTTTGCTTGAAGAGCGATATTTTGTTCCATTTTCATGCCACTTAGCAAGAAAGCTTTCCTGAGTCCATCCTCCCGGAACAAATCACAGCGCCCTGTAGCCCGCATGCGCTCGCGTCATGTATGATCCGTACGGGAGCCAAAGCGTGAAAATCCGCATTCTCGGCGTACCTCTCGATCTCGGTCAGGAACGGCGTGGTGTAGATATGGGGCCCTCGGCCGTACGGGCCGCCAGCCTCAACGGAGCCATTCACGCTCTCGGTCACACGATTGAGGACAGCGGCAACATCCACGTGAGGATTCCCGAAGAGCAACACTTCGGCGAAAAGCGCGCGAAGTACCTGAAAGAAATTATCGAAACTTGCCGCCGCGTGGCTGAGCACGTGCGGAAGGCGCTGGCGGATGGCTTTTTCCCGCTTACCTTGGGTGGGGATCATTCGATTGCGATCGGGACGATCGCCGGCATCTCGAAATTTTTCCGCGACCGCTCCGAGAGCGTGGGCCTCATCTGGATCGATGCTCACGGTGATATGAACACTCCGGAGACCAGCCCTAGCGGGAATATTCACGGAATGCCATTCGCCGCCTCCCTCGGCCTGGGCGCGGAAGAACTGACCCACATTGAGGATTTTTCGCCGAAGGTTCAGGCGGAGAAATGCGTGTTGATCGGCGTGCGCGACCTCGATACGCGCGAGCAACGTACCATTCGGAAATCCGGCGTCCACGTCTTCACAATGCGCGACATTGACGAGCAAAGTATGCGCGGCGTGATGGAGAAAAGTCTGGCGCTGGCCTCGCGCGAAACCGCCGGCTTCATGGTTTCGCTAGATATGGACGCGATGGACCCTTCGGAAGCTCCGGGCGTCGGCACCCCCGTGCCAGGCGGCCTCACTTTTCGTGAAGCGCATCTGGCGCTCGAGATGATCGCCGACAGCGGCAAGATGCTCGCCCTGGACCTGGTTGAGGTGAACCCCATCATTGATCTCATGAACAAAACAGCGATTCTGGGCGTCGGCCTGATCACCTCCGCATTGGGGAAGAAGATATTATGAGGCGGAGTGCCGTGAAGGGGCGCAGCCACGGCGCAGAAGACACGGAGAGCGGGGTACCGCAGCGCGGCAGGGCCGCAACCAAACGAACTGCCCGCCAGTCGGCGGGCATAAGAGAGTAGCCCACTGCGCGAGCGGTGGGCCAGGACACGGTTTAGAATGTCCCAAGGTAGACAATGGCGCATACGCAATCAGGAGCAGCACCATCGTAAGGTTTCGTTTCAAGAGGCCTTCAGCGTGTTCCTGAAACGGAACTGGGTCTGATGAGCGATACATCTAGAGGCACGTTCCCGCCCCTCCAGGGGCTTCCGGATTTCGTGATTGCCCTTTTCCCACGGCTGCACGCCGTAGGCTACTCTCTGGCGGCCCTGCTGGCCTGAAAACATCGGGATGTGACGATCCCTCTTTCTATGCACTCACTCGCGAGGCTCAAGTTCTCCGGTCGATTTCTAGTGGCATTTCTTTTGCTTGGCGTCGGCGTGTGCGCGGCTCAGGTTTCGAAAAACCCGCAACAAGTCAAGCAGGGGCGTCAGGCTTTCGAGGATATTTGCGCTCCCTGCCATGGCGCGAACGCCCAGGGTGCCCGCGGGCCGGACCTGATGATCTACGCGAGGGCTGCCTCAGACTCAGACCTATTCCGGGTGATCTCGCACGGCGTGCCCGGAACGGAGATGCCGGCATTCGGCCGCCTGAGTGCAGAGGAAATCTGGGACGTCGTCTCATTTCTCCGGTCACTTACTCCTCCGCCCGCTGGCCCGATCCCGGGGAATCCCGCGGCGGGCGAAAAGCTCTTCTGGGGCGAAGCTGGCTGCGGCCAATGCCATACGGTAGGCAACCGCGGGAAATATATCGGGCCTGACCTCTCGCGCATCGGCCAGGAACGGAGCCTGGTTTACCTGCGGCAGTCGATTGTTGATCCGAACGCCGATATTTCTCCCGGATATGGCACCGTGAGCGTCGTGACGCGCGATGGCCGCCAAATCGAGGGCGTCGAGAGGGTGTTTGATAATTTCAATGTAAAGCTAGTTGATCTCAGTGGCAAGGTTTACTCATTTCGCCGCAGCGAGCTCGCATCCGCGACACGCGAAACCAGTTCGTTGATGCCGGATGCTTACGGCCAAATATTTACCAAGGCTCAACTAGAAGATCTGGTGGCCTATCTCGCAAGCCTGCGCGGTGGCGCGCCTGGTCCCCCGCCGCCGATTGATACCCGCACGCTCGGGGAATCACAGCTTACTAACGCTCAGAACGACCCCTCCGCGTGGCTGATGTATGACCGCAATTACAGCGGATGGCGATACAGCCCCCTTGCGCAGATTAACGCCGGCACTGTGGCCACGCTGCGGCCGCAGTGGGTGTTCCAGCCGCAAGGGGCAACCGAGGCAGGGCGCTTCGAGACAACTCCGCTCGTATACAACGGGACGATGTATCTTACCGGATCTTCAAACCACGCCTACGCGGTAGATCTTCAAACTGGCCGGCAAATCTGGAGCTACCACGAGGACGCGCCCTCCGGTTTATCCATGTGCTGCAATCAGGAGAACCGCGGTTTTGCGGCGCTTGGCAATCGCCTGTTCAAGGTGAATATCCAAGGTGAATTAGTAGCGCTCGACGCTCTCACAGGCCGCGTGGTGTGGAAGTCGCAGATGAGCGATTACCGCAAGGGTTACACCGCCACCGCCGCCCCCCTCGTCGTCAAAGACATGGTCCTCACAGGCATGGCCGGAGGAGACTTTGGCGTCCGGGGATTTGTTGATGCCTATGACGCGCAGTCTGGCAAGCGTCTCTGGCGATTTTATACCGTGCCAGAGCCTGGCGATCCAGCGAGCAACACCTGGCCCGCTGGCGCATTGCCGCACGCTGGAGGCGCTACTTGGATGACCGGGACCTACGATCCGGAGCTCAACCTGGTCTACTGGGGTACGGGCAATCCCGGACCGGATTATAACGGAGGTGTACGAAGCGGCGATAATCTTTACACCTGCAGCCTTGTGGCACTCGATCCCGATAATGGCAAGCTCAAATGGTACTATCAGTTCACTCCACACGATACCCACGACTGGGATGCCATCGCCACGCCGGTTTTGATTGATATGCCCTTCCACGGCCAGATCGTGAAGGCTCTGATCGAGGCCAACAGGAATGGTTACTTCTATGCGCTTGACCGTGCCAGCGGGAAGCTGTTGGTGGCGAAGCCTTACACCAAGGTGACTTGGGCGAAGGGCATTGGACCCGATGGCAGACCCATTCTGATTCCGGGGCCGGGTAACGGGCCAACAACGAATGGCAACATCATCTGTCCCGGAATGGGAGGAGGACACAATTGGCAGCCCACTGCTTATAGTCCGCAAACCGGGCTTTACTATTTCAGTTCCACAGGCGGTTGCGAGATTTACTACAGAACTCCGCCAGTCTATAGCCAGGGGAAATTCTATATGGCGGGTACTACACATGCCATTGAGGAGAATTCCCAAAAGGGCGCCATCATAGCCGTGGATCCCACTACAGGCGATATCAAGTGGAAATTCGGGTTGGTGAGTGCTCCGGGGGCAGCAGGCCTGCTAGCTACGGCGGGAGGGCTCGTCTTCACCGGGGATCCGCAAGGGTACGTGTATGCCCTGGATGCCCACACCGGAAAGCCGCTGTGGCACTTCCGGACTGGAGGACACATTCGGACAGGCCCAATCTCCTATGAGTCCAATGGAAAGCAGTACGTGACGTTTGTGACCGGCGACGTCGTCCTCTCGTTTGCGCTTCCATAAGATTGGGGCAAAGTGCCGGAGAAGAGGCATTTTGATAAGGGCATCACAGGCTGCGGGGAACCATTTTCGAATTGTCTCATTCCGAGCGCAGCGAGGGATCTCTGTATTGATGCTCAATAAAATACAGGCATGCTGCGCTTTGCTCAGCATGACAGTTTGGCGTTTTTCCGCAGCCTGTAAAGCCGCGAGGGTTTGGCTTTGCGTTTCGGCACGACTGAATGCCCTGAAACAAGACTCGCAGAACTTGCATTTGCGCAAGGTGCTAACCGGGCAGTGCGATCAGAAAGGTGAATCGCCCGTCGCGTCAAAATATGCTGTAATCCTCACAAACCGAGAAGAATTTAATCTCTCCACCGTGATCTTCTTATGACTCCAGACAACCCGGTTGACATGGCCATTCGCCCGTAGTATTCTGGGGCCAACCTAATCTCAGGAGGGCGCCATGAAACGGTTAGCTTCTCTCCTCCTCACTGTTCGTCGGAAGGCAATCACAGGAAAAGCCGGGATGGGGTTGCTGCTCCTTATTGGGCTAGGTGCGGCACCGTTGGCGCGGGGCCAAGCGGTTGCCAACGCTCAGATACACGGGGCAGTCGCCGATCCGAGCGGTGCCGTCGTGCCGAACGCCCAAGTCAAGGTTACACAGACCACCATCGGGATGAGCCGCACGACCGTCAGTAATGCGGCTGGCACCTACGTCCTCCCCAACCTTCCGGTGGGGCCCTACACGTTTGAGGTCTCGGCCCGTGGCTTCACGCAGTACGTCCAATCAGGAATTGTCCTTCACGTCGGCGACAACGTTGCGCTCAACGTAACCTTAAAGGTCGGAAAGGTGTCGCAACAGGTTGTGGTCCAATCAAATGCCAATATGGTTCAGACCCAGAACACCTCGGTCTCCGAAGTGATAGACAACAAACGGATGCTGGATCTTCCGCTGAACGGGCGGCTGGCGACTCAGCTCGTGATTCTCTCCGGAGCGGCTTTGAATTCGCCCGTCAACAACGATTATGTATCGACCAAGAATTATCCAAATTCGGCAGTGATCTCCGTGGCGGGTGGGCAAGGCAACGAAAACAATTACCTGCTGGACGGGGCTGACAATAATGATTCGATGACCGACGTAAACCTGCCGTACCCGTTTCCCGACGCGCTTCAGGAGTTCAGCGTAGAGACGAACGGCCTTTCCGCGAAGTACGGGTACGAGCCAGGCATGGTGATGAACGCGGTGACCAAGTCGGGGACGAACCAGTTCCACGGCGATCTTTTCGAGTTTGTGCGCAATGGCGCCTTCAACGCGCGCAACTACTTCGCACCCACGCAAGACACCTTGCGCCGGAACCAGTTTGGAGGCACGATTGGGGGACCCATTAAGAAGAACAAGTTGTTCTTTTTTTTCGGGTACCAGTCAACACGGAACCGCACCGCCCCTCCGACTACAATCAGCTTTGTTCCCACTCCCTCCGTGCTCGGTGGGGACTTTAGCGCCATAGAATCCGCTCAATGTACGTCGAGCCATAAAGCGGTTTCACTCATCAATCCCGCTAACGGTCAGCCGTTTGCGAACGATTTCATCCCTCCGTCGCTGTTCAACCCGCAAGCGCTCAATTTGCTGAAATATATTCCGGTTTCTTCAAACGCCTGCGGTGAAGAGATTTATAGCGTTCCGGCTCCCAACAATGAAAGCCAGTACATCGGCCGTGCGGACTGGACCATTAATTCTAAGCAGAGTTTCTACGCGCGCTATTTCATTTTGAATTACGACGCCCCCGTTTCGTTCAACGGGCACGACCTCCTGCCGACCAGCCAAAATGCGTTGCATCAGCGCAGCCAGGCGCTGGTTTTGAGTCACACCTATTCGCTGACCCCCGCCACAGTGAACAACGTGCTTGCCTCCTGGACGCGCCTCCGTGACGACCGTGGTCCAGCCCCAGGCCTGCCTACCGTTGCCGACTTCGGCGTGAACGACTTTCAGCTTTCTCCGGGCTTCATCAGTGTGAACGTGGAGAATTACTTCAATGTGTGCAACTGCGGTGCGCCAGGTGATTTCAATCGAAATGTACTGCAGCTTTCTGATGACGTAGACAGCATCGACGGAAGGCATCAAATCACTTACGGCGGGGAGTGGATCCACAACCAGTTCAACGAATACAATGTGTTCGAAGGCGACCCAGCGATAGCATTCGATGGAAGTTTTACTGGAAGCGCTCTCGCAGATTTCATGTTAGGCGACATGAACACTTTCACGCAGGGAGGTGCCGAGACACATTACGAGCGACAAAATTATTTCGGCCTGTACGCTCAGGACGATGTGCACCTCAGCTCCCGTCTCAACTTTCACGTCGGCTTGCGGTGGGAGCCCATGCTTCCTCCAGTCGACAAGAGTAACCGAGGCAGTGACTTCTTACTGCCCGCATTCGAGACTGGTAAGAAGAGCACGGTGTTTGTGAATGCACCGGCGGGGCTGTTCTTCTATGGGGACCCGGGGATTCCACGCGGCTATTATTTCAACTCGCTGGCTGACGTTGAGCCACGCGTCGGCTTTGCCTGGAGCCCTACGGGTAAAGGGAACCAGAGCATTCGTGCGTCGTACAGTATTTTTGATTGGGCTTCAGAAAACTTCTATCCCGATCGCTTTTCGGATGCCGCCCCCTGGGCCAGTACCATCACCCTCACCGATCCCGTGGGCGGCTTTACAAACCCGTGGTTGGGCTACCCGGGAGGCGACCCGCTCCCGTTCCCGTTTCCTCCCTCGAAAGATTTCGTATTTCCTCACGAGGGAGTTTACATTGACATCCCCGAGAACATGCCGCCTGCGTATATGCAACAATGGGACCTGAGCTACCAGCGCCAACTCGGGCACAACTGGATGGTCTCGGCCACATACATCGGTAATCACTCCGTTCATATCTGGGGCGCGATTGAGGAAGACCCTGGGGAGTTCCTGACTGTGGCGCAATGCGCGACGGTGGGCATCTCCGCCTCTACCTGCCAAACGGACAAGAGCCTCAACCAGCGTCGCCGGCTTAACCTGATGAACCCGACGGAGGGCTCATATTACTCCACGATGGCTGAGGGCTACCCCGGCGACTCCGGCTCCTACAATGGCCTGCTGCTGAGCACCGAGCACCGGTTCAGTCAGAACTATACGGTCCTGTTCAATTACACGTATTCGCATTGCCTCGACATGATGGACAACGGAGGCGAGTTGTCTGCACCTCTCACGCAGAATCCGAATGATCCTGCTGCCGATTATGGAAATTGCGGGTTCAATCTGACCCACAATTTGAATGCCTCGCTGGTTGCGCGAATGCCAACCTTCAGGGGGCTGTGGGTCAACCGTCTGTTTGGAAATTGGCAACTTTCTCCCATCGTCACCTACAATAGCGGATTGTGGTTTAGCCCAACCACCGGCACCGACCGCTCGCTGACCGGCGTCGGGCTCGACCGCCCCGACCTGGTGGGCAACTCTTATGTCAGGAACACCACCACTCGATTGTGGCTGAATCCGGCCGCCTATATACCCAATCCCTTGGGCACATTCGGAAACGCGGGCCGGGATTCTCTTGAGGGTCCTGGATATTCCGACATCGATGCCGACCTGAGCCGCTTCTTCCAGATGCCCTGGAACGAAAGCCAGCGCATGGAGTTGCGCTTCGAGTTCTTTAACCTGGGCAACAACGTCAATTTCAAGAATCCAACAAGCAGCCTAAAATCCAGTCAGTTTGGTGAGATTCTCGCAGCCGACGATCCTCGGATTCTTCAGTTTGCGCTGAAGTATTACTTCTAACAAGATGCTGAAAGAACCATGCGGGACGGTGTAGCGGCGATTTCGCCGTCTGGATTTTCGACATTCTGCCGCCGGAACCGGTAGTGTATTCGGAGCCGCGAAGACCCGGCGGGCCGCCCTGGCTTAAGAGTCGCCCGACAGAAGCAGGGCTCGAAAGTCCTACCTCACCCCAGCACCGGCAGCCGATAGTCGCCGGCAGCCCGCCAGCCGGCGGGCGCAAGAGAATAGCCCACGGCGTGAGCCGTGGGACAGGAAACGGTTTAGAATGTGCCAAGCCCCGGAGGGGCGGTAGACAA
>JBOGJS010000353.1:0-4201 GCA_050745365.1 Terriglobia bacterium
CACCAACGGAGAGGTCCGGACGTTCTATGCGAACCTGCCCGAGCCGGCGCGGGTGGGGATCGAGACCACGGGCGACACGCTGTGGGTTGCTGAATTGATGAGCGAGTTGGGGCATGAACTGGTGGTGGGTGATGCGGCGAAGATTCGCGCCTCGGAACCCCGCAAGCAGAAGTACGACGATCGCGACGCCTGGCACATCATGGAGCTTCTGGCCGAGGGGAGATTCCCGCGCATCTGGCTGCCCAACGCCGAGGATCGGGACGTGCGGGTGCTGTTGCATCACCGCCATGGCTTGGTGGAGATACGCACGCGTGCCAAGAATGGATTGCAAGCGCTGGCGCTGAGCCACAACCTGTGCCAGGGCCGAAAGCTGTGGACGGCAGCCGGGCAGCAAGCCTTTCAGGCCTTGAAGCTGAGGGAAGCGGCAGCCCGCCGGCGGCAAGACTTGCTGCAACTGTTGGCGCAGTTGAATGGCTGGATCCAGGAGCTGGACCAGCGCTTGGAGCAGGAGGGGGAGAAGCGGCCCGACGTTCCGCGCCTGCAGACGCACCCCGGCGTAGGGTTGCTGACGGCGCTGGCGACGGTGGTGGTGCTGGGGCCGGTCGAGCGCTTTGCCAACGGCCGCAAGGTGGCCAGCTACCTGGGCCTGATCCCCAGCGAACATTCCAGCGGCGGTCGGCAACACTTCGGCCATCTCACCAAGCAGGGCAACCGCCTGATGCGCTTCCTGCTGGTCGAGGCGGCGCAGAGCGCCTGCCGTTACGACCCGGAGCTGAAGCAGGATTACAAGCGTCTGGCTTTTCGTCACGGCTGGGCGAAGGCGCGCGTGGCGGTGGCCCGGAAACTGGCCATCCGCCTCTACATCATGTTGCGCGAGCAGATCGATTATGCCGAGTTTGTTCGACGTGGTTCGTATGCCGGAAGGCCCGGAGTAGCGCTGGTCTAACCATGACCGAGGGTCTGATTGGGCTACCGGCCTCCCGCGCAGGAGGGAGTCAGAATCGGTGATCATGGCCTGAAAGGGTCGGATAGATGTATAGAAGAAGCACGTTCCGAGGAGCGGCTCGCCGCTCCACCCAAGAGGTGTGCCCTGACGACCGGAAAAAACAAAAAACCACAGGCGCCGGCGCTGCGCGCCGGGAGAAAAAAAGACTTTAGATGAATCTTTACTTGACATCGCCGACGACCTTATAGATGCGCTACATGTTGCCGAAAGCCCCAGCGAGAACGGAACGCGTCTCATGGCCCCCTCCGGGCACGAAGCTTTCCGGGTAAAAAAGATGGCAGCTACTTTAACCTAGGAGGGGGGGACGGTTGTCAAGCGGAATTTTTTGGGGAAATTTTCAGGGAAGTTTTTGGGGGTAAGCACGAAGCCCTCAGGCACGTTACGCTGGCTGGAACTTCTGAGCTGTGGACCCAGGAATTAGACGATGCGCGATTCCAGACGGGATAGCGGGTAGATTCTCTCTTGAGTGTCAAGAGAGAATCTACTCCTCGCAGGATCGGGCAGCCTCGGCGAGCATCTTTCACGCCGTGGGCTTTTACAAACCAACGACGAATTCAAAAAACGAATTCTTGGCTACCCATTGAGCACGCACCTACGCCGGCGATTCCTTCAAGCCAGCCCTCCAGCGCGCTGAGCGCCGCTTCACATTGCATCTCCCGCCTTGCCGTCCGGTTCCGCATGATGTGGCGAGGAATGCCTTCGAGCGGTGGAAGAAGATCAAACGAAATGTTCGTGGGCTGATAATTTCCCGGATCGGCGTGGGTGATGAAATGCACCAGGGAGCCGAGCGCCGTTGCCCGCGGCGGAGGCTCATAGGGAGCACCCAGCGAGCGATTTGCGGTCGCTAGCCCCGCGAGATAGCCGGTCGAGATCGACTCCACGTAACCTTCCACGCCGGATAACTGCCCGGCAATAAACACATCGGGCCGGGCCTGCAGGCTGAGGTTCGGGAGCAACAGCCGCGGAGCATTCAGGTAGGTATTGCGGTGAATCTGGCCGTAGCGGAGGAATTCCGCGCCTTCGAGGCCCGGAATTAAACGCAGGGCTCGTTTCTGATCCGGAAACCTCAGATGGTTCTGAAAACCGACCAGATTGTAGCTCGAAAAGCGGAGGTTTTCGGGACGCAACTGCACAACGGCGTAAGGCTGCTTGCCGGTTCGCGGATCTTTTAGCCCTACGGGCTTCATCGGCCCAAATCGCAAGGTGTCGTACCCCCTGCGCGCCAACTCTTCAATCGGCAGGCAGGCTTCAAAGTAGCGGGCGTCTTCGAAAGGATGCGTCTCCGCGCTTTCCGCCGCGCGCAGCGCATCGTAAAATGCGCGGTATTCGCTTTCCATCAAGGGACAGTTCAGGTAGTCCTCCCCGCCTTTTCCATACCGCGAGGCGCGGAAAATGTGCTCCATACGGAGCGTTTCCGCGTCAACGATGGGGCTGATGGAATCGTAGAAAGCGAGATTGTGAGCGCCCGTTAGCTTCTGTAAATAGCAGGCAAGTGCGTCCGAAGTGAGCGGGCCTGAAGCCATGACAACCAGCGCACCGGCTGGGATCTCCCGCAGTTCTTCACGACGCACTTCGATCGAGGGATGCCCTTCGATGGCCGCCGTGACGGCGGCTGAAAACCGTTCCCGGTCGACAGCAAGCGCGGCCCCTCCGGGAACCGCATTCGCGTCTGCGACTCGGAGCAGGAGCGATCCCGCCCGGCGGAGCTCTTCTTTCAGAAGCCAAGGCGCGGCGCCCGGCACGTTCGATTTGAGCGAATTACTGCAAACAAGCTCGGCGAGTGAACCGGTCTTGTGCGCGGGAGTGCGCCGCGCCGGACGCATCTCATAGAGTACGACGGAAATGCCGCGCTCAGCGATCTGCCACGCGGCTTCGCTGCCCGCCAGTCCACCGCCCGCAATGATAACCGATTCCATAGGCGCGCACTTCCTGCCCGTGATTATAACAGAGCCAAAATTCGGCCGTTATTTTCTCGGATCGGTGCGCCCCCTAGCGCTGAGCACGTCGATTGAAGCCTGCTATAATGCAGGGCATGTTCAAGACAATCGAATGGACACCTGAAGGCGTGCGGATGATCGACCAGACGCGGCTGCCTGCCGAGGAATCTTATCTTGTTTGCCGCACCTATCAGGAAGTTGCGGAAGCGATCCGCCACATGGTCATTCGCGGGGCGCCAGCCATCGGTGTGGCTGCTGCTATGGGCATAGCGCTCGGTGTCCAGCATTCCAGCGCCCGGAACCTCGCGGATCTTCAGATGGATTTTGAAAGGATTGCGAACACTATTTCCGCAACGCGCCCCACCGCCGTGAACCTTTTCTGGGCAGTCAAGCGCATGAAAAAAGTGTTTGAGGAAGCGGTCGCCGCGGGTGGCGGCGACGAAGCGGGGATCGACCGAGCAAAGGTGCATCTCGCGGAAGAAGCCCGGAAGACGCTGGCCGAAGATATTGCTGTGAACGAAGCAATTGGCCGCCACGGCGCGAAGCTACTTGAGAATTCCATGACGGTCCTCACACACTGCAACGCCGGGGCGCTTGCCACCGGCGGATACGGAACGGCGCTGGGCGTCATCCGGGCCGCGGTGGCGGAGGGCAAAAAGATTTGCGTGTTTGCGGATGAGACCCGCCCCTTTCTCCAAGGCGCGCGCCTTACGGCGTGGGAGTTGGCCAAAGACAGTATCCCAGTGACGATCATTACGGACAACATGGCGGGGTACTTCATGAAGCAGGGCGACATCAAGGCGGCGATCGTGGGTGCGGATCGCATCGCCGCCAATGGCGACACAGCCAACAAAATCGGAACCTACTCGGTGGCCGTTCTGGCGCACGAGAATGGAATTCCCTTCTACGTCGCCGCGCCGCTTTCAACCATTGACCTTGAGCTCAGGACGGGAGAGGAGATCCCGATCGAAGAGCGTCCGCCACAGGAAGTGACGCATCTTTGTGGCGTTTCCATCGCGCCCGCCGGTGTCGCAGCCCGCCATCCCGCATTCGACGTCACCCCAAATCGCTACATCACCGCCATCATTACGGAACGGGGCATCGCTCGCAAACCGTATATCGAAAGCCTCAAGGTGATTTTCGAATAGAAAAATAGCAAGAGCCCTTCCTCTCAGACTCGGACGCCCCGTTTCGAATAGAGGCCCTGGTGGTATGCTAGCTTATGCAAGGCTTCCGTCGCGACGGTACTCTTTAGAAT
>JBOGJS010000354.1:0-5482 GCA_050745365.1 Terriglobia bacterium
CCATAGCCCACTGCATTTGTCTCGCTGAGTGGCGAAGGCACGGAGACGCTATTCGTACTCGTAGTTGATCCAACTTGAATAATCTCGGCAGGCGCAGCCGTCGTGTGGCAGCCAATGCCCAGCGCGCGTGTGGTGTAGGCAATTTCGACCGTCACGTAGTAGCTCGCCGGGATCGCTCCGCCCGTGGTCGAGGTCGTTGGTGTTGGCGTGCTCGTGGGTGCAGCGATTGTCGCTACCGTTCCGGTCCAGGTGCCGTTGATGCTCGTGCCGCCAGTGCCCGGAGCCGCGCCGGTAATCGTGAACGTGTCACCGCTGAACATCGAATCTCCACCGCAGATGTCCGTCCCGGTCGTGACCGTCACTGTGTTTCCCAAGCGCGACCACGAAGTAATCACCGGAGTGTGAGTGTTCCCGAACTCGCCGCCCCAGTCCGTTGCAAGCATCTCAAACTTGCCGTCGTAGGACGCCTGCGCAATTGCGTGCGCGGGGTTGAAATAACTGCTTTCCTCAAGCGACCAGGTTCGTGAAAACCGCCAGGTCTGCTGAGAGACATTCGTTGAGACAGCATAAATCTCATCGTTCCACGGGTCCCCGTTCATCCCCGTGCCGTCGCCCGACACGATGAGAGGCATGTTGTCCGACGGATTGTCGTCCGCCCAGCTCGCGTGCTGATCGTAGCCTCCAGGCGGAACCGCAACGGTTAGAAAATTATTCGCGCCCGTCGTGTAGCTCGTAATCCCTAGCATGTGCGGGGTGAAAGGCGAAACGCCTAAGCCGCTGCCCGCAGACGCAGTGAACCCACTATAGCCATTTGCTAAGTGACCGGCTACCGACCTGGAGCTGCTCGAATAGTAGAGATAGGTCGAAGTGCCGATCTCCCACGCTGCGGCCGCTCCCGTGTCGTAATCAATGCGCAGCCAATTTCCATTCGGAGCCATGCGCAGGTTGTGGATGTTGCCGGTTACCAGGCCGGAAATCGTTCCGCTCGATCCAAGGTTTCCGCCGTACTCGCCGTTCGAGATGTTGATCCACGCGCAGGTGTTACTGGATCGTCGCCATACCACCGCCGTCGTCGGTGAGCCTTGCTGCGCACCGTTCGTGAACGCGAAGTTGTTCGCTTCCGCGTCCACCGTAAGGTCCGAGAACCACGCCGCGCCCGAGGCAAGTTGATTGCAATTCGAGTCGGCAGTCAGGTCCTTGTCCAGCGTTGAGGATGCGGGTGGCGCCGCAAGGCTTGAAAATGTCCAGTGCCATAACTGGTAATCACTTCCGGAAACGCCCCATTCATAGAGCACATCATCCTGGATTGGGCTCCAGATACCGGTTTTGCCGTCAGTAAGAATGAGACCATTCGTAGACGGATAGCTGAGAGGATAAAGCCGCTGGGCTACGAGATTCACCGGATCGAACGAATAGAGCACCCGACCGGCATCGCCATTGTCTTCAACGAAGAAAAAATCATCATCAAGACTGATGGGCTCTGACTCAGCGCTGCCACCGGAATCACCAGCGAACCCCGTCATGGCCTCATGGAGGTCGATGTTTCCGTAAGCATTCGGGTCCGTCAGCCGCACCACGCGCGATCCAAATGTCGGCATCACCGTGATCTCGCCCGCTCCAAACAAGCCCGCGATGCCTGCCGGAGCATTTCCGGTGGGGTTGCCTGGCGCAGGCGCCCAATCCTGCCGCGCGCAATAGGCCGGAGGGCCGCCAGCACAAGCCATGGTTTGGGCGAGCAGGAGCGAGGGAGCAGTGAGCAGGAAACAGAGAAGGCATAAACAAATGCTGAATGCGAAATGCTGAATGCTAAGCTTATAGTTCATGATTTCCTTTCTAGCCACGCATCTGAGCTGCGGAATATGTCACTCATGATTCGCGGTGAGTTTCTTCATTCGACCGATCCTCCGCTAATGCTTCCCGCCTGCACGTACTTCGGTTTCCGAGCTTCCGGATAGCACAAATCTGCATTGAAATTCAGAATGTTCGGCCAGCCGACGCTGCCGCTCGAAACATAGCTTCCGGGATTCGTTGCAAGCGAATAAGAGATCGTCGTTCCCTGCGCTGTCGATGCCGTTGGCGGTTGCGTTGTGGTCGTATTAACGGCGGTCGTCTGAGACCAATTCGCGGTGAGTGACAGTGGCGAGGGATTTTGCAGGTGGTACGTTGAGCCGTTCGCCACCGTCATGTAAACGTTCCAGCCCGTCACTCCCGCTTCAGACCCTGGCGAATCAACCTGCAATCCCTCATCGGCGCCGCTCAGAATGTTTTGGCAGTTGCCGTTAGGCGACGGTAAAGTTTCGCCCCCAGAAGAAGTCACGTAGGTTTCAAATACGCACACCGCGCCAGGTCCCGGCGCGCTTCCCGCAATCAGGACAAACGCGCTTTGCGGAGGTGGCGCGGGTGCCCCTGCAGTAATCTCAAACGTGCCGTTGTATCCTGATGGATTAATTCCCGAAACCGTAACGACATCTCCCTCATAAAGCAGATTGCTGCTGATCGTGAGCGTTGCCGTGCCCGAAGACCATGACGCGCCACTCACCGAAAACGTCTGCTGGTAAGCCGGATCAATTGGGGTGTCGGCAAAGCACTCCTGGGCCGGAATCGTGTAGGAATATCCGGCTAGCCCGTCTGGCGCTGTCCCTCCCGTTACGTCCGGTCCAATGGAGGGCCACGGCGACGTGCCCCACGGCGTCTGCCAGAAGGCAGGTTCTGAAACACGATAGAATGACGCGGGGAGCACAGTTGAAGAGGGTACCGCGTTCGCATTCACGTCGGTAAACGCCGTGTCCGGAATTTCCGATTTGCTCGCGCAAGTAGTTGTCCAGCCCGGATCGGACGAGTTTCCGCACCAGTGAACCGCCCCCGTCGCCACGTCGTAATTTCCCCAGCGCAGCAGGCTCGAAGTCGTGATCGGGTCATAGGGCGTCGCGCCGTTGTCCGTCTCGCCTCCAATCTCCCAGACGTACCCACTCGCAAAAGGCGCGGCGGTTTCGTAGGAAGTTTCAGCGCCGGATGTGCCCAGAATATTGCCGACGAAGTTAGCGAACCGATTAAAGGCCGAATCGGAGACGGCAACGAGGCTCGCTGATTTAGAGGTGTCCGTGCCGCGCAGCCGGTTGCGAAACGATGTTTCGGCTGTGCTTGAACCATGAATATCATCCAGGCTCGCAAAGGGCATGTCATTACCCTCGAAAAGATTCATCCCGCCAAAATCATGGTTCTCCGTCAGTCCGGGTCTCAGCCAGTCCACGGGCAGCGCGCCCGCTTCCACGCTGTAGTTGTAGGCGATGACGGAACCCCACACGCCGCCCGGCATGATGCACCCAATCACGTCCTGGCAGATGTTGTTTTCGATCAGGTTATCTTCCGAGCCTTCATACATCTCGATGCCATAGCTTTGCGCGTCGGACCCTTTCGAGCCAAAGAAGTAGCTGTCGAGCACCTCGTCGCGAGCCGAGCCCTGCCGAATGTAGACATGCGCTTCGTTTCCATGGAGCGAGCGAATGTTCCTCATCCAGCACTCGTAGGCGCGGTAGAAATCAACACCGCTCGTCTCGGAGCTGCCTTGATCCTCCGCGTAGTCGAGCGTCATCGATTCAATGCCGTCGAGCGTGTCGTAGTTCGCTCCCGTCCACCAGATGCTGGGCTTCTGCGGGAACCTCCAATTCGGCATGTAAAGCGGAGGCGAAATCGTGAGCTGGCTGCCGTTGACTGCCGTGATTTGCTTGATTTCCTCCTGCGACCGGTAGCTAATCTCGCCTGTCGCGCATTCAGCCGTTCCGCCCGCGCCGTTGTTGAGGTCCGGACAAGAACGTCCCACGTCAGGAAACCCAGAACCTGGCTCCATGCTGCAAGTTGGACCGCCCACGCACGAGTTGTAGACACCGCCCGTATCCGCCGTCGCCTGGCCTCCGCCGCTGGCCGCTAGCCCCGAAGCCGGATCGGCGTACTGAAACTGGGTCGAATTCGAATCGGAAAACCCTGCCGTCGAGTTGAAGGAACTCGTGGCCGTATCGTAAACGGCGCTGACGGCGTACTCCCCAACGTAGGATGCGGGCTCAATCGCCATTCCGCCGCTCACGTAGGTCGTGGGGCACGATCCAATCGAATAAGTGATCGTTCCTCCGCCGTTCGAAACCGACGCGATGGTGTATGCGCCGTCGTAACCCGCGGGGTCCACACCACTGACTGCTACGATCTCGCCTGCTTCAAGGCTGGGCTCGGTCGTGAAGTTCATCGTCACCGTGTTGGAAGCGCAGCTTGCGCTGGATACCAGCATCACCGTGGCGTTAGACGGCATGAGGGTCGGGTTCTGCGCCGTGCTCGTCGGACCTCCGATTCCCACCGTTTCTCCCACGCTGAAGCCATGGGGAAGCGAGGTCGTGATGGTTACGGTGTTTCCGCTCTCGGTCGCGCCGCTCGCGCTTGCGCAATCTCCCGTGCCGCCCGACTCCGGGCAGATGCCAATTGAATCGTCTCGTTGATCGAGGATGATGATCTGCCCCACGGCAGGCGTAATGCTTCCTGTCACAGCGCCAATGGTGATGACAGACGTTCCCTGAGCGAATCCCGCCGTCCACAATGCCTGAGCGGGATATCCCTGTACCCAGCCGCCGTTGCCATAAATGCAGACATCTGCCGTCGCGCCGCAACCATGCGTTCCTGGCCCGGTAAATACAAGCTTCGTCTTGTCTGGGCCAGCCCCACGCAGCGTGACGTTGCTTACGTCTTCGAAGCTGATACCTCCCGTAATCGTGAAGGTTCCGGCTGAAAGCTCGACTACTTCACCTGCCGGGCAATTGGCGATGGCGTTATCAATCGCGTCCATGTCCGTCGCATCTGTCTTGCCCGAAGGGCTAATCGTCGCGCAGATCGTGGTGCGGTTCGGAATGCCGCCGGGAATCCCAGCACCGCTCCAGTTGATTGCCCGGCTCGGATCAATAATCCCGCTCCAGGCTTGGCCGAAAGATGCGCGCGGAACCAGAGCGCAGGCCAACAAGGCTAGACACGAAACAATTCCGAATTGCATGAAACGGGATTTCAAGCTCATCTTTTCTTGCTAACTTGTCGTGTCTTCATCACGCGACAAGAAATAGCTCCGAATCGCGTCGCGCATTCGTGGCTTCGATTCTGTCAGTTGCCAGAGTCCTTGCGAGTCGCGGTATAGGTCCACGAACGGATCAAACTGATGATCCCTCAGAATCTTCCAGCGTGAGCCGTAGGCCCGATTGACTCTTGCTCCGTGGTAGAAGTGGACCGCGTGCTGATTCACACAGCCAATGTTCCCTTTCGCTGCCGCGTACGCCCGGTCCTGCCAACGCCGTATGAACGCTCTGTACCCGTCTTGGCATCGCGCGGCCTCCGGCGCATTGTCCGGCTTACCCACAAGTCCGAATGCAATGAACCAATCTCCTGCGCCGAGAATACACGTATCGAGTAAGCCACCAACCGCGTCAAATGCCCTCCGCGTAAAAGCCAACGC
>JBOGJS010000355.1:0-51552 GCA_050745365.1 Terriglobia bacterium
ATGCAGAGGAGTGCCGCATGCGCGGACGGCGAAGAACCTCTCTATCTGCTTGGCCTTACAAACACAGCGATTCTCGGCTGCGTTCAGAATGACAGTTATCCGGAGTCCTTCAGCAATGCCCTAGCGGTCCAATACCTGCCCACACTTGACGCACACCCGCACTTTCTTGCCTTCTGCCTTCTCACGATGTTGAATCCGGGTTGGGCCACAATCCCCACACACCAGAGCGACGTTCGAAACGTCGATCGGCCCTTCCTTATCCAGAATGCCTCCCCGAATCTGTTTCGCCGGGTTTGGGCGTGTGTGACGTTTGATGATGTTCACGTGCTCCACAAAGAGCTGCTTCCGGCGGGGATTCACTTCGAGCACCCGCCCTTCCTTGCCCTTATCGCGCCCCGCCACAATGCGAACCATGTCGTTCTTACGGATATCGAGCCCCCTCATTACAGGACCTCCGGAGCGAGGGAAACAATCTTCAGAAATTTCTTTTCCCGCAGTTCGCGGGCCACGGGGCCAAAGACGCGGGTACCCACCGGCTCACCGGCATCATTAATCAGCACCGCGGCATTTTCGTCAAATCGGATGTAGCTTCCGTCCCGCCGCCGCTGCTCCTTCCGCATGCGCACAATCACGGCTTTCACCACTTTCCCTTTGGGAATCGCACTGTCGGGAGCTGCTTCCTTCACCGCCGCCGTCACCACATCGCCCAGTCCTGCCTGGAGTCCCACGTCGCCGCCTACCGGCAAAATGCAGGAAAGCTTGCGCGCTCCGGAGTTATCCGCCACGCGGAGCATCGTCCGCATCCCGATCATTGGACGCTCTCCGCTTCCGAAGTCAGCGGCCTGATGCGGGAAACGACTTCCACCACCCTCCACCGCTTCCGGGCACTCACGGGCCGAGTCTCCTGGATCCTGACCGTATCACCAACGCGACACTCCCCTTTTTCATCGTGCGCCATGAACTTTCGCGAACGCCGCACAACTCGCTTGTAAAGCGGGTGAGTGATCTGCCGTTCAACGGTCACCACGATGGTCTTTTGCATCTTGTTGCTGGTCACCACACCGACTTTCTGCTGCCTTCTTCTCATACTCGCTTTCTCCGCGATGCTCCAGCCCGCCTAAGATCCTTGTGATTTTCCGAGTTCCGATGCCCTGCGAAGCGTCTTGACTCGCGCGATATCTTTACGCAACGTGCGGATCTTCGCGAGCGCTTCCGTCTGTCCGTTCATCAACTGAAACTTCAGCCGAAACAACTGGTCTGAAAATTCACGCACCTTTTCGTCAAGCTCTTCGGGGCTCCATTCCCGCATCTTCTCTGCTTTCATTGCGTCCTCTCGGCGCCTACGCCGCGTCCTTCCGGGTGACAAACTGCGTTGGGATCGCCAGCTTGTGGCTCGCCAGGCGGAACGCCTCGCGTGCATCCGCTTCACTTACCCCTTCCACCTCGTAAAGAATCCGTCCAGGCTTGACGACCGCAACCCAGAACTCAGGTGCCCCTTTACCCTTGCCCATGCGTGTTTCGGCCGGCTTCTTCGTCACCGGCTTGTCCGGGAAAATCCGGATCCACAGCTTTCCGCCCCGCTTAATGAATCGGGTGACTGCCACACGTCCAGCCTCAATCTGACGCGCCGTCACCCAACCCGGCTCGAGTACCCTCAGCCCGTAATCACCGAAAGACAGCCCCGAGCCGCGCCACGCCTTACCACGCATTCGGCCGCGCTGCTGTTTCCTGAATTTCACTTTTGAAGGCATCAACATGTCACAAATCTCTCATCAAGCCCTGGTCTGAAGCGGCATGGCCTGTGGGGTTCCCACGGCCTTTTCGGGACGGCGCTTCTGCTCCAGAATCTCGCCGTTGTAAACCCAGCACTTCACTCCAATCACTCCGTAGGTCGTCTTGGCTTCCGCCATGCCATAATCGATATCCGCTCGGAGGGTATGGAGAGGCAACCGCCCTTGCAGATACCATTCTGAGCGGGCAATCTCGGCTCCATTCAACCGCCCACCGCACCGCACCTTGATTCCCTTGCATCCAAACCGCAACGCCGAATCCACTGCTTTGCGCATGGCGCGCCGGAAAGCCACGCGCTTCTCGAGTTGCAATGCAATCGCTTCCGCGACGAGCTGTGCGTTCAGTTCCGGACGGCGCACTTCCTGAATATTGATCGGCAGAACCTCGCGCCCCGTACGCTTCTGGATTTCCTGCCGCAAGCGGTCAATCTCCGCTCCCTTTCTCCCAATAATGATTCCTGGTCGCGCCGTGTAAATCGTGATCTTCAACTTATTTCCGGGGCGCTCGATTTCCACCGAAGCCACGCCTGCCCCGCGCAGCTCATCTTTGAGGCGCTTCTTCAAAACGAGGTCCTCGTGCAGGAGGTCCGCATATCCCTTCTTGGCAAACCAACGCGATTTCCAACCCTTGTTGTATCCTAGTCGAAAACCATAGGGGTGAACTTTCTGACCCACTTCAGCCTCCTGATCTCCTACTCGCGTTTCCGAGTCTCAACCACCACCGTGATATGGCTCGTTCTTCGTTGGTACCGGTAAGCGCGTCCCATGGGGGCTGGCCGCACGCGCTTCGTCCGCGGCCCTTCATTCACAAATGCCTTTGAAACCACAAGCTCATCAACGTCCACGTGTTCAGACCTCTCTTCGGCGTTGGCAATCGCCGACCGGAGTGTCTTTTCCACTTCGCGCGTGACGCGCTTCTTGGTAAACCGGAGAATGCTGATGGCTTCACCGGCCCGTCGCCCACGGATCAAATCCACCACAAGACGCGCCTTCTGCGGCGAAACCCTCAGGTATTTTGTTGTCGCGCGTGCTTCCATCGTTTCCTTTTGAAATCTATCTGAGCAGAATCAACGATCGCTTAGCTCCCTGCAGCGCCGGTTGCCGGTCTCGGAGGCGCTGGAGCCGCCGCCGCGGTCCTTTCTGCCGCCACTTTCACGCTATGTCCCTTAAAACTCCGCGTCGGCGCAAATTCCCCCAGCTTATGTCCTACCATGTTTTCGGTGATATAAACCGGAATGAACTTCTTGCCATTGTGCACCGCAATGGTATGACCGACCATCTCCGGAAAAACCGTGGACCGCCGCGACCACGTTTTCACCACCTTTTTCTCGAACCGGCGGTTGAGCAGGTCGATCTTCTTCATCAGATGGCCATCAACGAACGGCCCTTTTTTCAGTGACCTTGCCAACGCTCCCTCCTCAACTTACTTCTTCTCGCGCCGTTTGACGATGAATTTATCAGCCCGCTTGTTATTCCGCGTCTTAAAACCCCGAGTAGGCTGCCCCCATGGCGTGACTGGATTCCGGCCGCCCGAGGTTTTTCCTTCCCCTCCACCCAAGGGATGATCCACAGGGTTCATGGCCACTCCTCGCACCGTAGGCCGGCGACCCAGCCATCGCGCGCGCCCCGCCTTCCCGAGCGACACATTTTCATGATCGAGATTTCCAATCTGGCCAATGGAAGCCATGCACTCCAGATGAACCTTCCTCACCTCACCGGATGGGAGCCGTACCTGGGCGTATTCGCCTTCCTTCGACAGTAGTTGGGCGGCGCCGCCCGCACTTCGCACCAACTGGCCGCCTTTGCCTTCGCGCATCTCGAGGTTGTGAATCAACGTTCCTGCCGGAATCTTCCGGAGTGGCAGGGCGTTGCCGGGCACGATATCGGCGTCAGGGCCAGAAACAACCTTATCCCCCACCTTGAGCCCTCGGGGATAAAGAATGTATCTCTTCTCTCCATCTAAATAGTGAAGCAGCGAGATGAAAGCGGATCGGTTCGGGTCATATTCAATTGTCGCTACACGCGCCTCGATTCCAGGTTTGTCCCGTTTGAAATCAATGACGCGATAGCGGCGCTTGTGGCCTCCACCACGGCGCCAGATGGTGATCTCGCCCTGATTATTACGCCCGGAGATGCGTGTCTTGGGCTCAAGCAGCGGCTTGTGAGGAGAGGTCGCTGTAATTTCCTCATACGTCAGCCCGGTCTGGAACCGTCGCGTTTCGGTATAGGGCCTGTAAGTCTTCACGCCCATCGCATCAATCCTTATACGCTTTCGCCGTACTCCGGCATTTTCTCGCCGGGCCTTAGCTTGATATAGGCTTTCTTCCAATCAAGCCGGTAACCGACATTGCGGCCGTGCCTTCGCATCTTCCCATGAAAGTTGGCGGTGCGAACCGACTCGACCTGCACTTTAAATGCTTCTTCCACCGCTCGTTTGATTTCCGGCTTATTGGCGTGAGAGTCCACCTGAAAAACCAGCGTCCGGGCGCGCTCCTTCACCAGCAGACCTTTCTCTGTAATAATCGCCTTGCGCAAGATCTGGTAAGGACTCGGCTTCATCGCAGCGCGTCCTCCAGCCGGGAAAGCGCCGATTCTGAGATCAGCAGCTCGCTGTGGCTCAGCACGTGATAAGGGCCAAGCTCATGATGGCGAATCAAGTCACATCCCTCGATGTTTCTTGCCGAAAGCTGGAGATGACGATTGGCAGCGTCATCAATCACCAGGACCGGCTTCTCAACTCCCAGCTTTTTAAGCGCCTCCGCAAACGCCTTCGTCTTGGGCTCGGCAAGCTCAAAACTCTCCACCACCGTCAGCTTCCTTTCCTGGAACTTCGCTCCCAATGCCGACCGCAGCGCGCCACGCCATACTTTCTCCGGGAGCTTTATCGCGTAATCGCGCGGCTTAGGCCCGTGCGCGATAGAGCCGTGCCGCCACAGAGAGCTGCGAATGCTCCCTGCACGGGCGCGTCCCGTTCCCTTCTGCCGCCACGGCTTTTTGCCCCCGCCTCTCACCTCTCCACGGCTTTTTGTGGAGTGCGTTCCGCGACGCAGGCTGGCAAGATGCGCCTTGACCGCTTCCCAAAGCAGGTTCTGGTTAGGCCGGACGGAAAAAACCTCATCCGCGAGCTCACGCTCCCGGACGGTTGCGCCTTCCAAATTCTTGATCTCCACCGTTGCCATGCCTGGTCCTAGAGGTTTGCCGACCTCGTTACTTCTTCTTTTTGTTTGGCGGCGCCGCTGGCTCTGCTGCCGCTCCGCGGGGTTGTCGCTGGGGCGCCTTCGCTCTTTTGACAATCACGTAACTCCCATCGGGCCCCGGCACGGCGCCCTCGATCACCAGCGCATGATCCTCAGGAAGAACATTGACAACCCGGAGGTTGCGAACTGTAACCCGACATGCACCCATATGCCCCGCCCCCTTCATTCCCTTTAAAACTCTCGACGGGAAAGCTGATGCACCGATGGAGCCCGGAGCCCGATGAAACATCGACCCGTGAGAACCTGAGCCACCGCCAAAATGGTGGCGCTTCTG
Organism: Terriglobia bacterium; assembly: GCA_050745365.1. GTDB lineage: Bacteria > Acidobacteriota > Terriglobia > UBA7540 > UBA7540 > RH2-MAG17b. The sequence continues at coordinate 5,322 of JBOGJS010000355.1, forward strand.
GACCCCTGCAAACCCCCGACCTTTGGAAACACCCACAACGTCTACATACTCACCCGGCTTGAACTGGTCCACCAGCACTTTGTCGCCCGGCTTAACGCTATCCTCACCGGGACTGAGGCGGATCTCCCGCAGAAAACGTGCCGGGTTTGCCCCCGCCCGCTTGAAGTGTCCTTCCACGGCCCTCGTCACTCGCTTTGGACCCGGCATCTCGACGAGCCCCAACTGAACGGCCTCATAGCCGTCCTTGCTCGTCGTCTTTCGTTGCACCACAACACAAGGCCCCGCTTTGAGAAGGGTTGCAGGAATCACGTCGCCGTTCTTTTCAAACACCTGCGTCATACCGAGTTTTCTACCCAGAATGCCGTTTACCATTTCCGCTTCCTGTAACCTACTTCCTATTCCCTGCTCCCTTTCGTATGTTCCTTGCCAAACGCCTTAATTTCAATATCTACCCCGGAGGGAAGATCGAGCTTGGTGAGCGCATCAATGGTGGTGCCGGTGGGTTCCAGAATGTCCACTAAACGCTTGTGGGTACGGATTTCAAACTGTTCCCGTGACTTCTTATCTGCATGCGGCGACCGAAGCACACAATATTTGTTCTTCACCGTTGGAAGAGGGATCGGGCCGGCAACCTGCGCCCCGTTCCTCTTCGCTGTTGAGACAATCTCCGCCGCAGCCTGGTCCAAGACTCGGTGGTCATAGCCTTTCAAGCGGATTCGAATTTTTTCGTGTAGCATAACCGACTTTCTGCCAGCTACGCCGGCGTTTTGGTTTTCCGAACTTCACGCGCCCAACCGTTTCCGCTTACGGGCCCGCGGAACACAAAGCTTCCTTTCAGTGCGCGGAGCCGAGTTTCACTGCATGACGTCAGTCACCGTGCCCGCACCCACCGTGTGTCCACCTTCGCGGATCGCGAACCGCAAGCCTTTCTCCATCGCAATGGGGGTAATCAGCTCGATGCTGAGGGCCACGTTATCTCCAGGCATCACCATTTCTGTTCCCGACGGTAGCTGCGCGACTCCCGTCACGTCGGTTGTCCGGAAATAAAACTGCGGTCGATAGCCGTTGAAGAATGGCGTGTGTCTTCCACCTTCTTCCTTGGTCAAGATGTAAGTCTCCGCTTTGAACTTGGTATGTGGGGTTATTGACCCCGCCTTGGCCAGCACCATGCCGCGCTCCACATCGTCCTTCTCGGTCCCTCTGAGCAACACCCCGATATTGTCCCCGGCCTGGCCCTCGTCCAGAAGCTTCTTGAACATCTCGACCCCGGTCACTACTCGCTTGAACGGCTCGGGCCTTAGTCCCACAATCTCCACTTCTTCCTGCACTTTGACTTTCCCACGCTCCACTCGCCCTGTGACCACCGTACCCCTTCCGGAGATTGAAAAAATGTCTTCCACCGGCATCAAAAAGGGCCTATCGATCTCGCGCTGCGGCAGGGGAATGTATGCGTCCACCGCAGCCATCAGCTCCAAAATCGACTTCTCGGACTGTTCATCGCCTTCGAGTGCCTTCAACGCGCTTCCGCGCACCACCGGCACCTTGTCACCCGGGAAGTTATATTTGTTGAGCAGGTCACGCACTTCCACTTCTACGAGTTCCAGCAATTCCGGGTCATCCACCGCGTCACACTTGTTCATAAACACGACGATGAAGGGCACGTTGACCTGGCGTGCCAGCAGCACGTGCTCCCGGGTCTGGGGCATCGGGCCATCCGTTGCTGCGACCACCAGAATCGCGCCATCCATCTGCGCCGCCCCCGTGATCATGTTCTTGATATAATCCGCATGGCCGGGGCAGTCCACGTGCGCGTAATGTCGGTTCTTTGTCTCGTACTCCACGTGAGCAATCGCAATCGTGATCCCGCGCGCCTTCTCTTCCGGCGCGTTATCAATCGTGTCAAATGCACGGAAGTGTACCTTCGGGTTGTTTTTCGACAGCACCTTCGTGATCGCCGCCGTCAGCGTCGTCTTCCCATGATCGATGTGCCCGATCGTCCCGATGTTCATATGGGGCTTGGAACGATCAAATTTTTCTTTGGCCATGGTCGCTTCTACTCCTCTACTGATATAGTCTTTCGGTTAGCTCGCCACCGCCTTGCCTTGGACCTTTGCAATAATCTCAGACTCAATATGAGCCGGCACCGGCTCATACCGCAAGAAGTGCATGGTGTAGGATGCCCGGCCTTGCGTGCGGGAGCGCAAATCCGTCGCATAACCAAACATTTCAGCCAGCGGCACCATCGCACGAATAATCTGGGTGGAGCTCCGTTTTTCCATGCCCTCAATCCGGCCCCGGCGCCCGCTCAAATCCCCCAGCACGTCACCCATATATTCTTCCGGCACCACGACTTCCACTTTCATCATGGGCTCAAGAAGGCAGGGGCTCGCCTTCCGCACCGCTTCTTTGAAGGCCATCGAACCCGCAATCTTGAAAGCAATTTCGGACGAATCAACTTCGTGATAAGAACCATAGACCAGAGCGGCGCGGATGCCCGTCAACTCGTAGCCTGCCAACGGGCCGGTCTCCATCGCTTCCCGCACGCCCGAATACGTTGCCGGAATATACTCTCTGGGGACGACCCCTCCCACAATCTCGTCCGTGAAAAGGAGATTCAAGTCCGCATCAAACTTGTTGGTGGATTTCTTCCGGGTCAGCTCGGCAATCTCCTCCGGGTTGATCTGGCCGAGCGGCTCAATGCGGAGACTCGCGTGCCCATATTGACCCCGGCCGCCGGTCTGTCGGATATATTTACCTTCAGCCTCCGCCGATCCGCGAATGGTCTCACGGTAGGCCACCTCAGGCCTTCCGACGTTAGCGCTGACATTGAATTCGCGCAACATGCGGTCGACAAGAATCTCAATATGAAGCTCACCCATCCCGGACATGATGGTTTGTCCGGTGTCCGGATCCGTCGACACCTTGAAGGTAGGGTCTTCCTGTGTCAGACGCGCTAGAGCCAGTCCCATCTTCTCCTGGTCGGCTTTGGTTTTGGGCTCAATGGCCACCGAGATGACCGGAGCCGGGAAATCCATCGCCTCAAAGACGATGGATTTTTTTTCGTCACAAATCGTGTCGCCGGTGGAAACCGTCTTGAGCCCGACCGCAGCGGCAATTTCTCCCGCGTAAACTTCCTCAATCTCCTCCCGCCTGTTCGCATGCATCTTCAGCAGCCGGGCAACCCGTTCTCGCTTCTCGCGGCGCGGATTGTAAATGGTCTCTCCACTATGGAGCGAACCCGAGTAAACCCGTAGGAACGCCAGATGACCCACAAATGGGTCTGTCATGATTTTAAAGACGAGGGCGGCAAAAGGAGCCTTGTCATTCGCTTCACGGAACAGCTTTTCCTCGCTGCCGGGCGCCAAGCCTTCCACTGCCGGAATGTCTGCCGGTGACGGCAGATAATCCACCACGGCGTCGAGAAGCGGTTGTACCCCCTTGTTCTTGAATGCCGCCCCGCAAACCACCGGGACCACTTTCATGTTCAGGGTGCTGCGGCGAACGCTGGCGCGTAAATCCTCTACCGAGATGGCTTCACCGTGCGCATACTTTTCGAGAATAATGTCGTCCACTTCCGCCAGAGTCTCAATAAGCTGTTCATGATAGTGCTTGGCCGCCGCTGCCTCTGCTGCGGGAATTTCCGTTTCATCATAGTCGGCGCCCAGTGTTTCATCACGATACACCAGAGCCTTCTGCCGAAGGACGTCGATGGACCCCTGAAAATGGTCTTCGGCCCCAAGTGGTATCTGGATGGCAACCGGCGTCGCATGGACTTTTGTCCGGAGCTGCTTCAGGCATTCCGCAAAATCAGCTCCGGCCCGGTCCATCTTGTTGACAAATACGATGCGAGGCACCCGATACTTGTCCGCCTGCCGCCAGACGGCTTCCGTCTGGGGCTCCACGCCCTCAACCGCCCCTAAAATGGCAATCGCCCCGTCAAGCACCCGGAGCGACCGTTCGACCTCCGCTGTAAAATCCACGTGGCCCGGCGTATCAATGATATTGATCCGGATGTCTTTCCAGAAACAGGTCGTGGCCGCCGAAGTGATCGTAATGCCCCGTTCCTGCTCTTGTTCCATCCAGTCCATCACTGCCGTGCCTTCGTGCACCTCACCCATCTTATGCGTGATCCCGGTGTAATAGAGGATTCGCTCCGTCGTCGTGGTCTTGCCGGCATCGATGTGGGCCATAATGCCGATATTTCGGGTTTTTTCGAGCGGCGTCGTCCGCGGCATGTGCACAGCTTTCACTCTGCCCGCTCGACCAGCGGGCATGTAGTATTCAACCGGTGTTTCCGGAGTAGAATATTGTGTTGCCGCCTCAGGCGGCGATGGAGCGGCTCGCGGCCCCGGGTGAGACCCCATCCCACTCAAGTTCAGATTTTCCCCGATTCGTCGGGATTACCAACGGTAGTGAGCAAAAGCCTTGTTGGCTTCAGCCATCCGGTGGGTGTCGTCTCGCTTCTTGATGGCCCCACCGCGATTGTTGGCAGCATCGAGGAGCTCAGCTGAAAGCTTCTCTACCATTGACTTTTCGCTTCGCTCCCGCGCATAGCTGATGATCCAGCGGAGACTCAGAGAGGTTTGTCGGTTCCGATTCACTTCAACCGGCACTTGATAATTTGCGCCCCCAACACGCCGGCTCTTCACCTCCAAAGCTGGCCTGACATTATCCAAGGCTTTCTTGAATACCTTGAGGGGGTCATCATTGGTTCGCTGTCGAATCTGCTCCAGTGCTTCGTACACAATGTGCTGGGCCACGGACTTCTCGCCCTTCGCCATCAGGCAATTCACCATCTTCTGCAGCACCGGATTTCCATAAACAGGGTCCGGCATGGTTTCCCTGCGTTCAACTGTTCCCTTCCGCGGCATATTAACCTCAGTCAGCGGTAAGCAGGCAGCAGGCATCGATCGCTTTGCTGCGCTGCCTTTTGCCCTCTGATGTTCTGCATTCTGCCTTCTGATTTCTCAGGATGCTTTCGGCCGCTTCGCTCCGTACTTCGATCGTCCCTGCCTGCGGTCACTCACGCCCGATGAATCCAGGGCACCCCGAATCACGTGATATCGCACGCCGGGCAGATCCTTGACGCGGCCGCCCCGAATCAGGACGATGGAGTGCTCCTGGAGGTTGTGTCCTACACCGGGAATGTAGGTGGTTACTTCCATTCCATTCGTCAAGCGCACGCGCGCAACTTTCCGCAACGCCGAATTCGGCTTCTTCGGAGTCTGCGTGTATACGCGGATGCAAACACCCCGCTTCTGGGGGCAAGCTTCGAGCGCCGGGCTGGACGTCTTATACCGTGGCGTCCTTCGGCTCAAGCGAACCATTTGGCTGAATGTTGGCACTCTCAACCCTCACCGGCTCCGCACCCTCACCGCGCTAACCCACAGCGCAAATCCTGTGAGAGCCAAAGCTTTTCGAATGTAACAAATCGCTTTAGTGGGTGTCAACCCCTGGTTTCTGCGGCAGGAACTCTATGCGTGGGTATCACACAGTGCCCAGAACGACAAAACATCCGTCCAGCAACTCTTCACTTCGGGAAGTCCGTAACCTTGACGGGAAAGGAGGAGCTCAACGGGCCGCAACCAAAACTATTATACTTGATCCCTCCCGTTTTGACCACTATCCCGAATCAACGCCCGCCATCATGCAGCTCGGAGCCATGGCGATGACATTAACGCCGGTGTCGTCGCCGCCCGTAATAACGCTGCTGCCAAACCGAAACAGTGTAGCCCTCGCGCCGTTTCGGCCCATACATAAAAACCAATCCATGCGCCACCCGCGCGCGTTCGTCTGGCAGGTCATTTTGCCATAACGATCGTAACCGAAGGTCAGGTTGCAGGTGCTGGAATCGCCTTGGTCGCATACATGCCAAATAGCGGCATGTATGCGCCACCCGAGCTCTGTGGCTTAGTCATTGGTGAGCCTGCGGAGCAAGTCTCGTTCTGCGGACGATCCCGTTTGAGAGATTGCCTCCTTATTCACAGCTCGGGCCGTGGCAGCGCAGCCCATCTCACAATAGGGGAGACTCAATGCATCGTATAAAACGAAAGGGTAAAGCGAAACCCCACGAACCTTTTGTTCGCCCAATGCTTCGGCCGCATGCGGCCGGCATCGATGTTGGCGTCCGGCAGATCTACGTGGCCGTTCCACCCGATCATGACCCGGAATCCGTTCGCTGTTTCGAGACGTTCACCGAGGATCTCCACCAGCTTGCCGATTGCTGCAGCGCGTCGGCATTAACACCGTGGCGATGGAATCGACCGGAGTCTACTGGATTCCGCTGTTCCAGATTCTGGAAGCCCGGGGCCTTGAAGTCTTTCGGGTGAACGCCCGCCATGTCAAGAACGTTCCTGGCCGCAAAACGGACCTTTCCGATTGCCAATGGCTGCAGTATCTTCACTCCGTCGGGCTGCTCAACCGCTCCTACCGTCCGGCCCAGCACATCTGCGCGGCCCGCTCGCTGTTCCGCCACCGCGATAGCCTGATCGAGATGGCCGCCAGCCACGTGCAGCACCTCCATAAGGCGCTCGATCAAATGAACCTGCAAATCCATCACGTCATCACCGGGCAGACCGGACTGGCTATTCTGGATGCCATCCTGGGCGGCCGACGGGACCCAACGGAGCTCGCCAAGCTGCGCGACCGGTGGATCAAGGCGACTCCCGAGACGATCATCAAATCCCTGCGGGGTGATTACCAGCCCGAACACCTGTTTACGCTGAAGCAGGCGCTGGCGGCCTATCGCCATGATCAGCAACTCATTGCCGAATGCGACCGCGAGATCGCGGGTTATCTCCGCCAGTTCGGGTCGCGGTGCGAGCTCCCGCAGCCGGAGGCCCCGGTTCCCGGCAAGCGAGGTCGCGGGCGACCTCGCGGCAGCCATACGCCTGAAGCCGCCTTACACAGGGAACTGCACCGCATTTTTGGCGTTGACCTGGTGCAGGTACCTGGCTTCGATGTCTCCACGGTGATGACTCTGGCCACGGAAATAGGGCCGGACCTGTCAAAATTCCGCAGCAGCAGAGCCTTTGCCTCCTGGTTGGCTTTGTGTCCAGACAACGACAAGACGGGAGGCCAAGTCGTGGCCACCGGGACCCGGCCCTCGAAGAGCCGGGCGCCGGGAGCCTTTCGAATGGCGGCCTACTCCTTGCACGGAAGCTTTTCGTTTCTGGGCGAATACTATCGCCGTTTTCGAGCGCGGCTCGGAGCACCTAAGGCGATTACCGCCGCGGCGCACAAACTGGCTCGAATCTTCTTTCACCTCGTGACCACCCAACAAGCGAATGACGAGAGCATTTTCGCTGAACAAGAAACCATTCACCGGCAGCGTCTCCAACGAAGGCTCAAAACCCAAGCCCGGCTACTGGGATTCGAACTCGTGCCGGTCGCCGGAGTATGACAATGTCTCTGAACTCAACCCGCCAAGAGGTCGCACATTCAAAACAGGGAGCTTATATTTTTAGTTCCTTGAGAGGCTCTCCAGGCCTTCACGCAAAAGCTCCCCGCTTCATTTCATCAGCAATATGATCCGCCGAGCGCATGGCGAGTGCGAGAATGGTGAGCGTCGGATTTTTCTCGCTGGAAGAGACAAAACAGGCGGCATCGACCACGTAAAGATTCTTCACGTCGTGGCACCGGTTAAATTCGTTGAGGACGGACTGCCTCGGATCGTTTCCCATGCGCGCCGTCCCCGCCTCATGGATGCTCCAGCCGGGAGTCAGGGGCTGCGTGCGCTCGCTCAGCACCTCGACGCCCGCCGCTTTGAACATCTCGCGCTGCGTTTCCACCATGTCCTTGGCCATCGCAAGTTCATTCGGGCCGAACGTGATGTTAAACCGCAGCACCGGAATGCCCCAGGCGTCCTTTATTTCAGGATCGATTTCCACGGTATTATCGGCGCGCGGCAGCACCTCGCCGAACGAGCCGATGCTGACAACGGTGGCGTAATACTTCTTGACGTCGTTCTTAAATTGGGCGCCAAAGCCCGGGAGCTTACGCGCGAAGCCGGGGAATTCCGAGCTTCCGCCCCCGCCCTCGAATCCGTAGCCGCGAATAAAGTCACGCCGCTTTTCTTGCAGGTTGCGGAAGCGGGGAATGTAGATGCCGGTCCCCTCTGGACGTGCATCTCCAGCCGTGTTGCGGTTGCCGCGAAGCTGAGGGATGAGGCCCATAATATCTCCGGCCATAATCTGCTCGCAAAAATATCGGCCGAGCGCTCCGCTCGAGTTGGCAAGGCCGCTGGGATTGCCTGCGTGGCCGGAATTCAGAAGAATGCGCGTGGATTCCAGACTTCCGGCACCCAAGATAATCACCTTGCCGTAGGCTTCCTCCGCCTGGCGGGAATTGCGGTCCACAAAAAGGACGCTCTTCGCTTTGCCTTCCGGTCCGAGCAGAACTTTCCAGGCCACAGCGTTGGGCCGGAGCGTCAGGTTGCCGGTTTTTTGCGCAAGAGGTAATAGTACCCCTGTGGAACTGAATGAAGCCGCCACGTTACATACGCGCCCGCAATGTCCGCAATAATGGCACGGGACGCGGCCGTTGATCGGCTCGGTCGCTGTGGCCGAGCGCCCGTAGATGATGTGGCGTTCCGGCAGCTTCCCTTCTACGCCGCGCTTGAAGATCCACTCCGCGCAGGTGAAAGGAACCGGCTTCAGGAATACGCTATCAGGATTATTCTCGAGATGATCGGCGTGGCCGCAAACCCCGATCATCTTTTCCACTCGCGTATAGTAAGGCTCGATGTCTTCATAAGTGATCGGCCAGTTTTCACCGTACCCGTCATACCGGGCGGCCTCGAAGTCTCTCGGGCTGAAGCGCAACGATACGAGGCCCCAATGCAAGCTTTTGCCGCCTACGGCGCGCGCCCGCACCCAGGCGAACGGCTTGCCGGTATAGGGATTGTCCAATTCATTGACAAAATGCGGCTTGTTCCATTCGTTGGCAGCATAGTTGTACTTCGCCCGCTCGTGTGGCCGGATCTCGCCGCGGAATTGAAACTGGTAAGGCTTGAAGTGATGGTGAAAAGCGGTGGCGATATTCAGATCCGGACCCGCCTCGAGCAGCAGGACCTTGAGTCCCTTGAGACATAATTCGGTGGCCGCCATTCCTCCGGCCGCCCCCGACCCAACCACAACCGCGTCATAGATTTTCGACATGCTCACAAACCTTTCCTTGACGATCAAAAGACGAAGCCGTTCACCTCTAAAACATAAAAGTTTATCTCGGATTGTGCGCGCCGCAACAAAAAGTTTGTCCTTCGAATCCAAACCGGAGGGTAGCCATGGCACGGACTTTGTGCCGTGGGTATTATCAGGGCACGGTTAAGCCGGTAGGCATTACTCTGCGGCGTTTCGTTCGGGACAAACAAAAGCCGCGGATTTAAAAAACAACTCCGCCCATCCACTCAGAGCTGCGCGAACGGATAATAGAGCCTCGGCAAAAGAGGGTTCCGAAACGGGACGAGAAGGTGTACACTCCCATATCGAAAAAGTTTTCTTATGCGCGGACAAAGGTGATTCGTAATTCCAGGAGGTTAGCTCATGATCACGACAAGGCGCCTGGTAACCATCGGCCTCGTTTGCCTGGCGGTGGCCCTCCTTGCCGGTTGTGCCACCAGCTTTGAGGAGTGGAGCGGAACGATGTCCAATGAAACGGGACGGCACGTCCAGCCTCTCAATTTCAACAACCCCGATGATAACAGCAACAGCCAGGCGGTCCGTCCGTCCGGCCGGCTGGAGATCATCCGGAAGATAAGCTCCACTGTGGATCGGGGTGGATTTTGGCCCACCTTCACGCCCTCTCTGCTTGGGCTGGGGCGGCATTCAACACCACGGGCGTCCTGGAGAAATGATGCCCCTGCTTTTCCTGCAGGCAGTTGATCAGCTTCTCGCGAAGAAGGCCGCAAATCCAAGTTGCGTCGGTCCGGCGCTCCTGCCACGCGCGCTTCTGGTGCAAGCGGGTAAAAACGAAATCTACTCGCCAAATTCCATGTGCATCAAGTGAACGTCGGTGTCGGTGTAAGTGAAAAAGACGCGAAGGGACGGAGCATCGGGATAGACAGCCGTTTTTGCGACGGATAAGGTTGAGCCTGGCACGGCGGAAAAGTTTTCAGGCTCGCGGGCCAGCGCGAAGTAGAGCGCGGAGAGAACGTCATCGAGCCGCTTGTGATTCGGCGGCCAGGGCTTGAAGTTGTTCAGTGAACTTCGGCTCTTCGCGGACGGTTCTAAGTTTTTTGAAGGGCCAACCCGAATTCTGCGGCAATCTCGCGTCCCCGCTCGATGTCGGCCTCAGTGAGTGGTTCGTCCGTCAGAAAGATGGTCTCGTAGGGGATGGTTTCTCCGAATCGGCCAGCCTTCCAGCCCACCATTTTGTGGGTTAGCACCGCATCCGTCCCGGCTTCCGAAAGAGCCTCGATGACGGCATCCACAACAGAGATGTGCTCGGGCTCAAATACGGCGAGATTCGGGCGGCGAAGGTTGACGGTGCGGATTTGCACGTTACCGTTCCGAAGCGGGATTTCCTGAAGGCCCAATTCTTTCGCCTCGATTATTCGCTCGCGGACGGGCAAGAGCCGGCGCGGCGCGGGGCCTTGCTCTAGTTTCTGATATTCAAAGCCCGTGATCGGCTCGCGGTAGTGCGCAAAGGCCAGGAAGTCAGATAGGAAGAGAATCTTGTTGAGCTTCACGGTTCCAAACCTTGGATCGTTTGCACATTTCTGACTGACGTATAGGATCAGTTCCCGGAACCGCTCCTCGTTTTCCGGCCACCTTTTTGCCTTTGGCGTGTCCATTCCTGCCCCCTTTTGCCGATTACCCCAAGTGAACAGGTTATGATACGCGCGTATATGCTGGCAAAATTGGATCAGTGTGTAGAAGTGCGTATTGTCTGGTACGAATGAGAATCGTGCGATGAATAGCAGAGAGGTGATCAAGAAGCTCAGAGAAAATGGCTGGTACGAGGGCCATCAGGCTGGCAGCCACAAACAGTTTAAGCACGCCACGCAAAAAGCGCAGTTGCAGTTTTGGTGAGCGTTGAACCGCCGGCGGAAGGAACAGTGCGGATCAACATCACGGCGCGTGAAAGCCAGCTAAAGGCGATTGGCAGGTTGGCAGACAGGGTTGGGCTGACACGTTCGGCCCATATGGTGCAATCTGCACTCAGCCGCTTCAAGCCGCGTACACCGAAGAAACGAGTGCGTGCCTCAAGGCGGCCTACGCCCGTCAAAGACAGCAAGGTGGCGAAGTAAGTCCCAAAACTGCGCGATCTGCCGCCTGAGCGCCTCGCGTCCGGCGGAGAATGATGGTCTGACGCAGCTCGGCCATTTTGGCGTTGACCAGCCGGTCGAGCTGCGCGATATTTTCGGACTCGCCACGGCGGTGAGCGAGCAAGGTGTTGAGCTGGGCCATCTGGCCCGGTATCGCTTTGACAGCCTGGTTGTATGGTTGGAGGTAGCGGGAATCGTCTGTGAGCAGAAATCCGCGCTGCCCGGTTTCCGCATCGATCAGACTCGAGGGCAGGGCGTCAACGGAATCGACTACTCCGCTCGTCCGCGCGGCATTTGCGTCCGCGCGGCTGTACTCGCGCCACTCGCGATATGAGAAGCCGACGAGCCCTACGAGAACCAGCGCGGCGATGCCGATCATCGCCGTGTGCGAACGACCTTCTCGCCTATCTGAAAGCTCCCCGTGCATTGTTCAACTCCGCGACAGAAGAAAAGCGTGACCAACGGTAGGTCGAGAGTAGAGAAATGTGGTGGACCTGGGGAGGCTCGAACTCCCGACCCCCTGGTTGCAAACCAGGTGCTCTCCCAGCTGAGCTACAGGCCCGCGATTACTGGCGGGAAGGGGATCACTCTCCGGACGTAAGAAGATTCCGTAGCTTATTCAGTGCTGCGGCCATTACCATGGCTTTCAATATGCTTTTCGACCACTGCGATGAATATGTTGAGCCGCACTTCGGTATCTTTTTGTGCCTCCGCGAGGCCGTTCATGTGCTCAACAAGGCGAATTTCCGCCTGTGCCAGCCGGCCTACCAAGTCGGTCACAGTTGCTACGGAAGTCTCCAACTTTAGGAGCCGCTCATCGTGTTCTTTAACCCTCTCGGCGAGGCTGTCGACTCTCTCAGCCAGGCTGTCAGTGTGCGCCGCGCGTTGCGCCTGGTGCTCGACAATAAATTGCATTGTCTTTTCCATGTCCATGTTCATGAGTATAGCCCAAAAGGAGCGGAGATAAGGGCTGCTCGAGGGGAGCTTTGTTTAAGGTTTCAACACAACTTTGGCACGCGAGGTCTCCGGCTCGGTAAGCAGTTCAAAGATTCTTTGCCCTTCCTGAAGTGGCGCTTCGGCAACCCATCCCTGATAGTTGATCCGGCCCTCAGCAAGCCACTCTATCGAACGCCGGAATTCCTCCCGCCCGTACGCGTAGATGCCTGCCAGCCGAATTTCACGACGGATCAGTTCAACGCAGTCGAAGGCAGTCTCCGCTTCGCCCATGCCTGCGAGCCCCACGAGCCCTCCCGTTGCCACCAGCTTCACTGCAAGCTGCCGACTCGCCGAGAACCCAGCGGCATCGAGGACGGCGTGGCAGCCATCTTCGCCGAAAAAGGACTGAAGTTCCGCCAGCGCTTCGGGCTGCCGTGGATTGAGCACCAGGTCCGCGCCGAGAGTACGCGCTAGAGCGGCCCGATGCGGGTTCGTTTCCGCAACCGCGATCTTCGGGAACACTCTCATCTGCCTTGCCGCCTGCAGCATGAGCAAGCCAATGGCTCCTGCGCCTAAAATCGCCAGTGGTCCCGAATCAGCTTTAGCATATTCAACAAAATGGAGAGCATTGGCCAGCGGCTCAACCACAGCTCCCCCCGTCCAGTCCAGCTTTTCAGAAAGCGGAAAAAGAGTTTCCACCGGGGCTTTCAGAAACTCGGCAAATCCGCCCGGAGTGTGCAACCCCATGATGCGCCGGTTTCGGCAAAGCCGGTCGCGCCCGTCTGCACAGTAGCGACATTTTCCGCATCCGGTGAGAGGGTAAACGGCTACTCGGGCGCCACGTTGTAGGCCCGATCGGTTGGATCGGATTTCCTCCACAACGCCCGCCATCTCGTGTCCTAAGATGAGGGGTGGAACACGCCCTCGGCTTTTTCCCAGCCATCCATGAACATCGGACCCGCAGACGCCAACGGATTTTATGCGGATGAGTGCTTCGCCGGCCTCAAGCTCCGGGTCGGGCCAGTCCTGCCATTCGAGTCTCTTCGGAGCAGTAAAGACAAGGGCTTTCATAGGTTCTCTTTAGAATGCCTGTAGAGGCGGCTTTATGCCGCCATTTCGGGCTGGCGGGGTAAACCCGCCGCTACGTCCGCGCCCGAAACTGAGAAGCTGTGAATTAATTGAATCTTCGCTTTTCCGCGTGCCTGTTTTCTGTTACTTACGGACGCAAAATCCGCGATTATTGAATTAATTCACAGCTTCTGAGGATCTCATGCCGAAATCAACAATCGGCGTAGCTGCGGATAAACGGCTCTCACCTGCGCCTCGGTCGAGGCGAGGCTTCGAGAGCAGTCAATCACAAAGTCCGCGCGTCTCCGTTTTTCCTCCGCCGGCATCTGCGCGCCGATGCGATTCGCCGCAGCTTCGCGGGAAATGGTGCTCTTCGAAATCAGCCGCTCAATCTGCTGCTTCGGCGAGCACCAGGCGACAACGATTTTCCTGAAGCGATTTTGAACGCCTGCCTCATAGATGAGCGCCGCTTCCACCATGATAACGGCTTCGGCGTCCTCATGATGGTATTGTGCTGCGAGTTCTTCCTGTCGCTGAATGATTCGAGGGTGGAGGACGGCCTCAAGCTCCATGCGCTTCCGAGGGTTTGAAAACACAACACCGCCGAGAAGCTTACGATCAATTTCTCCGGAAGCATTCAGGATCTTCTTCCCGAAGCATTCGACGACTTCATCAAAAGCGGCGCCGTGCTGGCAGAGTAGTTCATGTCCGATCTCGTCTGCGTCGATCAGTTTTGCGCCGAGGGCACAAAGGTATGAAGCAACCGTGCTTTTGCCGCTTGCGATGCCGCCGGTAAGGCCGAAGCATGATGGGAGGAGGGGACATTTAAGCACGCAAAGAGCTTCCTCGTCGCTCGCGCGCGGCGCGTACCGTATTCACCATGAGCATGGCGATGGTGAGCGGGCCCACGCCTCCCGGAACAGGTGTGAAGGCGCCTGCTTTCTCACGCACGTCCTCCGGCTGCACGTCGCCCACCACTACCGACCCCTTGGCGCGAAGCTGCGCAAGCGGCGGGGAAGGATTGCGGAAAATCGCCTCAACTTCTTCAGGCCGGGTAAGGCGGTTAATGCCCACATCCACCACAATCGCTCCGGGCTTGATGAAAGCTTCCGTCACCATCGCCGGCTTGCCCAGGGCGGCGATCAGGATATCGGCTTCACGGGCGATCGAGGGCAAATCCCGCGTGCGCGAATGGCAAATCGTTACCGTGGCGTTCCGATGAAGCAATAGGAGCGCGAGCGGCTTGCCTACGGTATCGCTTCGGCCGATCACAACGGCTCGAGAGCTTTGAATGGGGATCTGACTGCGTTCGAGTATCTGAATAATCCCTGCCGGCGTACAAGGGATCATGCCGGGCCTTCCGCTCACCAGGTTGCCGATGTTGATGGGATGGAATCCGTCCACATCCTTGAGAGGGTCGACGGCCGCCAGCACTTGCTTGGCATCGATCTGCGGGGGCAGTGGAAGCTGCACCAGAATGCCGTCAATCGTATCCTGTGCATTCAGTCGCCGGACGAGAGCCAGCAATTCCTCGCCTGAAGTTGAGGCCGGCAGCTCGATTTGTTCGCTGTAAAGCCCCAGAGATTCGCAAGCCTTCGCCTTATTCCGAACGTAAATTCGGGAGGCAGGATTTTCTCCTACCAGAATCGCCGCGAGTCCCGGCGTTGTGCCTCGGGACTTCAGGCGCAAAATCTCCTCCAGCAATTCATCTCGGATTCGAGCGGCAATTTCGGGGCCGTTAAGCACCCTCGCGGTCACGCGATTTCTCCTCGGGCCCTTTAGTCCCTCCAACCCGTGAATCGGGAGAGGGTAGCCACGGCACGGATTTTGTGCCGTGGGCATTTAGCCGGTAGCGCAAAGTTTCGCTGCTCAGAAACTCTGCGGTATTTCGTTCGGGCATAAACAAAAGCCGCGGAGTTAAACGACAACTCCGCGCTACACCCGTCCTGTCCAGATTGGCAGCCAAAAGACTGTGGGCGCTCGCGCTGACAGGCCGGAGGAGTTTTCAGCGTCCCTCTAAGGGCGATATCCGCGCGGTTCGAACTGAGCCGGCTGGGATTCGAACCCAGAACCCCTGCCTTAAAAGGGCAGTGCTCTGCCATTGAGCTACCGGCCCATAATGCTTACTTTCACCACCTCGTGATAAGGCTCGAAATGACTGATTTCTGCCAGTTGCAGTTTTCGGTTTCCTTGCTCTCTATTCCGAGCCAATCCATCGAGCCTACCACGGTTCGATAGCGGTTCTTTCATTGCAGGGCTTCGCCCTTGCGTTTCTCGTAAAGCAGCTTGCCCAACTCTTCGGCCCGGCCTCGTAATGTCGGAGCCAGGCTTTGGCTCGAATACTCCCCGCGCTTTACTCATTGCTCGCTCCCTCTGGCGGCGGCCTTAAGCGGTTCGACTTCCCGCTTCACCCTGTCTGCCGTCCTGTCCTCAGCTAACTCCAGGTCATATCGGCTTTGCAGGTTTAGCCAAAAGTCCGCCCCGATGCTGAAGCACCGGGCTAGCCGCAGCGCCATTTCAGGCGATATGGACCGCTTTTCGTGTACGATCTCGTACACGGTGGGCGCGGGAACACGCAGCGCCAGTGACAGCTTGTTGGAATTAAGCCCCAGGGGTTTCATGAATTCCTCGCGCAAAATCTCGCCCGGATGAATGGGTTTCAGCTTTGCAGCCATATTCGTTGATTCTCCTCAGTGGTAGTCCGCAATCTCCACGTGGAACGGATGTCCGTCTTTCCAGACGAAGCAGACACGCCATTGATCGTTGATGCGGATGCTGTACTGTCCTTCGCGGTCCCCGCGGAGCTTTTCCAGCCGATTGCCTGGAACCGCCACGTGGTAGCCGATCTCTCGCGCTGCATCCAGCATGTTCAACTTCCGTCGCGCCTGCCGCCCAATCGCTTCAAACCGCCTGACTCGTTCCCGCCTGAAGAGCCGCTCCGTATCGGGTGAGCCAAAGGACTTGATCACGCTCGCAGCATATAATGCGTAGCATTAAATGTCAAACGAATAGGCGGGACCAGCGATTTTTGCGCTATTTTGGGCGCGCTCTTGACCAAATCAGCCGGAAGACGCGCGGTACACCGACGAAGTTCAGTAATGGTGCAAAAGTTCAGTGTCGGTTTTAGCGTCATTTCCGTTGGTAACCGATGCGCCTCTGTGCGGAGCGGTGCGCGGAAGAAATCTCAGGGAATCTCGGCTGGCCGGATATCGCCGGTTTTCTTTCGTGCGATCAACTCACCGCTTCAGGGCAAATTTGGACACAGATGCTTCTCGGCGAGGAGGGCTTTGACGAGACTGCGAATCTCCGCCTGAACCTTATCCACCGGGCGGGTGGCGCGAACGAGTTTCATCCGCACGGGTTCGCGCCGGCCCGCTTCAAGATATGCCTCGCGCACGACCTGTTGAAACCGGAGACCGGCATCTTCAAAACGCCGCTCCTGCCGGCCCGTGGAATTCTTCAGTCGAGTTTGCAGACGCTTGAGCGCAACGCGCGGTGGCGCATCGAGAACGAGCGTGAGGTCCGGCTGGGTGTCGCCGCAAATCAAATCATCGAGAAGGCGCACAGGACGGGCGCCAAGTTTCCGCCCGCAGCCCTGGTAGGCGAAGCTCGCGTCGTTAAATCGGTCGCTGAGCACGAGTTCACCGCGGGCCAGCGCCGGACGTACCACTTCTTCTAAATGCTGCTCGCGAGCGGCGTACATTAACAGCAACTCCGCAAGAGGCGTGAGTGGGTTGGCGGAAGAGAGCAGAATCTTTCTGATCTGTTCTCCCACGCGCGTGCCTCCCGGCTCCCGCGTCACACGCACCTTGCAGCCAAACCCGGCGAGATGATCTGCCAGCAGCCGCAATTGAGTGCTCTTTCCGCTTCCGTCGACACCTTCGAAGGTGATGAAAATACCAAGCTTGTTCAATGTCCAGCAGCCTCACAAAGCGCGAGCTTCAGTGTATCGGGGAAGCTCTCTGACGGCAAGAAGCAGGAGGGCATCCAATTTTGGATTACGATTTTGGAGTTCTAAACAGCCCCAGAAAAAGCCGCAGCGTTTCTCGAAACTCTCACCCCACCTCGCTCGCCTGTTTCAGCCGTCTCCAATCCTTTCGAAAGCAGGTATAAAATACCTAGCGGTGAGAGTGCGGCTGGCGCAGGCATCGCTTTATGATGTCTGTCACAGTGGGCCTTCGGCCCGCGAAAATTCATGAAAAACCATCGGAGGTACAGCTCGAAAGACGATCCAAGCTAACCCGTTTATTTTCAGTCCTGCTTGGCTCTTGCCAAGTGGTTTTTCGAGGCTGCGATTAAAGGGGCATTCTGGGATGGCCAACCCAAAAAGATCGCCGACATGCTGGGAAGCGCATGTCTGCGCCACCCACGGGCTGGGGGGTAAACCCGCCGTTACGTCCGGGCGCCGATGCGGCTGGGCCACAACGTCAATTCAAAACCTCCTTCTTTTCAAAGGCGTCATCTAAGAAAAGTACGTCAGTCGCCTGCCTTATCCCATTGCCGTCTGTTATGGTGAGAGGGTTAGAGGCGCGAGTGCCGGCGGGCAAGGGGGAGTTCAAAATTGATTTCTGCAGGCAGGGTCCGCTAAAATCTTGAAACTGGAGTGGGGAATCCGGCAAAAGGAGTGATGAGTGTCGAACAGTAGGAGTTGGAAGCGCATTGCGATTCTTGTTGGGGTGGTGATGGTCTCGGGGCTGATTCTGGGTGTAAGGACGGAGGCGCGACCGGGTAGCAGGACGCTTTCCGAAGCGGCGCTACGCGCAAAGCTGGTGAATGTGCTCCGCGTAAAGTACGTGATTCCCGCGAGCGTTCGGATTGCGGCGGGGCCGTTCGAAAGCTCGCAGGATCCGGCCTATTACGAGTGCCGGATCAGCGTCACGAACAATGGGCAGACAAAATCGCAGGTAGTGAGCATTGCGAAAGATGGGCGTTACCTAGGAATGTCGCCCCTTTTCTATCTCGGGCCGAACACCCGGGTTGAAGTGGTGCGGAGCATTCGGACCCTCTTTAAGCTGGGGTCGGAATGGCAGCTTATCGCGGGGCCGCTGCGCCCGTCAGACATTCCAGGGTTTTACGAAACCACCGTCACGGCTGAGAGGAACGGAAAGCAGCAGAGCGAGAATTTTTACGTCACGGCGGACAAGCATTTCGCCATCCTGGGTCAGGTTTACATTCTTCGAAGTCCGGCGGAGATCACGCGCATGATCAATACCAAGGGCCAGCCCTGCTCCGGGCCGGCCGACGCGCCGGTGACCATCGTGGAATATGCGGATTTGGAGTGCCCCACCTGCGCTCGTCTGCAACCTTTCCTGGAAAATACGCTACTACCGCGCTATCGGAACAAAGTGCGGCTGATCTATAAGGATTTTCCACTTCCGATGCACGATTGGTCCCGCAAGGCCGCGGTCGCCACGATGTGCGCTTTCCAGATTGATCCTTCCGCCTACGTCCGTTACCGCAGTTCCATTTTCGCGCACCAATCGCAGATCAACGTCACCAATCTTCGAGATCAACTGCTCTCGCTCGGTGAAGCAGCCGGAATCGACCGGCTGAAGCTCGCCGCCTGCATCGACTCGAACGCTTCGCTCCCGCGCGTCCTGGCTGATCTCAGGGAGGGTGAGCAATTGCAGGTGACGAGCACGCCGACTTGCTTCATTAACGGAAGAGAAGTGGTGGGCCTCGTGCCGGACGATTTTTACCATATCATTGACGGCGATTTAAGCCGTGATCCGAAGCGAGCAGTAAGAGGTGAAAAGTAGCGAGGACGGGTGACAAAAGTCGGCCGTGGCTCACTGAATCAATGGTTCAATGGCTCAATGAAACAGTTCCCGTCACTCGTCACCGGTCCCTATTGAGGTGCTCAACTTGCGCGTCAAGTCTATTTTTATCTTTTTTGTGCTGATCGCCTGCGCGCTTTCTGGCTGTTTCGCGGTGGCCGGGCAGGCCCCGGGCAGCACCGTTTCCGAGCAGGCGACGCGCGCGAAGATTGCACAATACCTGCGCGAGCGGTTTTCAGTAACGTCCGCCGCCACGATTACCGTGGGGCTGCTCCGGCCCTCCATCTACCCGGGCTACGATCTTGTCACGGTAACGATTGTGGAGGGCAAGAACAAGCAGTCGCAGGATTTTTATGCTTCCACGGATGGCGCTTACCTGATTCAGGGGAACGTTTACGGCCTCAACGGCAATCCTCGATCGCAGGTCGAAAAACTGATTCAAACCGAAGGCGAGCCGAGTGTGGGGCCGGCGGACGCTCCAGTCACCATCGTGGAATTCGCGGACCTCGAATGTCCGATGTGCGCCGAGATGCAGCAGTTCATTGAGAAACAACTGCTACCAAAATATGGGAATAAGATCCGGATGGTTTTCAAAGAATATCCGCTGTTCAACATCCATCCCTGGGCAGTGGCAGCAGCGGTGGCGAATGAGTGCGCTTACGAAATTGATCCCTCCCGTTTTCTCGCCTATCGCTCCCTGATCTTTCAGAATCAAAATAGTATCAAGCAGGCCACAGCCGCTCAGCAGCTCGAGGATTTGGGTGTTCAGGCGGGACTGGACCGCCAAAAACTCACTGCCTGCATTGACGCCAAAACTTCTCTTCCCCACGTCAAGAAGGACTTTCTTGAGGGAGAAAAACTAGGGGTCGGCTCTACGCCTACCTTTTTCATCAATGGAAAGATGATTGCCGGCGCCCCGTCACCGGAAGCATTCTTCAAGGCGGTGGACGAAGCCCTCGCTGCCGCCGCAAAGAAATAGCGGCGAGTCACGATATCAGCTGCACACCTCGCCTACGAGCAAGGAGGCATTTATGGCATTCGACCGTTACGTGGCAGTTCCCGGCACTGAGCGTCCGCCAATGGCCGGCGCGAGTCAGATTGCGCCTTGTGATGCCTCAGAGCCGATCCTAGTGACCGTCGTGTTGCGGCACCCCGCGGCGAGCCACAACCTGCCGCCCCTCGCCGAGCTGGTCGCGCAGGGAAAGCGCCTGACCCGAGAGGACTATGAAGCGCGCTACGGGGCTGATCCTGAAGATATCAGCCAGGTGCAGGCATTTGCGCATGCAAACGGGCTCGCCGTTTCCGAGGTGAGTGCCAGCGTGAGGACGATGAGGCTCAGCGGCACGGCGGGCGATTTCAGCCGGGCCTTTCAGGTAGGCTTGG
This sequence comes from Terriglobia bacterium, assembly GCA_050745365.1. Classification (GTDB taxonomy): domain Bacteria; phylum Acidobacteriota; class Terriglobia; order UBA7540; family UBA7540; genus RH2-MAG17b. Next base: position 25,752 of record JBOGJS010000355.1, read on the forward strand.
CTCGCTACCAGCATCCCGGGGGCGTCTACCGTGGATGCACGGGGCCAGTCTCTATTCCGGCAGATTTACAGGGCGTAATCGTCGACGTTCTCGGGTTAGATAACCGAGCTCAGGCGCGGCCGCATTACCGCATTCTGCAGAACGTGAGTCCCGCTCAGACTTCTGTTTCCTATGATCCTCCGCAGGTGGCAGAGCTTTACGATTTTCCCACGGGCCTGAACGGCCAGGGTGAAACGATTGGCATCATCGAGCTCGGAGGAGGCTACACCGCCTCCGATTTAAATAGCTATTTCGCTTCGCTCGGCTTTTCTCCGCCGCCCGCCGTATCCGCGGTTTCGGTGGATGGAGGCCAGAATCAACCGACGGGTGACCCCAACGGCCCGGACGCCGAAGTCATGCTTGATATTGAAGTAGCAGGGGCTGTGGCGCCGGGCGCGAAAATCGTGGTCTATTTCGCTCCTAATACCGACGCCGGATTCCTGGATGCCATCAATCAAGCGGCGATGGACAAAGAAAATAAACCCTCTGTCATCTCGATCAGTTGGGGAGGGCCGGAGTCCACGTGGGCGGCGCAGTCTTTGCAGTCGTATAACAGCGCCCTCGAATCTGCTTCTGCCGTAGGCGTCACCGTCTGCATTGCGGCCGGCGACGGCGGCTCAACCGACGGTGTTAGCGACGGTCTTCAGCACGTGGATTTTCCGGCGTCCAGCCCTTACGCTCTGGCTTGCGGAGGAACACACCTCGTCGGCAGCGGGACTGTGATTACGGATGAGCAGGTGTGGAACGATCTTCCGAACAACGGCGCAACGGGTGGCGGGGTGAGCGCCACGTTCCCCATCCCATCGTGGCAAGGTGCGGCCAACGTGCCTGCCTCTGCTAATCCCGGCAGCTTCAAAGGGCGGGGAGTGCCGGACGTGGCAGGCGACGCCGATCCACTTACCGGTTATAGCGTGGATGTGGACGGCTCTAACACCGTTGTGGGGGGAACCAGTGCCGTCGCCCCGCTGTGGTCCGGCTTAATTGCGCTGTTCAATCAGGCACAGAAGAAATCCACAGGTTACCTGAACCCGGAGTTGTACCAGAAAATCGCTGCCATTGCTGGGGCCTTCCGCGACATTACGGCCGGGAACAATGGTTCTTACCAAGCGGGTCCGGGATGGGATGCGTGTACGGGATGGGGCAGCCCCAAAGGAGCCATCATCCTGCAGTCCCTGGGTCAATAAGGCCGACGTAGGTCAGCGCAGTCAAAATCAAGCGAATACAGAGATCCTTCCTTCGCGTCGCTCAGGACCGCCCTTTGGCTGCTCTGCATGACGGTCTGCTCAGCGTGAGAAAAACGACCCCTCATCCGCGCCCTCCGGAGTTTACCCTGAGCGAAGCCGAAGGGTCGGGCACCTTCTCCCCTGGGGAGAAGGTGGAGAGCGTATCGACCCGGATGAGGGGTCAGCGCCCCGCGCCGCATGTCATGCCCATGATTGGCAGCCGAAGACTGTCGGCTCCCCAGGATGACAGTTTCCGGCAATTTTCAGCAACCTGCAGGGTAGAGCCCTGATTTTCGTTTCGCGACGAGCCAAACGCCGCGGGCTTGCTGCGAATCCTGTAACCCTCAAGCACCTCGGCGTGGCCGCGGGTGACGAGCGAACCCCTCCAAAAGCAGTTCGCATCTAAATGCATAGGCTGACACACCAGCAATGGTGGACGGCAATGAACGCGGTGAATGTGGTCGAGGTAATTTCCACGCCTTCAGGCACCGGTTCATGTAAGGTGTTGTCCCGCCCGGGGCCATAGCGTTCATTGCTCAATCGAGAGAGGGGAATTTGGGTGTACCCACGCGTTCAGGCGTCGCGGTGTGCGCTGAGCCTGCCATTCGACGTCGGGATCTCGCCCGGGAAAGCAACGTGTGCCGTAGACGTCTTCAAATCTCAATCCGTGGGAGGAAAACTCGAAATGCATCCTAGGACACTCGTTAAGGCTTTAATGCCGGTTCTCGTTTTATGCCTTGGCACAGTTGTGCTCGATGCTCAGGGTTACAACGTATTTCTAATGGGCGGCGGTTCGTCGCTTTTTAACAGTAATTCCTCTGTCATCAGCACAGGCCCGTTGAGTTCCAGTTATGCGACAGGTGGGCAGTTCACCGTCGGCGGCCAAGTGCCTTTGAACGGACTACTTTCAGTGGAGGGCGCTTATGGCTGGGGACAAAACAACCTGCTCGTCACGAGCTTCGGCGGCTTTAAAACAAGCTATGGCATACGCAATCAAAGAATCAGCGGGGATTTGGTGCTTCATCCGCCGGTTTCCATCCTTGGTCTTCTGCCTTACGTGGACGCTGGTCCTGAATACGACCGGTTCTCTCCCTACGGCTCAGCAGTAATCTCACTGCCGGGCTTCTCAGCGAGCGGCACCCAGGTGTTGTCAACAGATAACAAGATCGGTTTCAACTACGGAGGCGGCGTTGAAATCAAGTTCTTACCGTTTATTGGCCTTCGGCTTGACGTCCGAGACCACGTCACCAGTTCACCGAGCTTTGGCTTGCCGGGTCGATATAGCAGCACTGCGCACGACCTGGAATATTCCGCCGGCTTGGTCTTCAATTTCGGAAAGTAGGTTTTGAGACAGTTTGTTATCGTTGGATGCGGGCCGATCCGCCCTTAGCGAAGGCCCGCACCTGCTCCAGGGTCGACATGGTGGTGTCACCCGGGAAAGTGGTTAAAAGCGCTCCGTGAGCCCAGCCGAGCTTCACGGATTCTTCCGGAGTTTCCCCGGCGAGGAGGCCAAAAAAAAGCCCGGCTGCGAATCCATCGCCGCCGCCAACACGGTCGTAGACGTCAAGATCGCACGCAGGGGCAACGTAGGTTTTGCCATTTATCCACGCTACCGCGCTCCAGGAATGCCGCGCCGTCGAGTGAACTTCTCGAAGCGTTGTGGCGATCACTTTGATCTGGGGGTGTTGCTCGACAACCCGCTCGATCATCGCAGTAAAGGCGCTCGGATCGAGCTTCGATTTGCTCACAACCTCCGGCCCAGGCATGCCCAAGCCCTTCTGCAAGTCTTCTTCGTTGCCCACGAGAACGTCCACGTTCTTGACAATGCGCTGGAGGACAGCCGGAGCGCGGTGGGCGCCGCCGGAGATGTTCCAGAGCTTTTCCCGATAATTCAGATCAAATGAAACCACCGCGCCCGTTGCCTTAGCTGCTTGCATCCCTTCAATGATCAACTCCGCGGTCGTCTTTGAGAGGGCTGCGAAGATTCCTCCACTGTGAAACCACCGAACGCCGCCCGCAAACATCGCGTTCCAGTCAAAATCCCCCGGCTTGAGCAACGCCGCAGCTTCGTTCGACCGATTGTAGAAGACCACGGGAGGGCGCACGCCGTATCCACGGTCGCTATACACGGCCGCCATGTTCGGCCCTGTGACCCCGTTGAATTCGAACCGCTTGTAGAATGGCTTCACACCCATCGCCCGCACCCGCTCGGCAATAAGGTCGCCGACCGGATAATCCACCATCGCCGTGACAATGCCCGTCTTTAGTCTGAAGCAGTCCGAGAGGCTCGCGGCCACGTTGAACTCGCCACCGCTCACATGAATGCGGCACTCGGTCGCTTTGCGGAAAGGAACGATCCCCGGGTCGAGGCGGTGGACCAAGCCACCAATCGAGGCAAAGTCCAAAGCGCCCTTCTGAGGAATATTCAGGCCATGATCCATAAGAGTTCTCCTGACGAGAGTCTGCGATCTTACAGCGTCCTACAGCAATCACAGGACGTTAGCACTCAGTCGCCGCCATCCTCGGGCGAAGCCTAAAATTGTACCACTTTTGCGAATGCGAGTAGCCGGGGGTGGGTCTTCGACTGAGGGTCACGTCAAAGTCGCTTCTGCCGGATTTTGTAGCGCGGCAGGGCAGCAGGCAAACGTTATTCCGAGGAGCCGCTCATGTCGCCTCAGGTAACACCCCGAAGCATGAAAATTATCCCTCACCCGCCCTCCTACGTCGGGCACCCTTATCCCCTGAGAGAGGGTTATTCCTCGCGGTTTTAAGCCCTCTCCCGTGGGGAGAGGGTGGCGAGCGACGTGAGTCGGGTGAGGGGTCTGGCACCGAAATTTTCCGAGGAGCGGAGCGACGAGGAATCTTGCCGTGGCCTTTCGCTGGAACGCGCACCGGGCGAGATCCCTCGCTCCGCTCGGAATGGCAACCCAAAAGTTTGCGAAAAACCAGACTTTGACGGAACCCTGGTCTTCGGGCTAACGGGTGGCTGTGTTGCCCTGTCGCACTGCTCAAAATCGTAGGTCGAAAATATGAGCGGAAAAAGCAAATATTTCCTTAAAATGGCCTTTTTTACTCTAACGATAATGCCGGCGCGGCGTAATTCCACTGAAATGCGGCAAGATGCAGATGGCATGAGACTTGCTCCCGTATAGAGTGAAGGTAGGGGAGGGACTTAGAGAAAGAGGGCATTGGCCGCCGGTCATTCGAAGATGTGGGGGCAGCCGGTAGGTCGCTGATCAGTAGGAGGTCATCGATGCGTCGCTGGATCTTTGTGTTAGCTTTTTTCGCCCTGCTATTTGCTCTTGCCTGCGGGTTCGAAAGCGTCAGCTTTCTGTCCGCCGAGGCGGAGCAGATTGCTTTTCTGCTCGTTCCGGCAGTCTTTACCGTCAGCGCGATTGTCGGTCTCAGCCGGATTGCGTCCTCCTGAGAGAATCCCCCGCCTTTTTAGTGAGTAGCAGCCCGTCCGCACGGACCGGCTTTGCCCTTTCCGGTGCCCCCTTTTTCCGAACCCGCCGGTTTCTCTCTTTAGTGATTTCGAATGGGACGAGAGCCAACTCGCAGTAGCTGGGCAGCCTGGAAGGATCGGCTCCAGGCGCTGAGGAACATTCCGCCTCTGGCCGGTTTAATGTGGAAGGCGGGTCCGGGGACGGTGGTGACGGGCGCGGTGGCAAGGATGATCGCCGGCGTCGTCCCCATTGCGACGCTTGACATCGGCCGGCTCATCTTCAATGATATCGGAGCGCTGATAGCCCACAAGCACCCCCTCCCGCACACTTTCTGGTGGCTGGTGGTCTTCGAATTCGCTTTCGCGGCCAGCGGAGCCTTATTCGGCCGCATCATCGACTATTCGGACACGGTACTGGCAGATCGCTACACCCGCTACATCAGCGTGCGCGTCATGGAGCACGCCGCCCACCTCGATCTGATTCGTTACGAAGATCCCGATTTCTACGACAAGCTGGAACGGGCGCGCGTGCAGGCCACGGACCGTTTGGCGACTATCCGCATGATGGGCCAGCTTCTCCAACAGGTCGTGACGACGGCAACCTATATCGTCGGGATTGTGGTTTACGCTCCCTGGCTGCTGCTGATCCTTATCTTCTCGATTGTGCCTGCGTTTGCAGGTGAGACGCATTTCGCATTTCTGAACTATGCGCTCAAATTCGGCCAAACCCCCGCGCGCCGGCAGCTCGATTATCTCCGTGTTCTCGGCGCGAGCAAGGCGAGCGCCAAGGAGCTGAAGCTTTTCGGGCTAGGATCGTTTTTCAGTAAAGAATACGGCCGGATTTCTGACCAGATTCTTGAAGAGGATGTGGCGCTCGCAAAACGCAAGGCCTGGGTTACCGCCTTGCTCTCGGTGCTCACGACGGCCGGCTACTACGGCGCATATGCTTTTGTGATTTACCGAACGATTCTCGGAAAATACACCATTGGCACGTTTTATTTCCTTATCGGCGCAATTGCCGGCGCCAGCACCAACATCCAGACGATCTTCTCCACCTTCTCCGGACTGGCTGACCAGGCGGTTTTTCTTAACGACCTTTTGGCATTCTTCAAAGTTGAGCCCGTTGTGAAGTCTAAGCCAAACGCGCTCCCGGCTCCCCGGCCCATCCGCCAAGGCTTTGAATTTCGAAACGTGTCTTTTGCCTACCCGGGCACCACGCGGTTGGTGCTGAAGAACCTGAGTTTTAGGCTGGAGACCGGACAGCGCATCGCGCTGATCGGTGAAAACGGCCAAGGTAAAACGACCATCGTGAAGCTTATCACCCGGCTGTACGATCCAACAGAAGGAGGCATCTTCCTGGATGGTATCGATTTGCGAGAATATGATCTTGAGGATCTTTCCCGCGAGATTGGGGTGGTTTTCCAGGATTTTATGCGATACGAGATGTCGGCTGCGGACAACATTGCCATTGGCCGCATCGAAGAGAGAGATAACGAAAAAAGAATCATCGAAGCGGCTCAAAAGAGTGGAGCGCACGACTTGATCCAAAAGCTTCCGGCGCAATATCAGCAGATGTTGGGACGCCGGTTCGAATCCGGTGTAGATCTGTCTGGTGGCCAGTGGCAAAAGATTGCGCTTTCACGGGCTTACCTCAGAGATGCCCAACTGCTGATTCTGGATGAGCCTACGGCTGCGCTCGACGCGCGCGCGGAGCACGAGGTCTTCGAGCGCTTTGCCGACCTGACCGCGGGGAAGATGGCTTTGCTGATTTCGCACAGGTTTTCAACCGTCCGAATGTCTGATCTCATCATGGTTCTCGAAAACGGCCAAATTTCAGAGACCGGAACTCATAGCGAACTGATGGTGTCGCGCGGCCGCTATTCCGAAATGTTTGAGCTTCAGGCTTCAAGTTACCGGTAAGCACCCAGCATGAATAACCCCGACGAAGTCGGAAATAGCGTTTCAATACCTCCGCCGACGAGCGGCTGTGAGCCCGCGTCCTTTGTCGGCGAGACCGAGATTGAAAAGCAATCTCCCGACGCCGATTCAAAATCTGTGGACCTCGCAGAACCGTCCGCCTGGGAACCCGCCCTTTCGAGCAGAAAAGGCTACCGTCTTCTCCGCGAGGGCTATCTCAAGGCATTCCGGTCAGTCAAAAAGACGGAACGCTGGCTGCGAAAGCTGATTTCCGAAGGGCGCTCGATTCCTTCCGGAATACATCCGCTCGCCCTCGGCGCTCCACGAATTCGCTCGGCGTTCCGCGACACACGCGAAGCACTGAACGGTGAGCTGATCCGCAAGCTCCCGCGGCTCCGTAGCAGGCCGGATTTGCCCCGCGTGTATGTTCTGGTACGCGATTTTCTGCAGGCGGTTCATTTTACTTTCGAGGAAGAGGTTCTGCGCGGCTCTCTGGATGGCGCCCAGCAGAAGTGGCCGCTGGAGATTGATGAGATCTGGGCGGTGAAACCTTTGCTCCAGCTCGCTCTCCTCGAAGAGATCGCACGACAAACAGAACCGCTTCGCGAAGCAACCGAAAGTAGAAGCTTCAGCCGGAGTCCGGCCGCCGTGGAATACAACCTGAAGGAGCCCATTACCAGCCTGCAAACAATCGAGCACACCGACTGGGGAAACTTGTTTGACCAGGTGAGCCGCACTGAGAAAATCCTCCGGGAAGACCAAGTCTATTCTCAGATGACCCCTGAGACACGTGATATGTACCGCAAGGAGATTGTGAAACTGGCAGCCCACTCTCGCCTGCCTGAGGTTGAGATTCCGGCGGCAGCCGTGAGGCTCGCCCGCGAGGCCATCAGAATATCCGGCGAGGACGCCCGGTTCTTTGAGCGCAGAAAGCACGTTGGCTTTTATCTCGTCAGTGACGGAAGGAAACAGCTTGAGCAAGCCATTGGGTATCGCCCACCGCTTCATCAGCGAATAGAGCGGATTTTCCTTCGCTCAGCCGACGCTTATTACGTGATCGCGATCGAGCTGGTTACTATCTCCCTGATTGCCTTCCTGATGAGCGGTTTGCACCTCATCCTTCCTATCTTCGCGGCCGTCGTCCTCCTTCTGCTTCCTGCAACAGAGTCGGCGATGCGCATTGTGAACCAACTCGCAAGCTTCCTTGTCCGCCCCCGGCTTCTGCCCAAGATGGATTTTGGAATCCCTGCCGATTGCACGACGATGGTTGTTGTGCCCACGCTGCTCATTTCCGAAAAGCAGGTGCGGGAGACGGTGGAAGAGCTCGAAGTGCGCTATCTTGCCAATGCCAGCCCTCATCTGCATTTTGCGCTTCTGACGGATTCTCCAGATTCATTTCGTCCTTTTGATGAAAAAGATGAGCTGGTAGGGCTTTGCGCAAAGCTCATTGAAGACCTGAACGGGAAATATCGGGACCATGGGAATGGCTCGTTCTTTCTCTTCCACCGGCACCGCGTCTATAACCCCAGCGAAGGCGCCTGGATGGGATGGGAGCGAAAACGTGGGAAGCTCCTGGACCTGAACAATCTGCTGCGGCATAATTTTGACAGTTTTCCGGTAAAAATCGGCGATCTTAACGTCCTGCCTCGCGTCCGCTACGTGATCACGCTCGATTCGGACACCAAGCTGCCGCGCGATACTGCGCAGCAGCTTGTCGGCACGTTGGCGCATCCGCTGAACCGAGCCATCATCGATCCAGAAACCAACACCGTCGTAAAAGGGTATGGAATCCTTCAGCCTCGCGTCGGAATCAGCGTGCAGTCGGTCGCGCGGTCCCGGCTTGCCAGCATCTATTCCGGCCAGACCGGGTTTGACCTTTACACTCACGCTGTTTCGGACGTTTACCAGGACGTTTTCGGCGAAGGGAGCTATACAGGCAAGGGGATCTACGAGGTGGACGTTTACCAGAAAGTTCTGGGGCAGCGCTTTCCCGCTAACGCCCTCCTTAGCCACGACCTCGTTGAAGGTTCTTATGCACGCGCCGGCCTGGTTTCCGAAATTGAAGTTATTGACGACTATCCCTCGCATTTCAGCGCTTACAGCCGCCGCAAGCACCGCTGGGTGCGGGGCGACTGGCAAATCCTTCGCTGGCTCCTGAACCACGTTCCGGACTACTCGGGAAAACCGGTTCCGAATCCTCTCTCTTTTCTGTCGCGATGGAAGATTCTGGATAATCTTCGCCGTAGCCTGATTGAAGCGGCAACTCTTGCGCTTCTCCTGGGAGGCTGGTTTTACCTTCCTGGAGGCGCGGCTTATTGGACTGTCGCCACACTGATTTTGCTGCTCATCCCATCCTACCTCCAGCTCTTTCTGTCTGCTGCCGTTGCGCTCGGCTCTGGGAATTGGAAAGGCTATCTCCACGAGGCGGCCAAAGGTTTTGTGAACGAGCAGGTGGGTGTTTTATTCGTGCTGGTGTTCCTGCTCCACCAGTCCTTAGTCACCTTGGACGCTATTGTTCGCACGCTTGTCCGGCTCGCAGTAACGCACAAGAAGTTCCTGGAATGGGAAACGGCGGCGCAGGCGGAGCTGAAAAGCAAGAAACAAACGCCGGTAGATACCTGTCTGGATTGGACGCCATGGCTCTCCGTTGGCTTGGGCGTCGCTTTGGCCTTTGCGCGGCCCGCAGCCCTGCCGGTGGCGCTGCCGTTTCTTGCCGTGTGGTTCTGCTCTAAGCTCATCCGTGACTGGATGGACCGTCCTTTACCACCCGGCCAAAGTACACTCGCAAAGGAGGACCGGAAGCTGCTGGCCAGGTTGGCCCTCCAGACGTGGAGATTCTTTCAGAGTTACAGCGAACCCGAGGGGCTGGCTCCGGATAATGTGCAGGAGGCTCCGCCCTCGGTCGCGAAGATTATCTCTCCTACCAATCTGGGCGTCCTGCTCGACGCACGTCTGGCGGCCTATGACCTCGGCTATCTTACCGTCGAGGAATTTGCCAAGGAGACAGGTCGCACCTTAAACGCCGCCGAGCGCCTGCCTCGTTATAAAGGGCATTTTCTGAACTGGTACGACATTCAAAAAATGGAACCTGTCGCGCCGCTCTTCGTTTCCACTGTGGATAGCGGAAACCTTGCGGCCTGCCTGTGGACGCTGAAACAAGGGTGCCTCGAGATGATTCGAGGACCGCTGTTTCAGCCAGGACTCTGGCAGGGATTCCGGCACCACGTTGAACTTCTTCAAGAATTCGCCCGCCAGGCGCCATTTGCCCGGAGCGATCACGCCGGGGTGCGGCCGGCCCTCAACCGGGTTACCCAGCGCTTCGAACTGTTGGGGGAAGATCCTGGAGCGTGGATTTCGAACCTTCAAGAGCTGGAGCAAAGCGTCGCTGAGATTCGAGAACGCATGATCACGGACAATGGCCGGCCCGAAAATCTCGATCAAGCCCCCTCATCCGGCTCGCTCCGCTCACCATCCTCTCCACAGGCGAGCGGGTCGGAACAAGTAGAGGGACTGCGGCCCTCGTCCAGCGAAGAGGGTGCCCGAGGTAGGAGGGCAGGTGAGGGAGCAGTTTCATCTTTCGCGGCGTCGCAAGCCGGCATGAGCAACTCCCGAGACCTGAACCAACCGGAATGGTGGGCTGCTGAGCTTCACCGGCGAATCGTGAGCCTGAAAAGCATGGCCGAGCATTTTGCACCCTGGCTGCTTCCGGAGCATCAGCCTTTGTTCAGTGGCCTTGCAGTTGAAATCAAGCCGGCCAGGCTCACCCTTCAGGCCTTGCCTCAATTACTTGCCACCCTCGAAGAGAAAGCACGGAGCATCGCGGAGCAGGATGACCAGGCATTGGCCGCTCGATCGTTCCTCGAAAGCATTCGTGCTTCCGCCCGCCATGCTCAAGCTTTGCTCGAGACACTGCGAAGGCTTGCGAAAACGGCGGATTCGCTCGTCACCGCCATGGATTTTCGTTTTCTCCATAATCCCGCGAGAAAGCTGCTTTCCATTGGTTACAACGTAACAGCGCAACGGGTGGAAAAGGCCTGCTACGATATACTCGCTTCGGAAGCCCGCACGGCCGTATTCATTGCCGTTGCTAAAGGAGATATCCGCCAGGAAAGTTGGTTCCGGTTGGGCAGGCAGCACTCGCTCTTTGAGGGCGAGCGGGTGCTCCTTTCCTGGTCTGGGACAATGTTTGAATACCTCATGCCATCTCTCTGGATGCGGTCATATCCCGACACCATTCTGGCCCAGACCCAGCGGGCCGTGGTCCGATGCCAGCAGAAGTTTGGCCGCCGCAAGCGCCGGCCTTGGGGTGTATCGGAAGCGGCATACGGCGTTCGCGATGATGCTGGCCATTACCAGTACCAGGCATTTGGAATTCCGGCGCTGGCGCTCAGCGCCCAGAGTACCGCGGAAGTCGTGGCGCCCTATGCAACATTCCTGGCTCTGGGGTTTGATGCGACCGGGGCGGTAAAGAATCTCCGTCGCATGATGCGCCTGGGATGTCTGAGCCCGTTCGGCTTTTACGAATCTGTGGATTACGATGCCCGCCACTATGGCTCAAACGCGCCTTTCGAATTGATCCGTTCCTGGATGGCGCACCATCAAGGGATGAGCTTTCTCGCCGTCAGCAATTTGCTCGCTCCCGCCTCCCTCCAGCGGCGATTTCATGCCGAGCCTCGGGTGCAGGCTACCGAGCCGATGCTCCATGAGCGAGTCCCGGCCACGGTTCCGGTGCTTCCGGCGGAAGAACCCATCGAAGCAGCTGAAAGCCATAAATAACTTTGGGTACACAACCTTTTCTGATGGGTGGCGCAGACATCGCGCACTTTGCGATGTCTGCGACCCTTGAAAATCACAGACATGCCAAAAGGCAGCATATCTGCGCCAGCCAGATTATCTGTATACATATTTCGTGGACACTACACTGGCAGTAGCGCAAATTACTGTTCATAATTCATAATTCAGACTTATGAATTACGATGCTGTCGTGCTGGTTTCATTCGGCGGGCCGGAGAAAAAAGACGACGTTATCCCCTTTCTCGAAAAGGTGCTCGCAGGGAAAAATGTCCCGCGCGGACGCATGCTGGAGGTTGCCGGGCATTACGATCGCTTCGGCGGGAGAAGCCCCATCAATGATCAGAACCGCGCGCTGTTGTCTGCGCTGAGACGCGAGCTGAGCGAGTGTGGAATGGACTTGCCGGTCTATTGGGGCAATCGAAACTGGCATCCGCTGCTGGCGGATACTTTAGGCGCCATGAAAGCCGACCGCGTCAAGAGCGCGTTGGCGTTTGTCACTTCGGCCTATAGTTCCTATTCCGGCTGCCGGCAGTATCTGGAAGATATTGTGCGCGCCCGCGCTGAGGCCGGCGAAGGCGCACCGAGAGTTGAAAAGCTGCGAGCCTTTTACAATCATCCCCGCTTTATTGAGGCGATTGCTGACCGCATCCGCGAAGCAAGGGCAAAGATTCCGGAGAGGAGAAGAAGCTCGGCGCGGCTCGTCTACACCGCCCATAGCATTCCTTGTGCTATGGCGCGGGTCTGCAACTATCAGGCCCAGCTTGAAGAAACCTGCCGCGTTGTTTCTGCGGCGCTTGCCCGCGCGGGTGATCCGCTTGTTTTTCAAAGCCGGAGCGGGTCACCTGCTCAACCGTGGCTCGAACCGGACATCCTTGAATACTTGCGTGAAATTGCGGCCGCGGAACCGGGTGTAGATCTTATTGTTGCTCCCGTGGGATTCGTCTCCGATCACATGGAAGTTGTCTACGATCTTGATCTTGAAGCTCAGTCACTCGCTCGAAAACTGGGGATCCATATGATCCGCGCTGGCACCGTCGGCACGCATCCTGCCTTCGTGAGCATGATCCGCGAATTGATCCTGGAACGGCTGGACAGCAATGCCGAACGGTCTGCCCTTGGAAGTCTGGGCCCCAGGCCCGATGCCTGCGCTCCGGAGTGCTGCCCGCCAGAGTGAGGCTGGTGTAGGGCCGACCCTCAGGTCGGCATACCGACACCTGCCCGACTAAACAGGTTATTGAAAAACGTGTAGAGGCGGGTTTACCCCGCCATCGCTGCGTTGAGAACGTTGCGGTTGTGGCGACATAAAGTCGCCGCTATCGCGCCATCTCAGGTTTTTTCAGCAGCCTGTAAAGCCGGCGCTTCACGCGGAACAACGAGGCGGAGCAAGACGGATGGTGCTATGCTGGCAGGCAGAGGGTAGAACATGAAAAAGAAAACTCTTGAGACTCCCGAAAATACCCAGGGGATCAGTCGCCGGGAAATGGTGCACAGGCTGATGGGCGGCGCTGCTGGAGGTCTCATTGTGCCCGCTGCGGCAATAGCACGTCCCCAGGCGGCGGCTCCAGCCGCACCGTCTGCGGATACGGCGGAAGCTCCGAAGGTAGCGACTGGCAAGTGGACCCCTCTCTTCCTTGATCCCCATCAAGTCGCCACCCTCACCGTGATTGCCGAGCACATTGTACCGGGCTCTTCAAAGGCAGGGGTCACCCCATTTGTTGACCTGCTTCTGAGCGTTGATATCCGAGAGAATCAAGAAAAGTTTATTGCCTCTCTTTCCATGATGGACGGCGAATCTCTCCGGCGGTACGGCTCCCCGTTTAAGGACCTCTCGGAGACCCGCCAGATTGAACTGTTGACGGCGGCTTCCACGCCCGCTCGCGACCAGGCATCCAGCAAAGAAACCGCTATTCTTCCCGGCTTTGCCGCTTCATCGAAGCTGCCGGCAAGTGTTCTCTACGACCATTTTGAAATTTTGAAGGGGTGGATCAGCAAGGCGTATTACTCTTCCGAAGTGGGAATGAAAGAGCTTGGCTGGACGGGCCAGTACTATTTCGCAAGCTTTCCAAGCTGTGAACACTCGGGGACGTAATTTGATCGCTATAGCACCTGGTTGGTAAGCCTGTGGTCTTTTGTCTCCAGGGCAGTCGCTCATGCCGGCTTGCGGCGGCCGGAAACCGTGAAAGAACCACCCCTCATCCGCCCTGCTACGTCGGGCACCTTCTCCGCTGAGGAGAAGGTGGGGCGCGAAGCGAGCCGGATGAGGGCCTTGCCCGCATTTTCAAGGCAGGCCAGAAGCAATGCCGTGCCGGTCACATCAAAAAATGGACTGGCGGGATCAATGGCGGTCCGATCAGCGGGGCGGCGTAGGCGCGGTAAGAATCCCGGATATTTGCCGGCTTCAGCATGTGTTTTTCTGGCAGGCGGCGCTCTTTATCGGCGACCTGGCGAAGTGGAACCAGCTTAAACGTACAAGAGTAGTGCTTGGAGCGAGCTCTCTGGAGAGAAACCATCGCTTCTGAATTCCCTTTCAGCGCCGATCGCACGGCGAAGCGGCCCGCGGCAAAGGCTTCCGCCGCATCAACGGGCGACTGGCAAGGAGCGAAAGCGCGGTAGAGAAGTCCCGGCTTTTCGCTTCGGGCCCGCGCACCGAGTTTTTGGCTGATGAGGCGCGCTAAGAAAGAAGCTACGTCACCGGCAAGCGGCCTTCCTCTTGCGTCGCGACTGCTCCCGCGCGAACTGGCGATCATGCGCCCGGAACAGTCCCTCAGGCCTTCTGCGACTACCCCCATCACCCACTTTTGCGCGCGAAGCAGGCCTTCAACCCGGTCCAGAAACTCCGCGAGGTCAAATGGAACCTCGGGAACGTAAATGAAATGCGGCGGGTCATCATCGCGCCCGCGGGCCAGAAGCGTTGAGGCGGCAAGCCACCCGGTGTTGCGGCCCATCACCTCAACAATGGAAACCGGCGTTGGGAGGGCGCGCTGGTCAAGGCCCATCTCGCGAAGCGCGGTAATAGCGAACCGCGCTGCGCTGCCAAAACCAGGGCAATGATCAGTGAGGCAGATGTCATTGTCGATGGTTTTCGGGATGCCAAGCGAGATCAATTCATAGCCGGCCTCGTGCGCCGCCGCTGCAATCCGCAGTGTGGTGCCCATGGAGCCGTTACCACCCGTGTAAAAGAAATAGCGGATTTCGGAGGTGCGGAAAAGCCGGACGATCTTGCCCAAATCAGCGACTGAAATTTTTCCCCGAAAGCTTCCAATCGCGGAGCTGCATTGCTGGTAAAGTTTTGCGATTTTTGATTGCGGCACGGCCAGCAGGTCTAACAGATCACCACGAAGCAGTCCTCCAAGTCCTCCCCGCGGAGCCCAGAGGTGATGGATGTTGACGGCCCGGGCTTCCTGAACCACGCCAAGGAGAGTGGCATTGAGCACGGAGGTTGGCCCGCCACCGTGGGCCACTAACGCGTTTGCTTGCATCGCTGCATTTTACTCCTCGAAAAATAATTCGGCCTCGAGCTTTCCCGCGCCGGTCTGGTATATTGTATTCCACGTTTCAACTCAGGAGGCATGATGAGAAATTTTGTTGTTCACGATCTTCGGGATACGGTGGGAGTCGCCGTTATGGACCTCCAGGCCGGCACAACTGCCCACGGCGAAATGATCGATGGTGGGACGGTGGCGGATATCACCGCGCTCGAAGCCATTCCGCTTGGTCACAAAATCGCTCTGAGGGATTTTAAGCCCGGAGACACCATTATGAAGTATGGAGAAGATATCGGAAAAGTCGTAGCCGGAATCCGGAAGGGTGAGCACGTTCACGTACACAATCTCAAAACCAAAAGGTGGTAGAAATGAATGTTCCAAAGATTAAAGGCTTTCGGAGAAAGAACGGAAAAGTGGGCATCCGGAATCACGTGGTGATTCTGCCCGTGGACGATATTTCGAACGCCGCCGCGGAAGCCGTGGGACGCGTCATCCATGGCGTGCTTCCGCTTCCCCACGCGTACGGGCGGCTCCAATTCGGAGAAGACCTGGAACTTCTGTTCCGTATCCTGATTGGGACGGGATCGAATCCTAACGTCGCGGCGGCGGTGGTGATCGGTATCGAGCCGGGGTGGACGCAAAGAGTCGTGGACGGGATCGCCGCGACGGGCAAGCCGGTGGCGGGTTTTTCCATTGAGCGCAAGGGAGACCTCCAGACCATTGCAGAAGCTTCCCGCAAGGCTCAAGAATACCTTCAGTCGGCATCTGAGATCGAACGGGAAGAATGCGCGATGAATGATCTTTACGTATCGACGAAGTGCGGCGAGTCGGATACGACCACAGGACTCGCTTCCTGTCCCACCGTGGGTACCGTTTTCGACCGGTTGAATGACATCGGCGGCACCATGTCTTTCGGTGAAACTTCGGAGCTGACCGGCGCCGAGCATATCGTCAAGCGGCGAGCGGCAACGCCGGAAGTGGCCGAAGCCTTCATGGACGTGTGGAACGATTACAACGACATGATCAATCAGAACAAGACGAACGACCTTTCAGAATCTCAGCCCACCAAAGGAAACATTCGCGGCGGCTTGACAACGATTGAAGAGAAAGCTCTCGGAAATATCCAGAAAATGGGAAAGCGCACTCAATTCGTTGGTGTCCTCAAACCCGCGGAAGCCCCTTCGGGGAAGGGCCTCTGGTTTATGGATACGTCCTCAGCCGCTGCTGAAGCGCTGACGCTATGGGCGGCATCTGGAGCCGCGCTCCATTTGTTCCCGACCGGCCAGGGCAACATCATTGGAAACCCCATTCTGCCCGTCATTAAGCTCTCCGCCAATCCTCTCACCTGCGCGACGATGCGCGAGCACATTGACCTCGACGTCTCCGGCATTCTGTCGGGCGATTTGAACCCAGAACAGGCTGGAGACGCGCTACTGAGCCTGATGGTCCGCACGGCGAACGGCCGGCTGACGGCCTCTGAGTCGCTCGGCCACCGCGAATTTGTGATCACGAAGCTGTACCGCAGCGCTTAAAGATTGGGTTCATCCTGCCAGCCGAAAATGGCGGCGTAAATCCGGCTCTACGCACTCGAAACAGAGGGCTCAGGGCCGGCCGCCCAGCCCTTGTAGCCTGAGGGCGGATATCCGAGGTATAGTGACCGTTCGCGGAAAACGATGAAAATCGTTAGCATTGGCGAAGTGTTGTGGGATGTGCTCGGCAAAGAGGAGCATCTTGGTGGCGCGCCGCTCAACTTCGCCGTTCACGCCACGCGACTAGGACACGCTGTCTTCTTGATAAGCGCCGTCGGCTATGATGAGAGAGGAAACCGGGTTCTCAGCCGGATGGATCAGCTTAAACTTGATCGCCGCTACGTGCGGCGCGTGCGCGGACATCCGACGGGCTTCGTCACGGTAAAGCTCGACGAGGAAGGCCGGCCGCAATTCATCATTCACCGCCCGGCTGCTTATGACTTCGCCGCACTCTCCACTCGGGACTTGGCCGCGATCCGAGCCTGGAAGCCTGACTGGATCTACTTCGGAACCCTGTTTCAGATGGGCCCCCGGGGAAGAGAATTAACGCGCACCGTTATGGCCACGTGTCGGGAGAGCAGGGGCTTCTACGACGTCAATCTTCGCGCCGGCTGTTACGAGCCTGCGCTGGTACGCAAACTTGCCGCCGCAGCCACCGTGATGAAGCTCAACACGGAGGAAGTGCGGGAGGTTGGGACGATGCTGGGCTTCGCGGCAGGTTCAGAATTCTGCCGTCGGGCCGCACATGAATTTCACCTTGATGCCGTTGCGGTTACGCGCGGTGCTTGTGGGTGCGCGCTGCTCCTCGGTAGCGAATACGTTGAAGCGACAGGATATGCGGTGAAGGTTGTGGACGCGATCGGTGCGGGTGATGCCTTTGCCGCCGCGCTCCTACATGGAATCGCAAATCGGTGGCGCGCGATCGCGGTGGCTGACTTCGCGAACCGGGTGGGCGCCCTGGTCGCCAGCCGCCCCGGCGCCATTCCTCCGTGGAGCGCCGCAGAGGCGGAGGCGTTCGAAGCGACGGGCAAACAGCTCGGCGCGCCTCCCAGCCACGGGAACTGCCATTCCGAGCGGAGCGAGGAATCTCGCTCTCGGTAGGCACTATCCGGAGATCACGGCGAGATTCTTCGTCGCTTCGCTTCTCGGGTTGCGGCAAGCCGCGCTGTGTTACGCAGGGGAAACCAGAGCCATGAAATGCCCTTTTTGCGGAAATTTACACGACCGAGTTGTTGATTCGCGTGAGGCCAAGATCGGCGACACCATCCGTCGCCGGCGCGAGTGCGAGAAATGTGGGCGGAGGTTCACCACGTACGAAAGAATCGACGAGATTCCTTACATGGTGATCAAAAAGGATGGTCGGCGCGAAAAATTCGACCGACAGAAAGTACTCACCGGACTGCTGAAGGCTTGTGAGCGGCGGCCCGTGCCAGTGAGCAAGCTGGAAGAGATTGTCAATGAGGCCGAAGCCTATGTCGCCGAATCGCCGGCCCGCGAGCGGCCCACTTCCGGCGTGGGGGAGCTGGTGATGAGCCGGCTCAAGAAGCTGGACAAGGTAGCATACGTCCGCTTTGCCTCCGTCTATTCGGATTTCAAGGACGTACGCGAGTTCATGGACGAGCTGAAGGACCTCTTGAAGGCAAAGGAAGTCCGAACGCGTTAATTTATGGCTTCCGCAAATCGTCAGCTTCGGGTGGAATGCCCACTTTGTATACCATGAGCATTCAGCGCGCGCTTCGATAGTGGGCCAGTTTGAATTTGCAGCGGCGAGTTTACCTCGCCAGGTGGCAGCATAAAGCCGCCTCTACATCAAACTGACCCACTACCCGCGCTTCAGGCAAGGCTGGCGCGCGCTGAGATGAGGTGATTGTATAGCGCGCCAAGCTTTTCCAGCATCTGGATGGCTGGGCCAAAGTTGCGCTTGTTGATGTGTTCGATGTTCAGCCCGATCGGCGGAGGATCAGGTGGCAGATTATCGAAAACGTCCATCAGGATACGTTGGAAAAGATCCAGGGACCGATCGAGACAACTTCCGTTCCCTTCCACTGCTTGGGAGGCCTGCCCGTCCTCGCTTTCACGAAGCACAAAGTGGTCCAGGTCTTGCGGAATATCCACCCCAAGCCACCGCAGAAAGTCCAGGTCGCGGCGGTGGCTGACGGGTGCAAAGCTTAGAAAAATCCTGGCCTCGAGGCCGTTCAGCCGCTGGAGGAGCCAGACAATATCATTCGCGTCAAAGAGCACTTGGGTGGTGAAGAAGGTAAGGCCTGCTTGTGCCTTACGCCGGATTCTCTCCGCTTCACGTACACGGCTCGGGATGCTGATGCCACCCAGCGTCGTGTTGAGCCCCGCGGCTTGGAGCCGCCGAGCGGCATCGAGAACGCTGGGACCGGGATAGCTGGTACGGCTGGACTCTCCTCCGACGATGACAACCTGCTGGAAACCGAATTCGCCCACTGTCTTGCGAAACCAAGGGATTGGATCAGCTTCATACACGACACAACGGTTGACAACCACGTCCATCCCGAGCTGCTGCCGAATTCGATTCCCGAGCACACGCGGCTCAACCCGCTCGACGAATTTTGCGGCTCTGGGTTCTCCGCGGCTTTCATCATGAATTTCCGGCAGGTTGATTGCGTCTGCAAGCCGGAGTGCCCTTCCGGCCTGCTGGATGACGTTTTCAACCGCCTCAGGATTGCCGGCCGCTGGCGGGACCATCTCAAAAAGCGTCATGGGCTGGTCACGGTCAAGGAGTTTTTCTTTGAAGTCCATCGCTGTTTCCCCGGCCGTTGGCGTTCGAGCCTTCGGCTTTAATAGAGCTTAAGACGGTTTTACACTCGCCGCAAGTTATCGTGAATCAATGGCATTGACAAGCGGTGGAGTTTTATTCAAATTAAACAATCTATGATGATGCATGGCTCCGAGGGCATTATTTTCGTAATCCAGCACGCTGACCGGAAATAAGAGAAAAGCAAGAGAAAGGAAACGAATCATGAAAAACCAGGTGCGGCTTCTTGAATTATGTGGGTTGCTTTGTGTTCTTGCGGTGCTTGTGGGATGTCACAAACGAGTGCCGGCGGCGGCTATTCCCGCTGCCGCGCCTTCGGCAGCGGCTCCGGCGGCTCCGGGGCCGCCCACCTGCGTTCTAACAGCGGAGCCTGCCACCGTGACGGCGGGAGAGTCTGCAACGCTGAGCTGGACGTCCACCAACGCCAGCAGTCTCGAACTGAAGCCCACTTTGGGCCAGCAGCAGG
Organism: Terriglobia bacterium; assembly: GCA_050745365.1. Classification (GTDB taxonomy): domain Bacteria; phylum Acidobacteriota; class Terriglobia; order UBA7540; family UBA7540; genus RH2-MAG17b. Next base: position 45,435 of record JBOGJS010000355.1, read on the forward strand.
CGGAAGGCTCGGCCTCGATCACCCCATCCGACTCCACAACCTATACCATGAGCCTCAGCGGTGCTGGAGGCACGGGCGAATGCAGCGCGCGAGTGACGGTTACCCCTGCGATCCCACCTGCGCCATCTGTTGCGGAATCCAACATCCCTGCTTCAACCGTCGGAGCACAACAGATGAAAGATGCTTTCTTTGACTTCAACAAATCCAGCATCCGCCCGGACGCCCAGAAGGCGTTAACGCATGACGCCGATTACCTCAAGGCGCACCCGGACCTGAAAGTCCGAATCGGCGGTTATTGCGATCAGCGCGGCAGTGAAGAGTACAACCTCGGTCTCGGCGAGCGCCGGGCTGAATCCGCGAAGCAGTTCCTCGTGAATCTTGGCGTGCCTGCGGATGATGTCACGACCATCTCTTACGGCAAGGACCGCCCATTTTGCACGGATACAACCGACGCCTGCTATCAACAAAACCGCCGCGCGCAAGTGGTGATCGTGAATTCTCAAGGCTCATGAAAACGAGATAAGCGAATCATGGAATTGATTCATCTTCCGGAAGCTGCGAGGCAACTCGGCATCAGTTATCCCACGCTCAAGCAGTGGATCTACCGCCGCCGGATTCGCTCCATCCAGACTGCCGGGGGCCACCATCGCATTCCGCGCACGGAGATCGATCGCGTGCTTTTCCAAAAGAAGGGCCGCCGCCGTGAGCTTCAAACAGCGCGCTCCGCGAAGCCCCCGGCTGAATCGGGCAGCGGCCTCGAACACGTCATTAGTGGAAGAAACCAGTTGGTAGGACGGATCACCTCCGTCAAAACCGTCGGTCTTCTTGCCAAAGTTACGTTGGATATAGGCGGGCAAAACGTAACGGCAATCATCACCCGCGATTCCTGCCAGGAGCTTGGTCTTCAGAAAGGAGAGGCGGCAGCGGCCCTGATTAAAGCCACTGAAGTGATGATCATCCGACCAGCTTGAGCGCAGGCCGCATTTCCAGAGGCATTCTGGGCTATTCGGCGAGCTTCTCGATCGGGAGGGAAAATCCGGGAAAAAGAGGTGAGGTTAACGCGCCTTGGGCGGACAAGCGCTGCGCCAACTCCAGACCTTGCGGCTGGGCCCGGTAAATATCCGCCGCACACGCCACCGGATCGATAATCCAATACTCCTCTACGCCAAAGCGTGCGTAAAGTTTCAGCTTCGTCGTCCGATCAGTCTTTTCGCTGTATTCTGAAAGCACTTCCACCACCAGATCTGGCGCGCCCTGCACATTGGCCTTCGTTAGAATCGAAGACCGCGACTTCGAGATGTAAAGTACGTCTGGCTCGACGACATCAAATTGCGAGAAGACCACGTCAAACGGGGCAACGTAAACCTCGCCGAGCGAGCGTTTCTTTACGAAATCCACAAGATAGTAGGCCAAGTTGGTTACGAATCTTTGATGAGCTGTCACAGGTGAAGGGGACACAAAGAGCTCTCCGTCAATGATCTCGTAGCGCTTCCCGTCGTTGGGCAGCAGGCAATAATCTTCGTAGGTGAGGCGAATATCAACCGGCATGGAGTGATTATAGCATCCGCAGAGGCTCGAAGCCTCGGAACCCAGTCGCAGGAAATAACGGTACAATGCGAGATGGGAGTCGACTCGCAGGACTGAAAAATGAAAACTTACGATATCGCCCTTCTGCCCGGCGACGGCATCGGCAGAGAAGTTGTTCCGGCCGCGGTTCGGGTGCTTGAGAGCGCGGCTCAGGGATTAGCATTTACCTCTTTCGAATGGGGGTGCGAATATTACCTTCGAGCGGGCGAGATGATGCCTCCCGACGGTGTGGAGCTCCTCCGCCCGTTTGATGCAGTCCTGTTGGGCGCCATCGGCCACCCGACGGTTCCGGATCACGTTTCGCTCCGTGAGCTTCTGCTGCGCATTCGTTTTGAATTCGATCTCTATGTCAATCTGCGTCCGGTCGAGATTTTGCCCGGGCTCGAGTCCCCTTTGCGATGGAAAAAGCCAGACGATATCCACATGCTTTTTATCCGCGAAAACACCGAAGGGGAATATGCCGGGCTGGGTGGCCGATTCAAGCGCGGCACGGCGGACGAAGTTGCTCTCCAAGAAACCATTTTTACGCGGAAGGGAACCGAGCGCATCATCCGATACGCTTTTGAAGCAGCCCGGAAGCGCCCGCGTAAGCGCCTTGCCAGCGTGACGAAGTCGAATGCCATGCAGTATGCGATGGTGATGTGGGATGAGGTGTTCAGCGCGGTGGCGCGCGACTTCCCGGACGTTGAGACCGCCCGTTATCATGTGGACGCAGCCGCTGCGAGAATGATCACGGCGCCCGAAAGTCTTGAGGTGGTGGTGGCCTCAAACCTCTTTGCGGATATCCTCACCGATCTGGGTGGCGCTCTTCAGGGCAGCCTGGGGCTTGCCGCCAGCGCGAACCTGAACCCGGGCGGCCGCCTGGGTCCTCCGGTGTTTGAGCCGGTGCATGGCAGCGCACCGGATATTGAAGGGCGTGGCACTGCGAATCCGATTGCCGCCATCTGGGCGGCTTCCATGATGATGGAGCATCTCGGCGAAGCCGAAACCGGAAACCGAATCTTCAGCGCTCTTCAAGCCGTCACGCGCGAAGGGCGGATTCGAACGCCGGACCTTGGTGGAAACTCGACCACCGAGCAATTCACCTCCGCCGTCATTCAAAAAATTCAGTCCGCGGCCGCGCCATAACATGGACCTCGAACAAAGAATTGAAAGCCTCTTTTCGCGCGAGGCCACGGAATACGGCAGCGAATATTTTGAGGCTTTCAACGAACTGAAAGCGCGCCTGAACGAAGGCACGCTCCGCGCGGCGGAGCCGGACCGAACTTCTCTCACCGGCTGGAAGGTGAATCCGTGGGTGAAGAAAGGAATCCTTCTCGGCTTTCGCATCGGCCGCATCACGAAAGCTGACTCCTGCGGCTTCCCCTTCTTCGATAAGCATACGTACCCGCTCAAGCGCATCGAGCCCGGGCAATCCGTTCGCCTGGTTCCGGGCGGCTCATCCATCCGCGACGGCTGCTTTATCGGCAGAAATGTTACGTGCATGCCTCCCATGTACATCAATACCGGTGCCTATGTGGATGAGGGAACCATGGTGGATTCCCACGCCTTGGTTGGCTCTTGCGCGCAAATCGGCAAGCGCTGCCATTTGAGCGCCGCCGCGCAGATTGGCGGTGTTCTGGAACCCGTTGGAGCGCTGCCCGTAGTCATTGAAGATGAGGTGCTGGTGGGCGGCAATTGCGGCGTCTATGAAGGAACCATTGTAGGCCGGGGAGCCGTGCTTGCGGCAGGGACAATTCTCACCGGCTCAACAGCGGTCTATGATCTGGTTAAGGAGACCGTTTATCGCCGCGAGGGCGGCGAGCCGCTGCGAATCCCTGAAAGTGCTGTCGTTGTACCCGGTAGCCGCGCGGTGAGCCGTGGTCGCGGCAAGGAATGGGGTCTCTCTCTCTCAACACCGGTCATCGTCAAGTATCGCGATGACAAAACGGATCAGGCAGTCCGGCTGGAACACTGGCTGCGTTGATTTTTTTCAAGCAAACGGGGTAACGTAAAAACTGCCGAAAGCGAGCTTGTACCCCCATCCGATGAGCAATCCATTCAGCCAAGAGCCGGAGGGCGGCCTTGACCTTGTGGTTCCAAGTTATCGGAAGGGTCGAAGATATAGAAACGATCGCGCACGGCAGATCGCTTCGTGAAGTCCATCGGCTGGAAAAATGGTACGGCTCGGGAAAGTGGAGGAAGCGAAAAGGGATTGGAACAGTTCGATTACAAGATGGTAGTCTATATAGGGCTGAGCTTCACTGGTACGAAGCTCACGGGATTGGAAAGAGAGAAATGAAAGTCAAACGCCTCCTAGATTGACGCTTATGACTAGACGCTCCAAATCTCTCAAATTTGTGATCTGCGTTCAGAACAAAGGCTACGAAGCTTCGCTCGAGAGAAGGAAGGTTTACCGCCAGCTTCAAGACCCTCCGGCAGAACGCCGGCACCTGCGGCGGATTATTGACGAATCAGGCGAAGATTACCTCTATCCCGTTGACTACTTTCTTCCTCTCAACCTGCCGAAGCCAGTGGAAAAGGCTCTCGACATCGCATCCTGACGCGTTTCCCGTGCGATCATGCCCGGTAGCCGCGCGGTGAGCCGCGGCAAGGAATGGGGTCTCTCTCTCTCAACACCGGTCATCGTCAAGTATCGCGATGACAAAACGGATCAGGCAGTCCGGCTGGAACACTGGCTGCGATGATTGCTTTCACCTGATATGCTGATTTCCGCGGCTTCTCCGGCAGGAAGGAAAAGGCTGGCCGCGCCATAGACGCCGACGTTCTGCCGAAGCTTGGCCGGCAACAACGGAATTTCAGCCGCCATAGGTGGATTCAGCGTGTAGCGGCTGATCGTCTCGCGGATTTTATCAAAGAGGGGCTTACCGATGCGGGCGACCCCGCCGCCGATGACCACGGCGCCAGGATCGAGCAGCGTGATCATGCTCCCGAGCCATGCACCCAGGTAAAATCCCGTTTCGTCCACGACAGATTTCGCAACCGGATCTCCCTTTCTGGCGGCTATAGCAACCATCTCCGGGGAAATTAGACTTAACTGGCCGCGCGTCATTGTCCGGAGCAGGCTCGGCCGCGACCAGTCCTCGAGCAGGCGCACCTGCGCCCGCCGCGCTAACGCCGGGCCCGAAGCCAACGCCTCAATGCAGCCTGGCGTCCCGCAGCCGCAACGATATGGGCTCCGAAAATCGATTGAAACGTGGCCTCCCTCGCCAGCAACTCCGCGGGTGCCGTGATAAATTCTCCGGTCGACGATAATTCCAGTGCCGATGCCGGTGGAGACCGTCACGTAGAAGATATCCCGGTATCCCTTGGCCGCGCCAAACAGGACTTCCGCCAGGCCGGCCGCATTGGCGTCATTCTCCACGCGGGTTGGGAGGTTAAAAATTCGCTCGATCTCCTCGACTAGAGGCAGCTTCTCCCATCCGGGCAAGTTCGGCGCATTGATGATGTAGCCCGTGATGGGGTCACGGCTCCCAGGGGCGCATACACCAATCCCGAGGATATTGCGCTTCCCTCCCGCTTTGCGGACGAGACCCTCAATCAGGCGGTGCACCTGCAGAAAACTGGTTTGGACGCCGTCCTCGGCGAGCGTCGGCACGATGGTTGCTGTGAGCAGCCGGCCTTCCTGCGTCACGAGGCCGCCAGCTATCTTGGTGCCGCCAACATCAATCCCGATCGTGAGGTTTCGCATCTAAACGGTTGGGGTCTCCCTGGCTTTTAAGTCTTTGCGGCTCGGCGATTTTGCCTGGTGTTCTTCCGGCGTCCGCCGGAACGGAAAGTATAACCTACACCCGACCTTGATTGTTATTTTTCAATCAGCCCATCGGAGTGGTTGACGTCCTGGCGCTGGTTTTCTAAGATGGCCGAGAGGGAGAGGCCCTGCTCTGCTCTTTCAGGTCCGGGCTTTCCCTGGCGAATGCATCCAGGCCGCGGACCCGGAAAGCGCGGGTGGATGCTAGGGCTATCGAGACTCATGCCTCGCAACCGCAAGACACAACGTACTTCGAAAACGAGCCAAGCGTCCGTTGCTGTCCCCGATAAAGCGTACTTTCGCATCGGTGAGGTCAGCCGACTGGTCGAAACCAAACCGTACGTCCTGCGGTATTGGGAAACGGAGTTTCCCACGCTGCGGCCTGCGAAAACGCCCACGGGCCATCGTCTTTACCGGCGCAAGGACGTGGAAACCATCTTCGAAATAAAACAGCTTCTCTATGAGAAAGGTTTCACCATTGAAGGAGCGCGACGCCAGCTCGCCGGCAATCTTAAGGCTGGCTCGCCGTTACCGGAACAGAGAAACCTGTTCGGGAGTCGATTCGACGGGGGTGGTCTGCGGCTGGTCGAGCGTGAGTTGCGCAACATCTTGACAATACTTTCTCGCAAAACTACAGTGAGGAGTGACAAGTGAGAAGCTGCCCTGAAAACGCGGGCGAAACGCCTCAGCCGCATTGCTTCGCTCCCCACCTTCTCCCTTGGGGGAGAAGGTGCCCGATGTAGGATGGCAGATGAGGGGTCGTTTTTCATGGTTTCCAGG